>NZ_CP121196.1:1890904-2206055 GCF_039994875.1 Telmatobacter sp. DSM 110680 | reverse complement strand
TTTGCGATGAGCGCGTCGGCCTAAATCTACTTGCTTGACATTGATACTTAGATATCTATATAAAGACATCTAAGTATGGCAAAGACCGACGCTCTGCAAGGTTCGCTGGATTTATTGGTGCTGAAAATATTGTCGCGGCGCCCGCGACTCCACGGCTACACCATCATGGCGGCTATCGCCAACACATCCGGCGAGGTGCTGCGCGCAGAGGAAGGTTCGCTCTACCCTGCACTCTATCGGATGGAAGAAGCAGGCTGGATTCGCGCGGAGTGGATCAAGAACGACACCGGTCGCCGCGCTCGTGTTTACGAACTGACCGACGCCGGCAAAAAACAGCTGGGCATTGAAGAGTCGCGCTGGCAGTCAGTCAGCCTGGCCATCAATCGGGTTCTCCGGGAGGCATGACATGTCGTTATGGTCGCGTATTTCTAATGCCGTGCGCGGAGAGCGCTTGAACCGCGAGATCGACGAAGAGCTGCAGTTGCATATTGATGAAGCGATTGCTTCAGGACGCGATCCGAAGGAAGCGTATCGCGCATTCGGCTCGACGCTGCGGACCCGCGAGGCAAGTCACAGCATTCGTGCCGCCGGTTGGCTTGAGTCGGTTCTTGCCGATGTACGTTTCGGCTGGCGGCAGCTCTGCCGCAATAAGCTCACATCCGCTGCCGCTGTGCTTTCGCTCGCCCTCGGCATCGGCTCCTGTGTCGGCGCTTTCCGCCTTATCGATGCCTTGCTGTGGCGGCCGCTACCTATTTCCGGTTCCAGCAATCTCTACGTCCTTTCCCGCAAGATGACCGGTTTATACGGCAGGCCTGTTGAGGATGACCACTGGGCTACACCAGAGTTCAAACTAATGCGCGATGCCGTCAAGGACCAGGCCGAGCTGATTGCCATTAGCGACGCAGACCGCACTGACATCACCTGGGCAACCAGCGGGTCCACCGACGACGCCATCGAGAAGGCTCACGTCGTTTATGTCTCCGGCAACATGTTCCCGGTCTTCGGCCTTGAGCCTGCGCTCGGTCGCCTTCTTATCCCCGCTGACGATCGCGGACCCGGCACCAGTCCCTATGCGGTCCTCTCCTGGGACTATTGGAATCATCGCTTCGGCCGCGATCCCCATGTCCTCGGCCGCTCGCTCCATGTAGGCGACCAGAACTTCGAAATCATCGGCGTCGGTCCTCACGATTTCACTGGAACCGAAACGGGAACTGTCACCGACATCTTTCTGCCCCTCAGCATGAACGGGATGGCCAGCGAGGAAAGAGCTGACTGGCACCACATCTTCCTGATGCTGAAACCCGGCGCGAACGCGGCAACCACACTCGAGCCAATGCGGCAACACCTCACCGCTGTCAACCGTGCGTTCGGTAGCGCATGTTCCACGTGTTACCGCGGCGAGACCAAAGATTCTGTCGAACGCTTTCTCAATCAAACGCTCGTCTTCAATTCCGCTGGCGCGGGCATCTCCGATCTCCAGAAGGAATATCGTCGGTTACTCAGCGTCCTCGGCCTCATGGTTGCTCTGGTCCTCATCATCGCCTGCGTCAACGTGGCCAACATGATGACCGCCCAAGCGGCTGCTCGCGCCCAGGAGATGGCGCTGCGAATCTCGATAGGCGCCGGCCGGCGTCGCCTCGTCCAGCTCATCCTCGCGCAGAGCGCGCTGCTCGCCTTGCTGGCTTCCGCTCTTGGTGCATTCTTTGCGGCATGGTCAGCGCCCTTTGTGCTCAGCCTGGTGAATCCGCCTGACAACCCGGCGCGCCTCGCCCTTTCTGCCGACTGGCGTGTGCTACTCTTCGGCTTCGGACTCATCATCTTGGTCGTCCTGGTGCTTGGCTTGCTTCCTGCTCTGCGTGTCTCTGCCGTCAGGCCGGTTGCGGCGCTCAAGGGTAGTGAAGATCCGCACTCGCCGCGCCGTCTCATGCATGGAGCCATTGCTCTCCAGGTCGCTTTCTGCTGCCTCGTCCTTTTTCTGTCTTCGCTTTTTGTCACGTCCTTTGAACGCCTGCAGAACCGTCCCCTGGGATTCTCCACCGACCGACTGCTGCTGCTTGAAACCGTTGCCGGCAAAGGCCAGCTCCCCGTCGTCTGGAATCAAACCGCGGAGGCGCTTCGCGCCGCTCCGGGTGTGGACTCGGTCGCCATCTCGGGCTGGCCACTGCTTGGACGCATCAAAATCAACAGCGAAATCTCCATCAACGGCGCGCCGCCCAGTCCGACTCCAGCATTTTTCCTGAATGTGTCTCCCGGCTGGCTCGCGACGATGAAGATCCCCGTGATTTCGGGCCGCGACTTTAGCGCTGATGACGTCTCGCCTGGAGCAGCCATCGTAAACGAAACTTTTGCCAGGACATTCTTTCCCGGACAAGATCCCATTGGCCGCACATTTGAACGCGGCGCCAATCAGCCTCTTAACAAGATCATCGGTGTCACCCCTGACATTCCGGACCACGATTTGCGCGAGCCCAACCGCGCCGTCTTCTATGCCCCCTTCAACGCAATCGATGACAAATCCTCTCCCAGTGCCATTAGCTTCGCCACCTTCATCATTCACACCGGCGGCCAAAACCCGCTTGCCCTCGCTAACTCTCTCCGACAGCTCATCGCGCAGCGCAACAATGGACTTCGCGTCTCGAACATCACCACGCAGCTCGATCTGGTCCGCGACCAGACTATTCGCGAACGCATGATCGCTACGCTCGCCGGATTCTTTGCGGTTGTCGCGCTGCTGCTCGCCGGAATCGGACTCTACGCTGTGCTCAACTACTCCGTCCTCCAGCGTCGCCGCGAGATCGGTATTCGCATGGCGATTGGCTCGACACGGGCAGGCATCGTGCGGCTGGTGACTCTCGATGTCTTCCTGATGATCGCGCTCGGAGGTTGCGCCGGCGTCGCGCTCGGATTCGGCGCGGCGCGCTATGTCGCGTCGCTTTTCTACCAGGTGAAAGCAACCGACGCGGATATGATCGCGTTGCCGGCGTGTGCCATTCTGCTGACTGCGCTCTTTGCGACGCTTCCTGCCGTGCTTCGGGCACTGCGCACAGACCCCACCGAGATCCTGCGAGCGGAGTGAGGGTCTTAACGCTTTAGTTCGCCGCTGTAACCAGCCGCGACAATGTTGCGCTGCACCGCTTCCATCGCGTTCGCGCTCGGCATTCCCTTCGTCATCACACCTTCAAAGAAATAGCCACTCGCCCAGTTGCTGTTATCGCCACCGATGCCAAGGATGATCGCTCCCTCCTGCTTCATTGGTTGATAGCCCTTGGGGAGCGGAATCACGCCGGTCGAGGTTAACGCTCCCGCCTGCGCGTTTCCTTGATAAATGGCGAAGCTATGCTGCCCGTCGCTCGCGCCCATGTCTGTGACGAAAGTGGTGCCGGCGGGCACCTTGAGATGGCCATAAATTCCATCCTCCATGTCGAGTCCTGCGTCGGGACTGCATGGGTTGCCGTGACACATGATGTTGATGGCGTCCATATGACCAGCTTGGTTATCGAGATTGTTAGTCTCGGCGTTGCCGAAGTCGAAGCAGCACTTCTCGTTCAGATTGAGAGCCGAGCTAACCATGTAGACACCCTCGGGCGCACCGTTAACTGCTGTTTGCTTCGCACTGTCGTTGCGGTATCCCATGCCCGGAGAGATCGCGACGCCGTAAACCTTGTGCTTCCCCGCCACCAGCGAAAGAGCATTCGCCACGGCCGGTATGTCGTAGCCGTTGGGACCCAGGCCATGAGCAGCGCCACCAGCAGGCGCGGGCGTGAGGTCATTGTGGTTCGGTGACTGATCGTAGATCTTGGTTATAGTGCAGGAGGTGCCGGCGCAGAACGCGTCCTGCGCGGCAGCATTGGCGAACCCATCGCGGAGTAGGCCGATGCTGGTCGATGTCTTGTCTGACGCCCGAGTGACTTCGTAGAGCGGGCCGGAATATGACTTGTACAAAGCGCGTGTCGTGCTGATAGCGGCAACGCAAGGAGTCGCTGTGGCGTAGAGATCACACGGGCGAGCTCCGGCCGTTTGTGCTGAAGCTAGTTGAACCGGGGTCATTGCGGACGCAAAGAGAAAAACTGTAGCGGAGAGAATTGCTCCAAACGATGAAAGCGTTTTTAGTTTCATGGCAACTCGTCCATTCCTTTGTTTTGTCAGTTTCACATCTGTTGGAGCGCTGGCAAGGAGAGCGCTCAATCCGTCGTCGCAGGTCCTCAGCTGAAACCCAACACTGGATGCGGCGTGTAAGGCTCTTCCAGTGCGGCAATCTCCTCTGCCGTCAACTTGAAGTCGAGCGCAGCTACGGCGTCCTTCAAATGATGTGGTTTGGTCGCACCAACAATCGGCGCGGTGACAACCGACTTGCTCAGCAGCCACGCCAGCGCCACTTGCGCACGCGGCACCGCACGCTTTTCTGCGATCTCACCCAGGCGGTCGACAACTTTGCGATCGTCCTCCTCGGTGCGCGAGTACATCGTGTTTCCGAATCGATCCGTCTCCGAGCGTTTCGTTGTCTCTGCAGCCCAGGCGCGCGTCAGCCGTCCTCGCGCTAGCGGACTCCATGGAATCACCGCAATCTGCTCCTCTGCGCACAGCCCCATCATCTCCCGCTCTTCTTCGCGATACAGCAGGTTGTAATGGTTCTGCATGCTTACGAACCGCGTCCACCCATGCAGCTTCGCAAGATAGAGCGCCTTCGCAAACTGCCATGCGAACATCGACGACGCTCCGATGTATCGCACCTTTCCCGCCTTCACCACGTCGTGCAGGGCCTCTAATGTTTCTTCGATCGGCGTTTCATAATCCCAGCGATGAATCTGATAAAGATCAACGTAATCCGTATCCAGACGGCTCAGACTTTGATCGAGCTCGAACAGGATTGCCTTGCGCGACAATCCGCGCCCGTTCGGCTCATCGCGCATCACGCCATGAACTTTCGTGGCGATAACCACTGCCTCGCGCTGCGTATTGGCCTTCAGAAATTTGCCGACGACGCGTTCACTGTCGCCACTTGAATACACATTTGCCGTGTCGAAAAAGTTAATCCCGAGATCAAGCGCCTGACGCAAAAATGGCTGACTCTCTTCCTCATTCAGCGCCCACAGGTGCCGTCCGCCCTTGTTCTCCCCCGGAGCAGGAGGCTTCCCATAGGTCATGCAGCCCAGGCAAATGCGCGATACCTTGAGACCGGTCTTGCCAAGATTCACATATTCCATCTTCGATCCTTCTGATTTGATTTGTTGTCCGCGAAGGCAGCAGGAACTCAAGCTACCGGCTTAAGGGGAGGCTCTGCCAGAAACTGCTCGTAAATCGCCAGCGTCTCCGCGTTGAAACAAACGAATCGTACTACCTCAACGCCGCTCTTCTCGACAAATTCCCTGACCGTATCGATGGCAATGTGCGCTGCCCGCTTCGGTGGAAAGTGATACACACCCGTGCTGATCGCCGGAAAGGCGATCGTCTTTACTTGATGTGTTTTCGCCAGTTCGAGACAGCGCTTGTAACAGTTCGCCAGCAGATCATCTTCGTCCCGTCCGCCGCCCTGCCACACGGGACCCACCGCGTGAAATACCCACTTCACCGGCAAATGAAATCCAGGAGTCGCCTTTGCATCCCCAGTGCTGCAGCCTCCAAGCTTCCTGCACTCCGCCAGCAGTTCGGGTCCCGCAGCGCGATGGATCGCTCCATCCACGCCCCCGCCTCCCAGCAGCGATGTATTCGCAGCATTCACAATCGCATCCACCCGCTGCGTTGTAATGTCGCCTTGCACGGCAATCAGTTCAGCCACGTTATTCAGGCTCCCAGTCATCCGCTTTGACGATACATCACTGTTCCGGGATGTCCGCGCCAGGGCGTTCGCATTGGATCACATCCAAACGAAAGATCAACCTGTTAAAGTGTTCCCCCCGAAGGAGTAGTGCACATGAGGAAAGCACTTGTGCCTCGCTTTGTCGCCATCTTACTGCTCTCATCGGCAACGTCATTCGCAATGGATCGCTTCGACGGTCATTGGCTCACTAAACTTACGTGTCCCCCTAAGGGAAGCACTCTGGGCTACACGTGGGAGTTTCCTGCGACGATTCAGAACAACAATTTCATCGGGGAACACGGCACGGTCGGAGAGCCAGGCTATCTGCGTCTCGAAGGCAGGATTGCCGACAACGGCAACGCCAAGTTCGCTGCGAATGGCATCGTTGCCTCGCGACAATACGCCCGCGGCGTCTTCGCTCACAAAGGCGAAGACTACAGCTAC
Source organism: Telmatobacter sp. DSM 110680 (assembly GCF_039994875.1). Lineage (GTDB taxonomy): Bacteria > Acidobacteriota > Terriglobia > Terriglobales > Acidobacteriaceae > Telmatobacter. The sequence continues at coordinate 2,199,814 of NZ_CP121196.1, read as the reverse complement.
GACGTGAAAGCACAGTTCAAGGAAACGGAGGGCGCTGGAACGAGGAATGAGGGAATGGGAATTGTGGGTCGTCCATGCGTCTTTGAATTTAAAAAACAAACGAATCCATAGGCATTCCCAGGCGCTGAATCGCACTCTTCCAGTCGCTTCTGCCGCAGCAACAGCATTTGGCAAAATGTTCACTGCACGATATACATCACCGAAGTGCTTGACATGTGTATCGTTCCCTTCGGTGCAAAGGGAATATTGTAGGGGAATACGTAACTTACCACCACTTGCACGCGGCTGCCGGGATTCTCGTTTCCATCTGGGTAGGTCGTGTTAGCGCTCATCGTACCGTTGCCAAGATTCGGCCACCCGAGTTGCGTTACCACGCCATTCAGTGTAGCTGCCGATGCTGTGCACGATGCACCCGTACTCGTCTGGCATGTCGCTCCACGAACAATCGCATAGCGCGTTCCTTCACGCGCAGATTCCGAGATCATGCAATATGAATAAAACGCCAGGCAAAGCTCGATCATTGCGAATGCGAACGCCGCAATGACTGGTAACGCGATCGCTATTTCAACAATGGCTTGCCCGCACTCATTGGAGTTCCGATCACCAGGCGCTGATTCAATCGAATCACCCAATCCTGCGAAGGGCACAAAACAATTCCACCTGCCACGAACAGAACGGGCAACGCTCAGCCACCATGCAGGTCTTCGCATAATTACTCCTGAACTTCCATGACCGAAGTTCCGTTTACCACCCAAGTCTTGGGAAGTCCGGGACACTGCACCGGTGGAGTAATATTCATACTCGCAACAACCTTCACAAATTGAAGATAATGATTGCTCGCATTCGCTGGGCATACAGCGGATGCCGCTGCCTCTGTTGCGTACTGCGTCCCATCCACAGCGTTGGAGCATGCATAGTAGCTGGTCGGCGTCACCGTCACGCTGGTGCCAAAATCGGCCGCCTCTGCTTGCGCGGCTTTTTGAATCCCGGCGGTATCGGCAGCAAATGTCGAACTCATCATGCCGTACATAGCCCCGGCATGGGCACTGTTCGAGACTTCAATCGAGTCATAAATTAACAGCGCAAGCTCTGAGCTTCCCAAAAGCATTGGCGTTCCAAACATTCCAAATGCAAGAGCAAATTCCAGCGCAGCGTTGCCGGCATTGTCTTTGCAATGCTTCCGTAATCCGGCAATAAGCGAATGAAAATTGAATGATCGCGAAAAATAAATCATGCTTCCCGTCCTTATTCCACTAGTTTGGCGACAGATAAATTAAGAGTTCCTAAACTCGATATTGAATAGCTGTTGAGGGTTGCTCCGCCTGACATGGAAAGAGTCTGCGCCACAAAGTCCATCGTCAGCGTCGTGCCCGTTCCGTTATTAAGCGTTACTGCTGCGTTCGGCGCGTAGACGAGACCGGAGATGCTGGTATTCGAGCCCCCTTGAATGGTGACGTTGTTCCCCATCGCATAGAGAAGTGTCTGAGGAACGCCACTGACCGTCGGAGCCGATAGTTTGGCAGTCACGCCATTGGTGAAACTCACATTGCCACCTACATACAACTGGACCCCGTTTCCCGTGACGGGTGCGCCACCTCCGGTAGTGAAATCTCCCTGAATGTAGTAGGTGTATCCGGGCGAAAGTGTCACCGAGGCGGCATTGCTGGTATTGAGGCTGCTGAAGCAAACCGTATTGTTGATCACGGTCTCGCCGGCCAATGGCAGAGTGTACACGCCTGTATAGTTGTTTGCCGCGGTCCAGCCCTGAATCGGATTGCTGTAGCACGGTAGCCCGTTGGGAAGCGTGGGCGCCGTAATCGTCGGCTTGCACTGCGTTGTAATTCCCTGGACGATCTTGGTCGAGGAAGTGATCAGGCCATTGTTGTTGATGTTGTTGCCGTTATTCCAAGAGCTCGACACCGTCCCCAGTGAGAGTGAGTTCAGGGTGGCGCTCCCCGTGAGACCAACGGCATTGCCGCTATTGGAATCGACCGTCACTCCGCACTGAGTGGCGTTGATCTGCGCGTTATTGCTCATGCTCAACCCGGGTCCCGTCGGCGCCTCCAGGCATATACAGGTCGGGCTGCTCAATCCACCGCCCGCAACTGCGCGGGCGGCAACTGTTACGCTGGTGGCGCTGTGCTCGAATTCAGAAAGAAAGAAAGTGGGAATAGGTTTTGAAACGTCCGCCTCAATGTAGCTGGATGACGCCGAATAATTCCCGGATGTCGGAGTCCTAAGCGTGACGGTGGCTGGATTTATGGTTGCATTGGGATCAAATCCGTTAATCCTCGCCATCGCATTGGCGACCGTCTGTTCGTTGGAAGAGTTCCCCGAATTGGCCTCCTCGGCAGCAGCAACAGCGGCTGCGTCGGCTGCGGCCTGCGCCATCCGCCTCTCGTGAAACAGATACCCCACATCCAGACCAAGCGCCAAAAAGCCCATTAGAAACAAGCCGAGGAAGATGCAAATCACCATCGCTGCTTGTCCGCGTTCCTCCGCTAGAAGACGCCGAGCCCCACCGCGGCTGAACGTATCCAAAATCTGCAAACCCTTAACTGCTCGGCCGGGGATCTTATCTATGAATGACGGTAAGATTCTTTTTTTCTTCATTTTGCACCATAGGTAACCAAATATTTACACAGAGGTAACTATGACAATCATCCTAGGGTACTTTAGGGGTTTTGAAGATGGCCCTTTTGGGTGCTGGGCGTCCCACTTCAGTACAGGAAGCGGTCTTCCTTACAATGCCGCTGGCGTCTGGAATCGTGCTTTGTGGGTCGTTGCATTGCGGGCAGTTGCCGGACCAGAACTCGCCTGAAGGTTACGATTTGATCAAATCGGCTGCGGGTAAAGTTCCACTCGAGCCGGGAAGAGCTAACCTTAAATCTGCGACCCCGTCGAAGCCGACGGACCATTACTCATCCAAAGGACATCTGTCTAATTGCCGCTCGCGACACAAGCCGTTAGGCACCAGCTACTTCCGCGCACGCGGGCGCATTTTTCCCTCCGCTGTGGCGGCCTCAAACTCGCCTCGGCATTTCTTGTCGCCGGGACCGCACTTCTATCCGGTTGCGGAGCAGGCCCGGTCACTGCTTCATCATCTGCGAATGCTGCGTTTTCGATCTCGCCAGGCACGGCGCTAATCGACACCAACTGCAACGGCTGCAACTCCCTGAATGACCATGCGAGCCCCGTCCACCAGTTTTCAGCGACGCTCAACAGTGGTGGCTCGGCGCCGGTCACTTGGTCCGTAAGTGGAGGAGATCCTGCTTCCGGAGCGGGCCGCATCTCCGCCAATGGGCAGTACACCCCACCCAACTACCTCAGCGCCGATCGTGCCCAGATCATGATCACAGCAGCGCTCAAATCAGACCCCAGCATCCGTGCCACCTCACTTCTCACATTGACGCCAGGATTCCTGCAACCGCTCACGCCTGAGAATGCCGCCGTGGGGGCCGGCGGAGCCGTCACCGTGACCGGCTTCCTTGCCGAGGCAGGCGGCGCAGGAGAAATCCACTTTGCGCTCTCGAATTCCCCGTCCGGCGATAGCGGTGGCGAAGGCACATTGAGCGCCACATCCTGCCAGCGCACTCGGCACTCTTTTACCACCTGTTCCGTTACTTATACTGCACCAGCCACGGTCTCGACCGGCGTCACTTACGTGGTGGCAACCCTCCCAGGTTCCTCCGCAAAAATCGAAACTGCCGTTCTTCTCAATACTGTAGGCGTTTCCAGCAATCCCGCCACTCATCAAGGTTCTTTGTCCGCGCCTATGTTGCTCGGCAGCTCTGGCGGCAACAACAATGACTTCGACGAAAAAGGCAACACCATCCTTGACTGCTGCAGCGGAACCCTCGGCGCCCTTGTGCAGGACTCGAGTGGACGCCAGTATTTGCTGAGCAACAATCATGTTCTCGCGCGCAGTGATCACGCCGCCGTCGGCGATACCGTCGTCCAGCCGGGCCTCATCGATAACAACTGCACCCCGAATGGGGACGGCGCGGGCACTGTTCCGGTTGCCGCGCTCACCGCATGGCTGCCACTCCATTCACCGCAAACCAACGTCGATGCCGCCATCGCGGGAGTTGCCTCTCATACTGTCGACACGACCGGCAGCATTTTGGAACTAGGCGTACGTCAAACCGATGGATCGCTCGGGGCGGCCCCTCCAGGCATTTCTTCCACTGAAGGCAAAGGGGAAAGCGCAACCCTACAGTTACGTGTTGCCAAAAGCGGTCGTACAACTGGCCTGACTTGCGGCCGCGTTACAGCATTTGATCTTGATGTTTCCGTCGACTACTACCGCGACTGCGCTGAAACCAAGCCTTATCTCACCAAGTTGTTTACGAATCAGATCTCAGTCAGCGGAGATCACTTCAGCGATGCCGGCGATTCCGGCGCATTGATCGTCGACAGCGCGAATGCCGAGCCTGTTGGCCTCTTCTTTGCCGGCGGAATTGACGCCGCCGGCGTTAGCCACGGCATCGCCAATCCCGCGCCTGATGTACTCAATGCCCTGAGCACGCAATTGCCTGGAGATTCCAGCTTTTCTTTCGTTGGCACGACGGATCATGAGGTCAGCTGTCTCAACTACGGCGATAGCACCATTTCCTCAGCGCAGGCACGCGCATTATCTAACTCTGAATTCGCTCGTCAACAGGCGGCGCTAGCTGCTGGACGCGCACTCGTAAATCCGTCCACCGGAATCCTCGGCGTTGCAGCGGGAAAGAGCAGCGACGAACCCGGATCTGCCGCGTTGATCGTCTACGTAGATGAAAATCTCACTCCGTCCGTTCCGTCAGCCATCGAAAACGTGCGCACCATCGTCATTCCCGCCACCGCCCACTCCGTCTCCCTCGGTTCCGCACCCACTACGGCGACTGTTGCAGGTTTACGCCCATTGGCAGCTTCGGCGCTTACACCGGCACTCCAGGCAAAGCGCCTGCTCGCGCGCAAGCTCATGCAGCAAAATTCTGCATTCTTCGCTGTCGGCATCGGTCAGAGCCTCGACAATCCTCGCGAGGCCGCTCTCGTGATCTATGTCGATCGTGAACGCATTCCCGCGCAGCTACCCTCGCTCTTGAACGGCGTCCGCACGCGCTATGTCTTCATGGACAGGCTGCATGTCACGCGTTCCTACGCGGCGGCTTTCCCTGCACCACGTCATTGCATACCCCACACGATTGTCGGTCCGACTTTCGACGACTTGTTCGCGCCGCGCCCGCTCGATCTGCCTTAGCCCGCAGAGTAACCCGTTTCAGCGGTTGATCCCTGGTATATGGACGCGTCGTCATTTGGAGCGAAAGATACAATCAGACTCGCCGCCGGTGCGCTCCGAAGGCAATGAGCCCGCACAGAATTGAAAACGGAAAGAACGCATCTACAAATCTATGCAACACCACCGCGTTGACGAACATGGCGCCCGTCATCGTGCAACCCAACAGTAGTACCCCAGCCATCACCGTCTGCGGAATCAACACCAGAAATGCACCGACAAGTTCGATCACCGCCGTAACGTAGCGAAACCACTGCCCAAAGCCAATCTGGTTGTACAGCACTACCCAGGGCGTGTTCGCATCAGACTTGAATTTGGCTGAGCCAAAAAAGAGAAAGACAAGGAAAATAAAACCGCGCAATGCCCAGTCGCGTCCGGAGTTGGCAAACTTACGCTCACTTGGTGGAGTCTCGATCATGTTCTTTCCACGTAAGACATGATGTGCGGCAAATCTGAAGATAAACTGCTGACGCAGAAATCGAACGCGAAACGTTCACACACGTATCCTTGTGTGCATAACTAAAGAGGGCGCCCAAGGCGCCCTCTTTAGTTGAAATTTGATTTGACTATGACGTCTTATCGCGAACGAAGACCGAAATCGTAGACCGCACCGAAGGTGTAGCCATTTGGAGTTAAATCGTGCGGACCGAAAATCTGATGCCAGAATTGATAATCGTATTCACCTCTGACTGAAAAGCTCTTCCAGACGCGCACATCGGCTCCGCCGCCCGGCTCGAATACTGCACGCGTGTCGTGACTGTAAGTCGTTCCATTTGGAAAATCGATACTGCCGATACCCATCAGGTATTTCGCGAAGGGACGAACCCTGCTTTTGCGCCGCCACTGATAGACGGGACCGCCTAGACCGGTATCCATGCGATGACCTGGCAGATTCGAGGGAGTTGCGTAATTAACGTCGCGGCCCTCAAATTCGATTCCGAGTCCCTGCAAAACAGGTGGCATAAACGGCAGACGCCAATCAACCCACATCGTGATGCCAACTTGACGCGGATTTTCGTATCCCCAATCATCCGAAATATCGGTTACGCCCGCACCAACCGTAAAGGGCAGCTTACCTTCTTCGGCCGAGTAGGTCACCTGCGCCCGTGCCTTCAATCCCGCTCCCATAAAAAATAAAACCAGAATCGGAGCCATCATCAACTTCCGTCGCATGTTCTTCTCCTTGTGGGAAATTCCAATCCCTCGGGTATCCTCAGAACCAGGAAGGTGATGGACACCTGTCCAAGTCTGCAAGCCTATTCCAATAGCGTGTTGCAGGCCGCTGGCTTGCACGGCGGGAAAGTAGCTAACTTAGTGAAGCATATCGCCAGCTTCGTCCTGCAGGGCAGTTAAAAACGAGCGTAGCATCTCAGCTCTTGATTCAGCCATTACCTTTGATTCTGTTAGACGCGTCTCATGTGCCAAATGGTTAACTGCGCCAGTTAAAACGGGCAAAATTGAACTAAAACTTGGGTAACGTGTATCCCGACCAACCTTGACCGCTGCTCTCAAAATACCAACCGCACCCAACTGTTCGAGGATGTCCGCGTCCCGCAGCAGCGCTCCTTCCACGGTAGCAGGATCGTCCTTGGCTTGATGATGTCTGATCGCTTCCGCGACGCCCTCAAGTTTCTCAGTGGGAAAACCCCATTCGATCAAAAGTTCCCTGCTTTTACTAATGGTGTATGGAACGTGATCCCAGTGGGAAAGTTGCTCTAAATCTTGCGGGCGGTGTCCCAAAAACACTCCAAGGTCATGCAGCCACACCGCTGCAAACAGAATATCGTCGTCGTATTTAAGGTTCTTGCCAATCTTTTTTGCCAATGTGTAGAGTCTGGGTTGGTGGCCGAATTTGTCCTCAGGGCGCGCCTCTGCCCGAATGTACTCGACCACAGACTCCCGCCAATTTTCTCCCGTCATGCGACGGTCCCAGGCGTGCGTGCAGTAATCAAGATCAGATCAAGTTCACCCATGTCCTGAATTGAAAACAACGGCGATGATGCCGGAACCGCGATGATGCCGCATGGCGGCAGTTCTACGGTGCCGAAACTCGGACTGCTTAACCGACCACTTCCCGCAGCAGCAAACAGGTATGCCAACCCCGGTTTGTCCTGGTTGGCGCGCTGCAAGCTCTTGCTCGATCGGCTCACCTCCACAGGGATTCGCTCAACGGAGAAGTAGGGGCTGTCCACCAGCACGGTACGATCTTCCAGAGTCTTCGGCAGGACTTTACCCGCAGCAGTCCTCAAACGCGTTGCTTCCAGCGATTTCTCGATGTGCAATTCGCGCCCACGACCGTAGTCATACATCCTGTAGGTCAGATCGCAATTCTGCTGAGTCTCCAGCAGCACCGATCCGGGCCAGATCGCGTGCACCGTTCCCGCGTCTACATACATCATGTCGCCTGCGCGAACCGTCAGTAGATTCAAACTCTGCTCCAACGTTCCGCCTTCGATGCCGGCCTTTATCTCATCCATCGTGACGCCGGGCTTCAGCCCGAGTGCCACCTGCGCCCCAGGTTCCGACGCTAATGCGTACCAGCACTCGGTCTTGCCCCGCGGTTCGCCGTACTTTTGCGCGAGTCGATCATCGGGATGAACCTGCACGCTCAACTTTTCACGAGCGAATAGAACTTTGATCAAAAGCGGCGAGTCACTTGACGATGCACCGCCGCCGCCGAGCATCGCCTCCGGCCTCTCCCTGAAGATTGATCTGAGCGTTTTTCCGGCGTACGGGCCTGTCGCCGCGCAACAATCGTCGCCGGTCAGCCACACCTCGCCGATAGGCTCCTTCTCTGCCACGCGGTCATACCACGGATGCAAATCCTTCCATCCCCACACCCGCTCAACAAACCGCGGCTCAATGCGGAAAGGCGCCAGTTCAACAAATACCGTGCTATCGTTCAGGGTCAATTCGCAGTTGCTTCCCTTCTTCTTATCTCGCAAGCTTCCCCGGCGTTCGGGAAAGCATCGCTTCAGCGGATTCTATCGCATGCGCGAATCAAAGTCGTCCTCGCAAACGCGAACTGCATGCAGCTATGCACAACCCCAGTCCCTGAAGGCTGTTTGCAAATCTGCGTCAATACTGCAAAAGAGGTGCATGATTATTTCTCAACTTTAATTTTCCGTTTGCTAACCTTGTCCTGCCATGCCCCCCAAGTTGATCCCGGTCGTCGTCGCCGCCCTGCTGTGCTCATCCGTCTCTGCGCACGCTCAGAAGTTCGTGCCCAAATCTATCCAGTTCAACGGAGATCCAGAATATTCCAACGAGGAATTGCTGGCCGCCTCAGGATTAAAAAAAGGGGACACCCTCTCCTATGCGCAGATCAACGATGTCTCCAAAAGCCTCCTGGACACGGGAATGTTCGCGAGTCTAGCCTTCAAGTTCGACGGGCAAGATCTGATATTCCAACTCACACCGGCCGAGCAGATCGTTCCCATACACCTCAGCAACTTGCCGTTTGCACTTGGTCCGCAACTCGACGCGAAACTCCGCCAGAAATATTCTCTCTACCATGGCAAGCTTCCCAGTGAAGGCGGCCTTGCCGAGACTGTACGGGCAGCGTTAGAGCAAATGCTGACGGCCCAGGGAATCAAGGCAACTGTTCTTGCCTCGCCGGTTGCCGATCGGAAGTCAGGCAAAATCACTGCCGTAAGCTTTTCGATCACAAACCCCCCGGTCCTCGTCGGCGACATCACTCCAGAGAATTCCGCGCCGCTTGATCCCAAAGTCCTTCCGATCCTTGCAAGACTTTCGGGCTCGAGCTACGACTCAGACGGCAGTCCCGAACAGATCGCGACGAACATTCGGCTGTATTACCAGGATCAGGGCTATCTGGAAGCTGCTGTTCAAGCCAATCCGTCGGCCGTTCCATCCATTGCACTCGATGCGATTCGGATCCCCTTCTCGGTATCAGTTACGCCGGGCATCCGTTACAAGGTCAAAGAAATCCGTTTGGACCCCGGCCTCGTGGTCAATCAGGCCGACTTCGATCGCCAATCCCATATCCATCCAGGCGACCCTGCCGACGGTGAACACATCCGTGCCAACTGGCTCTACCTCGAGCGCCAGTATCACAATCATGGATTTATCAGAGCGAAAGTCGATGCCACTCCAACACTTGATCGAAACAACGGCACGGTAAGCTACGTTGCTACGGTCCTTCCTGGACCCGCTTACAACATGGGCACGCTGAATATTGAAAATGTCAGCGACGAACTGCGCACCATGATGCTGGCGGCGTGGAAGATGCCTCCCGGCGCAGTGTTCAATGAAGGCTCCATTCTCGGATTCTTTGCCACCACCAACGTCAATCCGAAGTTAGAGCGGGTATTCGCAACCGTTGATGTCAAATATGTCATGCGACCAAATGACGATACGCGAACCGTCGATCTCACATTAAGGCTGGAGAGAAAGCACTGATGCACGCTATCCTCCCTGCATGATCCTTACTCCGATGTTCGACAGCATGTTCCACGTGCCCATCCCTATCCTCGAAAAACTCCTGCGCCCGATCGTCGTGTATCTCGTGCTCGTCCTGTTGTTGCGGATCTTCGGCAAGCGCGAACTTGCGCAATTGAATCCCTTCGACCTCGTCGTCCTGCTATCGCTCTCGAATACCGTGCAGAACGCGATCATCGGCGATGACAACTCCGTCACTGGCGGCGTAATCGGCGCATTCAGCCTGCTTGCCATCAACTGGTTCGTAGTCCGCTTGCTCTTTCGGTCGCCCAAGCTCACGCGAGCGCTTGAGGGCCGCGCCGTCGTTCTTGTCCGAGACGGCCAGATCGATAACAAGGCGCTAAAGACCGAGGCACTCACCCGCGAGGAACTCATCGAAGTCATCCATCGCCAGGGCTTCGAGCATATCCACGAAGTTCACCACTGCGAACTCGAGCCGAATGGCTCATTCTACATCGAAGGCAAAGACCCATCCATTGCCGATAAGCGTCACGATGAATTGCTCACGCGCCTCGACGCCCTGAGCAAAGAAATCGCTGCGCTGAGGTCCCGCCCCGCAACCACCTAGCCGCAATCAAGCTCGCGATTAGCTCCGACGTTCGTCTCACAGTAGAATTACCCAAGGCAGGAGCCTCTTTGATGTATTTTTCGACCCGCTGCCATTTTTGTTTCTTTCTGGTTCCGGCAGCCCTTGTCTTCACCGCTTTCGCAGGCGCACAGTCCCTCGAACGCCGTCCAACCTCGCCGAGTCCCGAACCCGCTAAAGACGCCGCAGCTGAGGCCGCACAACCCGTTCTAGCGAAGGGAACAAGCCTGCAGGTAGAAATCGCGCGCCACTATCCGGTCAAGATCGGCGAGCCGTTTGAAGCGCACTTGATGCACCCAGTTTATGCAGCCGGCAAACTCGTCGTGCCCCAGAACGCTGTCCTCGAGGGCCATGTCATCGCTCTGCAGGCTGACACTAAAACACGCTGGCATGCGCGCCTTCGCGGCGACTTCACGCCTTTCCACACTGTCCAGGTTCAATTCGACAAGCTTGAACTTCCCTCCGGCCCCATTCCCATTGCCGCCGCCCCCGCAGCCAACGGCGCGCCCGTCCTGAAACTCTCCGCCCCCGGTGTCTCTCCGAAGCAATCCTTCATCGCGCGCCGCTGGGCCGAGGCCAAAGCCAACATGCGCGACCGTCTCGCTTATTTCACCGCACCCGGCAAAGGCGATCGCGCCCTGCAAGTGCTCTACCACCAGCTCCCGTACCATCCTGAACGTATCGAAGCCAACACAGCATGGTCCTTCGAACTCTCCGCTCCGCTTAGCCTTCCGCTGGAAACCGCAACTCTTCGCGCAGTTCCATCCCCGGTTGCCGCTGCCAGCAAAAATGAAGTCTGGGCCGTCAACGCCACCCTCTCACGGGATCTGACTTCCGCAACTGCGAAGCCGGGCGATAGCGTAGAAGCCTTAGTCGTAGAACCCGTCTATGACAAGGACAAGCAGCTGGTCGTTCCCCAGGGATCAAAACTCGTCGGCAAAGTCGCCGTCGCCAAAGCGGCCCGCTCTTTCGGCCGCAACGGAAAACTCCGCTTCACATTCCAGCAGGTCAAGTTTCCGGAGGGCTACAACCGCGAAGTGGAAGGAGCACTCGCCGGCGCCGCGACCGAGAAGACACAGAATCTCTCTCTCGATGCTGAAGGCACCATCACGCCACGCAGCCAGTCCAGCGTGATCGTCCCCTTGTTGCTCACCATGCTCGCCGGCCGCGCCCTCGATGAAGACGGCAACCTCACCGCCCAGACCGGTGTTGCCTCCAATGGTTTCGGCATTGTTGGCCGTATTGTCGGCATCGCTTCAGGAAGCCGCAACCTCGCCGCCGGCCTCGGGTTCTATGCTGCCGGGTTGTCCTTCTACGACAACTTCCTGCATTCGGGCCGCGACGTTATTTTTCCTCGCGATACTCGCATCGAAATCGAAACCACTCCGCTACGCGCTCCGGTGATCAGGCCCGAGGGCCAGTGAGGGCCTAAACACTCGCCGGCGAGTGCGCCTCTTCGATCTGCTCCTCAATCACGCGTTTCAAATTCGCTGGAGAGTATGTTGGCGCTTTGATGAACTTCCCGTCCTCGCGCTTGTGCACTCTCAGAACTGTGTTCCAATTGCCGCCGTGGGCGCCGCCATCTTCCGGATGCACCAGTTCCTCACCGTCTCCGCGCACCAGTACCGCATCGCACACGCTGCAATGCGGCCATGCCTTGCTCATGTTGCTCCGCTGGACTTCATCCCATGCGCTCTGCGCCTTTACTCCCGCAGCGCACAGCGCGCCGTACGTCACTACGAGCTGATCGATGCAGCCGTCCACATATTCCGTAAAATCCGGCGTCCCGTTCGGATCAAGCACCACCTGAATGCCGTCAATCACCGCGGGCCCATCTCCGCTCGATCCCGACATCGTCACGGTACATCCGCAGCTCCGCACAAACTCCAGCGCCTCTTCAAACACCAGCCGCGCACGCAGCAGCCGCGTTCCCGCATCCGGCAACTCCGGTGCGACTTTCACTTCCTGCTCGAACTGCATCATCAACGTCACAATGTCTTCCTGCGGCCGATAAGCCTTCTCCATCATTCCATCCTCAATTCAAAATGCATCGCGCAAATTCAGCCATCCCGCTGGCCTTATACGAGCAACTGTAATTGAGCAGACTTCCACCCAAATGCGCTCTCGACGTGGAAATCACGGCGATAAGCTCCCCGCCTCGGCGTGACTCCGCACCGAAATTAGCAAGAATTAATATTCCCCTTGCGGATATATCCGTTATGGATATATATTCCTCTCATGGCTAATGGAATTCAGCGCGTAGTCCCTCTCTCCCCTGCCGTCCTTGCCATCCTTCTCTCCCTCGCGGAAGGCGACAAACACGGCTACGCCATGATGAAAGACGCCCGCGCTCCTCGCGGCGGCGGCATAGCCATGGGCCCCGGAACCCTCTACGGCTCCGTAGACCGCATGATCCGCGATGGCCTTGTAGAGGAATCCGACAAGCAGGACGATGAACGCCGCCGCTACTACCGGCTCACCACTCAAGGTCGCGCGGTCCTCGCTGCGGAACTCGGGCGCCTCGATGCCGCTGTCACTTCCGCCCGCTCCCTCGGCCTGCTCCCTAACGGAGGCCGCTCGTGAGCGCGCCGCCTATCAATCCTCGCCGGGACGGCGGTCAAATCGAACGCCTCTACGCACGCGCACTTCGTCTCTACCCAGCCGAATTCAGCGATACCTACGCGCCTGCGATGCGCCAGGCCTTGCGCGATGCTCTCAGCGATAAAACATTCCCCCTACACAAACTGATCCCGCTGATTTTTCGCGACCTCGTTACTTCTCTGATCAAGGAGCACATTGACATGCTTCCCAATTCACTCACTCGTCCCGCTCTCATCTTCAACGCGCTCATTCTCGCCGGAATCGCCACGGGGGTCGCACTCGCTCTCTACGCGATCCCTCAGCACCTGTTACGCTCCGGGCTTAACGATCCGCAAATCCAGCTGGCTGGCGACGTCGCGGCACGTATCGAACAAGGCGTCACCCCCGCAGACGCTATTCCTGCTTCTCAACAGATCGACATGGCACGAAGCCTCTCGCCCTTCGTAATCGTCTACGACGAACAGCGCCACCCCATCGCATCGCAAGGACTGCTGAACGGATCGATCCCCACTCCGCCTCCCGGAGTCTTCGAAAATGTCCTCAAGAATGGAGAAGAACGTCTGAGCTGGCAGCCAGTCCGCGGATCGGGTGGCGTTCGCATCGCCGCAGTCATCCAGCGCGTCAACGGACCTCATACTGGCTACGTTCTTGCCGGCCGCAATATGCGCGAGGTCGAAGCCCGCATAGCCGACGTTCAGACCATGGCCGGACTCACTTGGCTAGGTATGCTCGGCCTGATCATGGTTGGCACAATAACCTTTGCGATCTATACACGCCCGAGCTCCAGCGCCGGTCCGTATCACGGCACAACCTCTGTCGCGCCATAGACACGCGAAACTCAGATCCGACGCAAGCCGCTGAACAAACCACATTCGTACCAAGAAGCTCTCATCTCTCCATGGCCACTACCCCAGCGGCAAAAGTTGAGGTAATTGCCAGCAGCAAGAATGGCGCTGAAGGCGCGGCTGCCTTGATGGCAAATTACTCCCACTCGATGGTTCCACTATACAAGTAACTGAAAATAAAACTCTTACAAGAACATAATTGATTTGTATAAGTTTTGTGAAACTTTTAGCAGAGAAACCTGACGTAAAACCGAAAGATAAATCTTTTCGAATCAGTCGGACCTTTTACAAAGCAAAACATTCGGGGTCAGCGTCATCATTTTCAAAATTTTTCGCTGTGGATCGGTCCTTCTGACTGCTCTAAAACCTATCAAAATCAAACGAAAACCGGGCTATTTGGCGTTTACCGAGATGGGATCGACGATTCCCTCATTGACAAGCTGTGAACGCCTTGTAGCGGCCCCCAACGCCGTTGCTTCACCCCTACGATAGCATTGGTCCAACAAAGCATTCAGAACAGGGGCCAATGGCAAACCAACTTTATTACGGCGACAATCTGGACGTGCTGAGAGCGTCCATTTCGACTGAGAGCGTTGACCTCGTTTACCTCGACCCGCCGTTCAATAGCCAAGCGAATTACAACGTGCTCTTCAAAGCACACAGCGGTCAAAAATCAGAGGCACAGATTGAGGCGTTCGAAGATACGTGGCATTGGAATGATCACGCCGAACGAGCGTTTGATGAAGTGATTCACAGCGGCAACAGCGATGTTGCTGAGATGTTGAGAGCGTTTCGTTCATTCCTCAAAGAGAACGACATGATGGCCTATCTGACCATGATGGCAGTTCGCTTGGTCGAATTACATCGTGTGTTGAAGCCAACAGGCAGCCTTTACCTACACTGTGACCCAACGGCAAGCCACTACCTAAAAATTCTTCTTGACGCTGTATTTGGTCCATACTTCTTTCGCAATGAGATTATATGGAAGCGAACAAGCGCTCACAGCGACGCTCGAAGGCGATTTGGAGACCAAAGCGATGTCATTCTGTTTTATGCCAAGTCGGAGATTTCAACATTTCACAGGTCTCACTCCGCATATTCGGACGATTACTTAGAGTCGCATTACAGTCTGCTGGAGCCAGATGGTCGGCGGTACACAACTCGTGACCTACGAAGTCCCGGCCCTCGTCCGAACCTGACTTATGACTACAAAGGCTACAAGCCCCATCCTAATGGCTGGTCTGTCTCTCTGGAAACAATGAAGAAGATGGACGCTGAAGGAAGGTTGTACTTCCCTGCCAGCAAGGACGGGAGAATCCGAGTCAAGAGATACCTTGATGAGATGCCCGGCACGCCCATAGGCAATATATGGGACGATATTTCTCCAATCAATTCACAGGCACAGGAACGGCTCGGTTACCCCACACAGAAGCCCCTGTCTCTTCTTGAGCGAATCATCGAATCATCAAGCAACGAAGGCGATACCGTTTTAGACCCGTTCTGTGGATGTGGAACAACAATCCACGCTGCTCAAAAACTGAAACGGCAATGGATAGGGATTGACGTTACACACCTCGCAATTTCTCTGATTGAAAAACGATTGAAAGATGCTTTTCCCGGTGTCTCGTTCGAGATTCACGGGACGCCGAAAGACATCGGCGGCGCTCAGGCTCTCGCCGCTCAGGACAAATATCAGTTCCAATGGTGGGCTGTCTCGCTGGTGGATGCTGTGCCGTATGGCGGCAAGAAAAAGGGAGCGGACAGCGGCATTGACGGCTTCATCTATTTCAAGCCCGATGGGAAGGAAACGGAGAAGGCGATTGTTTCTGTGAAGGGCGGCGAGAATATCAATGTTTCAATGATTCGAGACCTGGCTCATGTCGTAGATCGGGAGAAGGCGAGGATTGGCGTGTTCATCACCCTTGCCGAGCCAACAAAACCTATGCGATTGGAGGCGGTCAAAACAGGGTTCTACGAGATGCCGTATCAAAAATTCCCGAAGATCCAAATTCTGACCATTGAAGAATTGTTCGCTGGAAAGCGCCCTGACATCCCGCTCATTGACCCTTCCGCATTCAAAAAAGCGGCAAAGGATACGGCCACAATTGCCAAGCAAGACCGTCTTTTCTGATATGGAAATGGAGCAACGGAAAGAGCAAAAAGTTTCTAAACCTGCTTCATCAGGTCAGAGATAGTGATGGAGAAACTATCCGCCAGCGTTTCAATAATTCCCAAACATGCTTCTTTGTGACCATTTTCGAGTTGAGAGATGAAGACACGCCCAATCCCGGCCTTGTCAGCAAGGTCTTCTTGCGACCATTCTCTCTCCTGTCGCAGAGATTTGATTCTGTCTCCGAATCGCTGACGAACGTTTTTCCGCACCCATCAGCATCGCCCGTATACTATGGGATACAACATTGCCTATAGGCTACATGTTCAGTTGTCGAGGATTGCACGCATTCTCAGCGGGAGGCAATTGAGAAAATGCTTTGGTACTTGGTTCTAATGTGGATCGTGCTTGCGGGTGTGGGTTTGGCGGCCTATCTCATTCCCTCGATGGTGGCATTCAAGATAAGACATCCGTGGCGGTGGTGGATTCTAGCCATCAACGCTTTCAGTGGTTGGACCGTCCTAGGTTGGTTCGGTCTTCTCATTCTCATCCCCGTTTCGGGTGGAGTGTTAGAGAGAAGAAAGTTGGAAGGACGGTCGTCTGCTCTTGCCCCTTCTATAAGTGGTTCCACAGGAAAATGTTCAAATTGCAAAGACGCCTACCTTTCGGGCGAAGATGTCTGTCCGAGCTGTGGCAGATTACTGGAAAAAAGCGTAGCCGCAGATAACAGGGCAATTATTCTCTTAGTCGGTGTGCTGGTGCTGATCGCCGTAATTGTCGTTTACATCACGCTCGACAATGGCGGCACGTCGAAGCAGATACAAATGAGGCAGGTGCTAAACGACCCGAAGCCGACTCAACAAATGGGAGACGGAGTTCAAGCTGGCATCGGCGTAGACACCCCGAAGCAAAGTGATAAGCCATGCGATGTTCCGAGCATTCATTTCAAGAGCCAGTTTGACGTGCCTCCGCCGCCGACAGGTGAGAACATGGCAGCCACACTTGAGGCCATAAGGCAAAATCCGACCTTGGATGCCGCCACGATTGAGGAGATGAAGAAAGAAGCGATGAAGAAGGATGCCGACAACTCAGCTCGGGGGCATCAGACGACAAACGATATTGATACATTCGATCCCGATACAGAAATTGGACATCGTATGAATGGATTGCTGGTTGATATGGATAATGCCCTCAGCAATTTCTTAGCCCATAACGACATCGCATTGAATGAATACAAAGGGGCCTCTTACGCATCATCGGACGGGAATGTCGAAACCGCGCAAAAGGAATATCAAGCTGGAGTGACTATGGGGGAGGCCGCCGACAAAAATAAAGAAGCCCTTAGAGAGTTAGCATCAAACTTTGCTGCTTCGTGGCAACAACTTGATTACTGCTACAAAATCCAGTTTGCCAACGAAACAATCTGGCCAAACGAAGCTGTCAAAACTGAACCAGATATATTTGTAGTGATCAATGCCGATGGAAGTCTCAATTATGTGGGTGCGCACGACTCCAAAAGCAGCGCCTTCCGAGTAAAGCTTTATCCATCGAATTGGTGAGCAGACCCTAAGCGTGAGCCAGTGAGACATACACGCCCACGGAGCCTATTGATTGAGGCCAAGGTTCCGTTCCACTCGCTACGCCGCCAATATGTTGTAGATCGTCTGCCTCGTTACACCAAATTCCCGTGCCAGTGCCGCCTTGTGCTCACCAGCCAACGCCCGCTCACGAATCGACTGAATCTGAGCAGTTTTGAAAGTAGATTTTCTCCCGGTATATTTACCGGCCTGTTTTGCTTTGGCGATACCTTCACGTTGACGCTCTTTTATCATTTCTCTCTCGAACTCAGCTACGCCTCCCATGATCGTCAGCATCAACTTGGACATTGCCGAATCATCTCCTGAAAAGGTCAGCGACTCCTTTTCGAACCGAACGACCACTCCACGTTCGTTCAGCGTTTGGACAATCCTGAGCAGGTCACTGATGTTCCGAGCCAGCCTGTCCATGCTGTGAACCACCAAAATGTCATCTGCTCTCAGAAAGTCCATTAGGGCCTTTAGCTGAGGTCTATTCGTGTCCTTGCCACTGGCTTTATCCGTGAACACCTTGTCAAGCTGAACGCCGTCGAGTTGGCGGATCGTGTTCTGGTCGATGCTACTCACTCGGACGTACCCGACCCTTTTGCCATTCCGTTTTGCCATCATGTCCGTATCCTCAATGTGTCAAATATGACTTTAGACCATAGAGATACATGTGTCAAATAACTAAAGTACCACCTATATTTTACGCTTTTTGCCCCTCAAAACGTAAAGCTCCTACCGTCAAGAGAGGGTACGCCCAATTTGGTCACCCTTCGAATCCTGGCTCCCGCCAGATCGACGAGGAAAAGGGTCAGTAACTTACCACGGTACCGAAAATAAAAAATCGAATTTTAGTCAGAAACGGGTTTGGAACCCCTGCCTGAGCTAAATACGTTCGAGGTTTCAATCCTCCCTGTCGGCTTGCTACTGACTTGAGTAGTCCTTCTGGTGATCGAATTTGGGCTGAAATCTGATTTCAGCCCACAAACGAGAACAGGGGGAATCACCAGAGGTCGATTATCGTGAACGCCCATCAAATCACACGCTACAGAAAAGGCATTGCTCAAGTCCTGAGCGGAATAGCCTTCACACACTCCTGTACCCTCAATCTCAGAACCTCCCATCAGACAATCGAACGTGCTGACCAAGTTGCCAGACAGTTTTATTGGAACTTGACCAAAGAAGCATTTACTAAAAAAGCGATCAAGACAGGTCGCCGCCAACTCTCGTTTGCCGCCGTTATAGAGGGGAGAGAAGGCATCAATTTACACCTCCACCTCGCCGTGGGTCACTTCAACAAAAACCACGACAACGATCTCATTCTGTCTCACTTCAAAAACGCTGCTAAAAAGACAGCGGGAGTGTGGCACAGGCCACTGACGAAAGATGAGCAAAGACTCTATCGAATGCTTGGAACACAGTCAGAAGAAGAAAGAAACTTGGAACTTCTTCACATCGATACGTTCGTCGTCAAGCCGATTCACAACCAAGGAGGATGGATTGAATACATCCTCCTCGAAAATAATTTTGATAGAACTTACGACCAGCCGATATTCGACACACGAGACGCTGACCGTATTCTCGTAGATCAATTTCGGGCTGGAAATTGAAAACTGAACAGAAGCTCGAAACCATGCTTAGCACAAGCGGTGTCCCATCGGGCATTTTCGCAAATTGAAATTCGGGTGACATCTCGGGATCACATTTCGGAAATGTTTGAGGTTGGACTGAAAGGCAGGACGAGTGAAACAACTGAAATTGACGTAGACGGGTTTGGCTTTGCCGTACCTTGTTTTATTCGTGTGTCTAAATTGCAAAACAGCAACAGGAAGATCGAATCCAAGTGCTTCGCAAAATTCACTTGGAAAATCAGCATTATCACTCGACTCAAACTTCTGAGGAGAGAAATTCAACAAATCAATTCTGGAATTTCGATAATTCGTATGAACAATTCTGGAATTTGTTCAGGAGAAACACACTATGAGAATCTTTGAGATTATGACGAAGCCATTTTTGAAATTTAAACAACAATCGCTGAAGCAGAAGAGCCAGCAACTGAAGCGAGAGAGAGCGGCATTCAAGCTCGAAAAAGAAAGAAGCTCAGTGGAGCAAGCGGAAAAGGATTTGGCTGATGTGAACAAACCTGTCAAAACGCCATCGGGCATTTAGGCTCTACTTCTCCTCTGGCTTTTTTGCTGCTCGTCGCCGTGACGGAATCAAAGCATTACTGATCCTCACATCGTCGAACATGTGGTGATATGTTGCTTCTATTTCCTTGATGCTCGTTCCACACATATCGGCCACAGAAAGCACATTGAGTCCAGCCCGAACCCGTTCAGTAATCATGAAATGACGAAGCGAATAAGGGGAGATCCCTCGCTCCCTGAAATCCTTGATTTTGGCCAAACTACATATGGCATAGAAATGCTTCAGTAGCAGCTTCTCAGTGAATGGAGTGGTGCCATCCACGGAGAAGACAAGATCATCGTTCTTGGATTTCAGCAGTTCTCTCAGCCGTTCGAAATACTTCCCACCACGACAGACAGCCATTCGAGATTTCCTCCACTTGGAGGTTTCAGCTTGAATGGTCAGCCTCACCAAAGTCCTGTCCAATTCGTTGCTGGCCTTCACAGTGAAGATTTCAGCATCTCTGACCTTCAATTGTCTGGCTTCACCATTCCTCATACCACAATTGGCATTTATCAGAATCCAATGACGTGCGATCTCACGTTCAAGATATTCCTCGCCTTCCGAACGTCTTACATAGGATCGAGCAGCCGTATAGAGAGCAATGTATTCATCTTCTGTGATAGTTGCCTTACGGATGTCCTCTGCTCTTGTGTCAATCTTTGAAACTGGTCTGTAGATAAAGGATTCGAAATTCGTATTTCCATTCCGATACAACCACTTCATCATGGCATTTATTGTGGACTGTTCATTGAAGATCGTTGACTGACTGGCCTTCTCACCCAATCGAAAGCCGTAATAATCTTCCATGTGATCCACTCCCAAATCTTTCATTCGGGTGTCTCTTCCGATGAAGTCCAGAAAATGGTTTAGGTGTGATGTGATGGTGGTGAACCTGCCAACAACAATTCCCTTTGTGGCAATATCCTTATGCCGATACTTCAGGTACTCAGCAACGGCTTCTTTTGTGGTCATGGAGAACAGCTTTTTGCCGCTCTTCACTTCCATCAGGATTTCGTGATACATGTCCTGAGCTTTTGAAATGGCTGTGGCTCGATTTCGAGTCTTGAGGGATCGAACCACATATTTCTTTTCAGCAGCAACATACATCCGAAATTGCCAGTGGCCGTCCCGAACATAAGCCAAGGCATCGCCAAAGATGGGGATTTCTGATTCTGGATCAAAAATCTGCTTTTTGAGCATCCTAACCTTTCTCAGCTATGAATCTGAGTAGTGCCCAGAATTTCAAAGATTCTGTCAAAGGTTAGCACGTAAATTGTTGACTTTCAATGTTTCGTAAAAGGTGCTTTTTGTTGATATACAACAACTTACATATAAGGAACTATTCCCACTCGATGGTGCCGGGGGGCTTAGATGTGATGTCGTAGACTACGCGATTGATACCGCGCACTTCATTCACAATCCGGCTGGAAATGCGCTTCAGCACCTCATGCGGCAGCGGAGTCCAATCCGCCGTCATGCCGTCTTCGGAATGCACCGCGCGCACGGCGCAGGTGTAAGCATAGGTGCGCTGATCGCCCATCACGCCCACGCTCATTACCGGCAGGAGCACCGCAAAGCTCTGCCAGATCCGCGAATACAGCCCAGCCGCCTTGATCTCGCTGACAACAATCTCATCAGCCTCTTGCAGCAGTGCCACGCGGTCCTGAGTGACTTCGCCAAGAATTCGAACTGCAAGCCCAGGCCCGGGAAACGGCTGCCGGCCAAGAATATCTTCCGGCATGCCCATGTCACGTCCGATCCGCCGCACTTCATCCTTGAACAAATCGCGCAGCGGCTCAATCAACTTCAGCTTCATCCCAATCGGCAGCCCGCCCACATTGTGATGGCTCTTGATAGTCTGGCTCGGCCCCTTCACGCTGCTCGACTCAATCACGTCCGGGTACAGCGTCCCTTGCACCAGCCAGTCCACACCGCCCGACTTTTCTGCAATGCGCTTCGCCTCGTCGTCAAACACCGCAATGAACTCCGCGCCAATCCGTTTGCGCTTGGTCTCCGGATCGGTAACGCCGGCAAGCTGCTTCAGGAACCGCTCACTCGCATCCACCGCCACCACGTTGAGCCCCAGCTTGTCGCGCATGTTTTTCTGCACATTTTCAAATTCGTTTTTGCGGAGCACTCCATTGTTTACAAAGATGCAAGTCAGTTGGCTGCCAATCGCCTTGTGCACCAGCATCGCCGCTACCGACGAATCCACCCCACCCGAAAGTCCGCAGATCACGTGCCCCTTGCCAACTTTCTCGCGAATCCCCGCAACCGTCGTCTCAACAAAGTGCGCGGGCGTCCAGTCGCCCTTTGCGCCGCAAATATCGAAGACAAAATTCCGGATCAGTTGCGGTCCGAGCGGCGTGTGATGCACCTCGGGATGAAACTGAACCGCCCAGATGCGCCGCTCTTCGTTCGCAATTGCTGCCAGCGCATTTGACGTCACCGCCGTGCGTCGAAAGCCCGCAGGCAACTCCAGCGCCTCATCGCCGTGACTCATCCATACCTGGATCGCCGCCGGAAGTCCCGCAAACAGCGGTGTCGAGCTGTCTTCCAGCGCAACTTCGGCATGCCCGTATTCGCGCTTCGGCGCCGTCCGCACTTTGCCGCCCAGGTGATGCACGATAAAGTGCAGCCCATAGCAAATTCCCAGGGTCGGCAGCTTCATCTCCAGCAGCCTCGGATCGGCATTCGGCGCATCCGCGTCATACACCGACGACGGGCCGCCCGACAGAATAATGCCGATCGGCTTGTAGGCTTTTACTTCCGTCAACGGAACCGTGCAGGGAAGCACAACGGAAAAAACGTTCAGCTCGCGAATACGCCGCGCAATGAGCTGCGTATACTGCGATCCGAAATCAAGAATAACGATGGTTTGGGTGTCCACCTTCCAGTGTGGCAGGACCCATGCCGGACTGTAAAGAACCATCCGCCGCGCTCATGCGATTCAGTTCATGCGATTCAGAATTCTGCCGATGTTTCATCCAGAACAGTGGAACAGCAACTCATCGACGAAGCTCGACCCACCCGGTACGCCACGCGCCAGCCGATCCTCGCAGCGGACGAAACCGTCATCGGCTACAAACTCCTGTTTCGCACCGACGTCGTCAGTCACTTCTCCGCCACCGACACGACCGAATCGGTACGTACCACCATCGATATGTCGACCCTGCTGGGGCTGGATATTCTCTGCGATAACCGCCTCGCATTTATCCCCTGCAATCGGGAGATCCTGCTCGGACACGGCATCGCATTTTTGCCCCCGGAAAAAGTCGCTGCTGAAATTCAATCCGACGTGACGATGGATGACGCCATCCTGCAAGCCTGTTGCGAACTCAAAAACGCGGGCTACAAGATTGCTCTGGATGGATTCATGAACAACGATCCACGGCAGCCCGTCGTTCACCTCGCGGATTACATCAAAGTCGACCTTCAGCAAACCCGGCTGGAAGAGATTCCGCTGATAATCGGATCGGATCGCTGGGAACACACCGGCTTGCTCGCCACCGGAGTGGAGACACGCCAGGACTTCGAGTTCGCGCGCCGAGCCGGCTTTCACTTTTTTCAGGGATACTTTTTTCGCAAGCCCGAATCGCTGCGAACTCGTGGAGCGCGCACCAATAAGGTCGTCTACCTGCGCCTCCTTCAGGCCGTCTCACAGCCCGAACTCGATTGGATGTCTGTCGAAGAACTCATCAAAAGCGATCCTACCCTCTACTACCGTCTGCTGCGCTTCCTCAACTCTGCTGTAGTCGCGTTTCGCGGAGAAGTGAGCACTGTTCGCCAGGCGCTCACCCTCATGGGCGAAGATGAAATTCGCCGCTGGTGCAGACTCGCGGGCATGTTTGAAATGTCGCAAGGCCGTCCCAGCGAATTGCTGCTTTCGGGAATGGTTCGCGCACGATTCGCAGAGTTGCTCGGCGCCAGGGTCGCGCACGGTGAATCTGATCTCTTTTTGCTAGGGCTCTTGTCACTCATGGACGCGATTCTCGAAATCCCCATGTGCGCCATCATCGGAGGTCTCTCGCTCAATGACGACTCAACGAAACTACTGTTAGAGCACGAGGGAAGCCTCCGACCGATCTGGGAGCTCATCCTCGCGGTTGAATCCGGAGCATGGCAAGCTGTTGTCCATAATTGCCGCCTGCTCGGAATACACGAGGACTTTGCAGCCGGATGTTATTCCAGCGCGATAGCGTGGGCCCAAGCCATCACAGACTCCATCTGAGACTCCGGCCGATCGCGCTCAGGGCGACCGCTTCATTTCTCGCCTTCCCTAACTCCATTGCATTGTGTATTCGCGTTCGGCCTACCCCACATAAGTAATGATTTCGACTCGTTACCGTAGCCGAATTACCCTGCACTACCGCGCTGCTTTATTCGCACTAACGCCATATTGTGCGCAGTCGATAACACACATACAGTCACAACATCCGACAAGCGCAATCGGACTTATGACCCGGTTCTCGCAAACGGCAAGGAGAATGTCAGATGGATCCATCGAGTATCGGCGCCAAACTTTCGACCGTCCGCGCTCATCTAGAGATCTTTGTCGTCCTGCTGGTCGCTCTGCCAGCCTTTAGCTTCCTCATGATGAAGTTCTGGATCGCCGGCCGCTCCGCGAAGGTGCAGCGCAACACCAACTGGTTTGTCCCCACCGACCTCGAATCGGAAGCAGCAAAGATGCACTACAGCATGCAGCACAACTCCGTGGCCTTTGCCCACGTTCGTCGCAATCAACGCACCGCAGTCACAGTCAGGAAACCGAGTTCAAGGCGGAGCGCCTAAGTATCCACGCTCCACCCACTCCCCCAAAAACTCCTGCCCCCACCACGTGACCCCTTTGCGAACTTCACTTTGCAGAGCTGCCGTCACTCTTGTAGATCACGCCGCCCTTCATCACGAACTTCACATTCTGCAGCACCCGCACGTCCTCCATCGGATTCTTTTCCACTCCGATAATGTCCGCCCACTTGCCCGGCTCCAGCGTGCCCGTCTTCGCCGTCCAGCCCATCAGGTCCGCCGCATTCACGGTTGCCGATTGCAGTGCCGCCAGCGGAGACATCCCTAGCTGATTCACATACACATCCAGTTCATGCGCATTCAGCCCATGCGGATAAACGGCAGCATCGGTCCCCAGCGCAATCTTCACGCCTGCCTCCATCGCATGCTTGATGTTCTTCTTTGCTACTCCGATCACATCCACCATCTTCTGGTGATAGAAAGCTGGCAGATTCCCCTTCTCAAGCATCCAGTCCTGCAGGTAGACCGTCGGCACCAGGTAGGTTCCCCGCTTCTTCATCTCGGCGATGGCCGCGTCATTAATGTAGCTGCCGTGCTCAATCGAATCCACGCCCGCCTCTGTCGCCCATAAGATTCCTTGCGCTCCATGCGCATGCGCCGCCACCTTGCGGCCCAGCCGATGTGCATCCGCTACGATCGCCTGCATCTCCTCCAGCGTGTACTGCGAAGCCTGCGGATCATCCCCCTTCGACAGGACCCCGCCCGTCGCACAGATCTTGATCAGGTCCGCACCATATTTAATGTTCTGCCGCACCTTCTGTTGAACCGCTGCAATCCCATCGGCCACACCATCGCTCACCTGGTGATATTGCACCGGCAGCAGATTGTCGTCGCAGTGACCTCCGGTTATTCCCATCGCCGGACCGCTCACCAGCATATGTGGACCTGCAACCTGTCCCGAATTGATCGCGTCACGCAGATCAACATCGGTATAACCGCCCGCCCCCACATTGCGAATCGACGTGAACCCCGCCATCAATGTCGTGCGCGCGTTCACCACACCGTTGATTGCCTGTTTCGCGTCCGTCGATATCAGTTCTCGAAATGGATCAAAATCCGTATTCATCGTGATGTGGGTATGCGCATCGATCAGCCCCGGCATCACCGTCATGCCGCCCAGGTCCACCACCGTATCGCCCGCCTCGGCCGTCACAGACGCCGTTGCAGCAATGGACTTGATGCTGTCGCCCACCACAACGATAGTCTGCGCATCGGCCAGCTTGCCCGTCTTCACATCCAGCACATGCCCGGCGCGCACCAGCGTCCGCTTTGCCGCTGCCTTTTCATTCGGCTGAGCCGCAACCACGATTGAAGACGCCGCGCCCGTCAGCGCAAAACACAAACACACCGCGAGTTTCTGTTTCAAAATCATTCCTTCTTCTCCATTTCGGGGGACTGTGAGACCGGTGAGCGGAGTTTAGCAAATGCGGTTAACCATCCGTCCGGTATCTTGGAGATGGCCCCATAAAAATCCGCGTCCTTCGGATCTGCCCCGCCCGAAGCTTCGATTCCCCTCAGGCGCCGGACCCAACCTGCCTCGACTAATGTCCGAGTCGCCGGCAATTGGCCCGGAACTGAGCTGTAACCCGCCCACCGGCTTATTTGCTTCTCGCGCCGTCTCGCTGAAGGTTGAGCCCGCAGAAGAACATCTCGCCGCGATCGATTCCGTCCGCGCTTAGAATCAGGTAGCAAAAGAATCCCACGGCAAACTAAACTTCCGGGAGCAAGGCATGCGCATCCCAAGCACAGGTCGCGCAATCTTCGCGGTCACTATGAGCGGTCTCGGAATCATAGGCCTGCTCCACCCTGATTTCGTCCCCTTGTGGAATCCTGCTCCCAAAGTTCCCGCAGGCAGTCTACTTGTGTCCTTGAGTTCGTTGATCTCTCTCTCCGCGGGTATCGGTCTACTTATTCGGCACACGGCGGCCGCCGCCACACGTGTGCTTCTCGCCACCTTTCTACTTTGGTTGTTGCTGTTTCTGTTGCCAAACTTTCTTCGCGTACCCGCTTTTGAAGCTTGCTGGTCCGTGTTCCCTCTCGCGGTCATGTTGGCCGCTGCCTGGGTGCTGTATGTCTGGTTTGCCACTGACTGGGACCGCAACCACCTTAGTTCGGTGACCGGCAACAATGGTCTTCGCGTTGCCCACACGCTCTACGGCCTGTCGTTGATCTTCTTCGGCGCGGCTCACTTCATCGACGTAAAGGACACCCTCTCGCTCATCCCCAGCTGGCTGCCGGGTCATCTGTTCTGGGCATATTTCACCGGCTGTGCATTCATCGCGGCGGGCGTCGCGGCCCTCACCGGCCTTTGTGCACGGCTGGCAGTCACGCTGTCGGTCTTGCAACTCACGTTGTTCCTGGTTCTGGTTTGGCTACCCATCGTGGCAACAGGCTCCAAGAACCCCTTCCAGTGGAGCGAGACCATCCTTAATGTTGCCCTGATAGCGGGTGGATGGGTCGTCGCTGAATCCTACCGCTGCACAAACCTTCCAGCACAAAGTGAAAAGCCGCCGGCCTCACTTGTTGAGGCGCAATAGCCAATCGTCTCGACGGTGCATGACGGAAAGCTGATACTGATTCTCAGCCGGCACCACGTATCTCCGTCACGATCTCTCTTAGCCGTTACGCCCGAGTTGTCCTCTCCATACTGACGAGTAGCCGGTTACTCGGGAGGAACGGGCGGTGGCCTCGTTTCGAGTCGGCTTTGTCATTCCGCCTGTAAATTGCTGAGATGTCTATCAATCCGCCCTATGCCCATAAACCAATGGAAGAAAAGGAACCGCACCCCATGAAGGATCGTCCATCCGTGTATCTGTGTCACGAGTTCGACCGACGTATCCATTCCGAATGGATTCTGTTCGGTATGGCAGGCGATATAGGTGGAAGGATGACTTCTGAAACCTTCACTGACGCCGTCAAAAACGAACACTGACGCGCCATTGTTCTTTCCCTCGATGATGTTCCACGCTTGGGAGATACCGAGGTGGGAAACCCAGCCGGGCAGGGGAGGAGGGATTTTGGGACGGGAGGTATTAAACCACCATTGTGGAGGCGCAGCGGGTCCGCTGTAGCTCAAGCCCCACTTTGAAGCGAATCGACGCATGGTGCGAGCGCGAAAGAAGTGCATGATGCGCACCGCGCCAAGTATGGCGACTACTACCAAAACTATCTTGAGCAATGTCACCCCATCATTCTAGCGAGCGAGTAGTGGCCAACTCGGACATTACCCCGGAAATGCCCACAAGACCAGCTTGACCTGATTTCCAATTCTCAAACCACATCAGAGTTGCACCGATAGTCCCCACGAGCGCGAAACGGGCACCGAGCTTTCCCGCCAGCTGTCGATCCCCTTCGCCCCGTCTGATAACCTTCTGTGCAAACGCAGCGGCGCTCGATCCTGCTGCTCAATTCTTCAGGCCTCCTCTTCACTCTTCAGTGCCGAACGAGCGCGGCCTGCCAATTCGCCAACCAAGAGGAGAACCAATGAAGCTCCGCCCCCTCATTCCTGTGTTCCTGTTTGCAACCGGAATCGCAATTGCCCAATCTCCCGCGGCTTTCACCAGTGATGAACAGACGCCCGCTCCTCCCGCGATGGCCAGGAGCTTCGACCTCACCGCGATCGATAAAACCGCCGATCCTTGCGAAGACTTCTATCAGTACGCATGTGGCAACTGGGTCAAGGCCAATCCCATCCCGTCTGACCAGGTCCGCTGGGCGCGCTCCTTTTCGCTGCTCGGTGAGCGCAATCGCTACTTGCTCTGGGAAGAACTCGACGCGGCGTCCAAAGATCCTAAGACGCCGCTCCAGAAGAAGTACGGCGACTACTTTGCCGCCTGCATGAACACCGACCTCATCGAAAAGGAAGGGCTGGAGCCCATCAAACCCGCACTCGACCACATCGCTGCGCTGCAAGACTCCAAAAGTCTCAGCACGCTGCTGGGCGGTCTCGCAGAGCGTGGCGAT
The DNA here is from genome assembly GCF_039994875.1 of Telmatobacter sp. DSM 110680. Lineage (GTDB taxonomy): Bacteria > Acidobacteriota > Terriglobia > Terriglobales > Acidobacteriaceae > Telmatobacter. The sequence continues at coordinate 2,171,394 of NZ_CP121196.1, read as the reverse complement.
CCCGCTCCCCTCTTCCGCTTTGGCGTTCAAGTCGATGAGAAAGACGCATCGAAACAGATTGCCAGCGTAAGCCAGGGCGGGATCTCACTTCCTGATCGCGACTACTACCTATCCGATAGCAAGCGCTTCCAAACCATCCGCCAGCAATATCGCGAGCACGTAACAAAAATGTTCACCCTCGCCGGTGACACTCCCGAGCAGGCAGCCAAAGAGGCCGACGCCGTCATCAAGATCGAAACCGCGCTCGCCAAGGCTTCCACCAGCCGCACAGCACTGCGCGACCCCGAAAATCGCTACCACATCTATACCGTCGCCGACTTTCAGAAGCTCGCGCCCGACTTCGATTTCGCCGTTTACTTCAAAGACGTCCAGGTGCGCCCCTTTGACACCCTCAACGTAGCCACACCTGACTTCTTCAAGGCGCTGAACGAATTGCTAGCATCAGAACCGGTCGACAGCTGGAAATCCTACCTCCGCTGGCACACGATCCACGGAACAGCAGCGAATCTTCCCAAGGCCTTCTACGACGAGAACTTCAACTTCTTCGGCAAAACGCTCGCCGGCCAGAAGGAGCCAACTCCCCGCTGGAAACAGTGCACCGGCGAAACCGACCGCGCCCTCGGCGAAGCCGTTGGACAGGATTGGGTCAAGGCGCACTTCCCGCCCAAAGCCAAGGCGAGCATGGATCAGCTTGTTGCCGCACTCGACAAAGCCCTCGCCGACGACATTAAGACGCTTCCATGGATGAGCGACGACACCAAAAAGGCCGCCGAAGAGAAGCTGGCTCTCTATCGCAACAAGATTGGCTATCCAGAAAAGTGGCGCGACTACTCAGCCTTGGTCGTTAAGCGCGACGATCCCCTCGGTAATGCACGTCGTAGCGCGGTCTTCCAGCGCAACTACAACCTCAACAAACTCGGCAAACCCGTAGATGAGAAGGAGTGGGGCATGACGCCCCCGACGGTCAACGCCTATTACAATCCGTCGATGAACGACATCAACTTCCCCGCCGGCATCCTGCAACCCCCATTTTTCGATCCCGACATTGACCCTGCCGTCAACTTCGGCGGCATCGGCGTGGTCATCGGGCATGAGATGACGCACGGCTTTGACGACGAAGGCTCAAAGTACGACGGCCACGGCAATCTGCGCGAATGGCAGACCGCCGAAGACCGCAAGAAATTCGTCGAGCGCACCGATTGCGAAGTCTCCGAATACGGCGGATTTGAAGCGGCTCCCGCCCACGGCGAGGTGGCGGAAGCCAAGCTCAATGGAAAGCTCACCCTCGGCGAAAACACCGCCGACAACGGAGGCCTGCGCATCGCCTACATGGCTTTGCTCGATGTCTTGGCCAAGGAAGGCAAGTCTATCAACGACAAGATCGATGGTTACACCGAAGAGCAGCGCTATTTTCTCGGCTTTGCCCAGGTATGGTGCCAGAACGAAACTGAACAGGCCGCTCGCCAATCAGCTATGACTGACCCCCACTCACCAGGCCGGTGGCGCGTCAACGGCTCGGTGCAGAATTTCGATCAATTCGGCAAGGCTTTCGGATGCCATAAGGGTCAGCCAATGTATCCGGAAAATTCCTGCCGCGTCTGGTAGTCAACTCAACCTCTTCGAGCCGCGGCATCCCCTGCCGCGGCTCAATTCCTTCCCGGGCACAAGGCCAACTCTCCAGCAGTAGCCAATTCCCATTCCCCCTATATTCGGTTGACGTTGCGCCGATTTCTGCGTCCAATGCGCATCGGCTAGCCGCAACTGATTAGTAAGAGGGCGATATGGTTTACCACGCCGCATTACCCCGTAATGTTCCCGGTTCAAACCTCATGTTTCGACCGATCTTGCGCCGAAACTAGGCATAACAAGCCCTCGCCTTTTACAATGCATCAGGGACCCATCCCAACCCAGCTCTGCTGCGGAATCAGCACACCACTTGGCGGCTCTCGCCTGTCCAGGATGAAGGAATCGCATGAAGTTCAAGAAATTCGGCAAGACGCTTCTGATGTCGGCCCTCTCTGCTGGCGTGGTCATAGGCATCTCGTCTTGCAAGCAAAGTTATTCGGTTGGCTTCCTCTATGTGACAGGGACCCAGACCGCCTCGACCACCGGTCAAGGCATTATCAGCGGCTTTAAAATCGATCACAATACCGGCAATTTGACCGCCATCGCAGGGCTCCCTGTAAGCACCGGCGGGGCTAATCCCAGCCGCGCAGTCCTGCTCACCGGTGGACGCTTCCTCTATGTGCTCAATCGCGGCACCACCACAGACGGCGGCCCATGCAGCACGACCGATGTTTGCTCCAATGCCAACATCGCCCAGTTCTCGATCGGCGGCAATGGCATACTGGCCCCCCAGGGTATCTACTACACTCAGGGAAATAACCCTTTCCGGATGATTGCCGACTCCGCGGGCGCGCATCTTTACGTGCTCGATCACGATGCCCCCAGCGGCGCTGGATGCTCGCTGGTCTTTGGTCAACAGACGACCACCTGCGGCGATATCACCGCTTTTTCAATCGATCCCACCACGGGACGCTTGAGCTATCTGCTCAATTCCCAGGTCACTTCTGCCAGCGGCGCACCCCTTCCTTATTTCCCGGTTCCGGCCGAGCCGATTGACTTCGCCCTCGCGTCAAACTACTTCCTGACTCTCAGCGGAACCCCGGCGACTGGCGACTCCGTCTTTCCGTATGCGTACAACAACTCCAGCGGCCAGTTGACGGTCAATCAGAATACCTCGCAGCCGCTCAACATCAACGCGGGCACTGCAATCGTTTCCGCCGGTGGCGAAATCTACGTTCTCGATGACGGCCTCAACACCAATCAGCCGCCGACAAATGGAGCTATCTACGCTTTCAAGCCGGGAACCAACGGATCGTTGCAGGCTGAGGCGGATGGATATATCCCAGACAATCCGACCTACTCCTATCCGAACTACGTGCTTGCGGCTAACGGCAAAGCATTTGTCTACATCCTGAATCAAGGCGACAATGCCAACACCACGAATGCACAAAGTGGGATCGCTTCATTCAAGCTGACCAACCCATTCCAGCTGCAGCCAATCTCCGGAGCAACGGGATCGACCGGCGGAACTGGCGCGGGTCCGCAATGCATTCTCGAGGATCCCTCGAATCAGTTCATCTACACCGCCAATTTCTACAGTTCCACAATCACAGGGCTGTCTATCAACCAGAACGCCGGCGATCTGACTCCGTTAAGTCAGGCAACAAAAGCGAAAGACAGCTATGCCCTGCCTGGTCCGGCTACTTGGTGTGTTGTCACCGGTCGTACAAGCTAAACGCGGCCTTGTCTGTGCATGCGGGCGGGAGCGACCTTGCAGGCCGTTTCCGCCCGATGCAAAGACTTCCGGCGATTGCAATGATGTAGCTGATTCGCTGGCACCGCATAGCTGATGAGACAGCAAGCGATTCGGCAAATGGTTCGATTTTTGAAGGTCACGAAGTTGGCTCCAACACGAAAGATGCGAATGAAGTTCAACAATCCGATTCAGTTGCTGGCCATTTCGGCGGCGAGTCTGCTGGCAGCCTCCCTTCTCTCCGCCTGCGCCACGCTCACCGTAGACTTCGTGTACGTAAGCAGTGCCAAAGCGGCCGGTCCCAACAATTACGGAGAGATCGACGTCTTCGAAATCAACTCCGAATCAGGCCGCATGCGTCAGATTGTCACTTCGCCTTTTCCTTCAGGTGGACGCAATCCCGTGGCCGAAGCAGTATCGCCTGATCAGGCTGATCTCTACGTCGCCAACCGGGACGACAACTCCATCGTTCAATTCATAATTGGCAGTGACGGTAAGCTCTATCCCCAGAACACCGTGAATACGCCGGGCATTTTCCCCCTGGCTCTATCCGTCTCTGGGAATTTTCTGTACGTGGTAGACACGTATCAGCCGTTGCCGACTTGCAATCCCGCTTCGCCGTGTTCCGGGTCGATAGCAGTATTTCCCATACTTACTGCTTCGCAAGCAGGGGCGCTCAAACCCGCGCAGACAGCGAATACCCTTGGAACTCCGGTTGTGAATACCAGCATCAGCGCCAGCTACTGGCCCCTCTTGCTGACCGGCGCAGGCGCCTCTCACGTCTTCGTTCCAACTGCCGTTACAACCGCCGCCAAAGGCGCTTACGTCTACATCACCGGATACGATTCGAGTTCAAACGCCGGCTACGTCTTCGGGTTTACCACGGGCTCCGACGGCACGCTCACAACCATACCCGGATTTCCCGTCCCGGTCGGCACCCAACCTTCCGCCATCGCCAGCGACTCAACCGGCGCCTATCTTTATGTGACGGATGCCATTCAAAACGTGGTCTATGGATTCCAGATTAACGGCGGCGTCTTGACCGAGGTCGCAGGCAGCCCGTTTCAGGCTGGCGGTAAGCCGAGCGCGATTGTGCTGGATGCCACTGGAAAATTCGCCTTGGTGGCCAACGCACAGGATTCGAACCTGACGGTGTATGCCACGAATTCAGGAGCGCTCACCCGGATGGGCACTTACACCACGGGTACGCAGCCGGTCGCCATTGGTATTGACCCTTCATTGAACCAATATGTCTTTACCGCAAATTTCCTGGGCAACAATGTTTCAGGCTTTCAGTTGAACTTCAACAACGGTACGCTCTTGAATTCCCAGTTTTCACCATCGGCGGCCAATGCCAATCCAACGGCGGTCGCAGCGATTACGCATAATGGCAGCAAGAAGTAGGTTGCCGCCAGCAAATCGGCCGCGACCGCAAGCAAGACGAGCAATTCGGCCTCTAGCCGCGCATGACAGCAGCATCCCTTTCAGGCTTTTAAAATGTCTGAGAGGAACCTCAACCAGCATTTCGGGGCAGGATCTTTGACGGCCCGTGACGAAGGAAGCGCATGAAGTTCAGCAAATTGAGACAGCTCCTGCTGGTCTCTGCCATCGGCCTCGGTGTGGCTACGCTCTTTTCCGGTTGCCAGCTCGTGACCATCGACTATGTCTTTGTCGCCACGTCTGCAAGCACGATCTCTGGAAGCAAAAGTAGCACTTGTCCCAATGGTGAGATCGAAACCTATGCGGTCGATTCCCAGTCCGGTGCGATCCGCACAGCGCAGCCGCAGGTCTGTTCCGGTGGCACTACACCTACGGCTCTCGCCATCTCCCCCGGCTATGGAAACCTCTACGTAGCCAACCAGGTGGACAAGAATATCGTTCACTTCGAAGCAGCGGCTAATGGCGTTTTGACGAAGAAGGATAGCGTCACCTTCTCCACAACGCCCGTAGCGATGACGGTCAGTCCCGACGGCAACACCCTCTACGCTGTTTCCGGAACCTCTTCCGCTACACTCTCGGCTTATACCTTGTCGTCGGGTACTTTGGGATCCGCTGCCTCTCAGCTGAACCTCACTATCCCCGGCTATGCTTCTGATTCCGTCGTGCCTACAGGCGTGACGGTCCTCGCCAACGGCAAAGCGGTCTTCGTCACCGCATATGATTTATCCGCCTACAACCCAGGCGGCATCACCACCAGTAATGCCAGCCCAGGATGGATATTCGTTTTCACCACTGGCTCTGGTGGTGCACTGACTCCGGTTGCGGGGAGTCCCTACAACGCGGGAGTCAAGCCGTCGGCGGTGGCGGCCGACCCGACCGATCGCTATGTCTATGTCACTGATTTCGCCTCGAATCAGCTGATTGCTTATGGCATTTACACCGGCTACACGCTTAACTTCTTGCAAAATGGTCCTTATAAGACGGGCGGCCAACCAACCTCCATCTCCATCGATCCCCGCGGAAAGTTCATGTATGTTTCCAATTCGCTGGATTCAAGCGTAACCGCATACGTCATCGATCTCACCACCGGCACGCCCTCGACCGCAGTCAACAGCACCGGATCGGCAACCAACTCCACCGATACGCAGCCCGTCTCAGTGGCAGTCGATCCTGCCCTTGGGCGCTACGTCTACACCGCCAATTATCTGGGCAACTCTGTCTCCGGTTTCCGCCTCGATCCAACCGCAGGCACGCTGAAGCAGACGCAGGCCACACCCTATCCGACCGGTATCCACCCAACCGCGGTGGTCCTGGCGCCCCACGGCAATCACTCCACGCAAAGCATCACGCCATAGCCCAAGCAGTTCCGCATCGGCAAAAAGCCCAGCCAACCGGCTGGGCTTCTGCTTTAACAGAGCAACAGGATGCACATTCTGGGCTGGCATATCGCTATGCCGGCTCCGCATCAGATGCGTCGGAATGCGGCAGTTGTCTGTGCTCCCTCCTCGCTGTTCGCTTTCTCGTTATCGCCACACGTGCATCCAGCCGCGCAGGATGCGCTGCGCTGGTTTCTCCACAAAGTGCAGTGCCATCAGCGCAAGCAGGATCAGCAGAACATAGCTTATCCACGGATCAAACCGCGCCAGTCCCAGCCGGTCAAGCACGTGTGAATCATGAATCATGTTCCAGAGATTGAAGTGCAGCAGGTAAAGGCAATAGCTCGCTTCTCCCACAAACACCAGCGGCCGCAGACCCAATAACTTCGAGAGTGGATTCACGCCCGCCAGTCCCAGAATAATGCAACCAAACAGTGGCATGAAAAATCCGTCGTGCAGCAGCGGATACGGTAGCCGGTACGCCTGGGTCAGAATCGCAAAGGTTGCCGCAAATCCAAAAAGCCCCAGCACCATCCGACGGTTTCCCATCCGCGGAATAATCTCATCCAACTCCGCCAGCAGCACACCGAATACAAAGCTCGCAAGGTGCGGTAGTGGCGTGTACTTCAGCGCCTGCAGCCAACTCCCGTAGCTGAAGCGATCCACGTGCGGCAGCCCATCGGGATTAAAGATCACATATAGCGTTCCGGGAATCAGGCCAAGCATCCATACCAGACCCATTTTGGTCAGGTGCCATCCCACCTTCTCTGGCTTCTTCCACTTTGCCATCCATGGAAACAGCACGTAGTAGAACGACTCAGCCGACATCGTCCACGCCGGAGTATTCAGAAACGTTGCGATCTCCGGAATCCACCCCTGCAGCAGCAAGGGCGACAGCACCATCCCCGTCCAGAACATCCCGTGCGTGTGGTACCCCCACTCCAGCGGAATCATCTTGAACGCCAGGATCAGGCTCAGCAGATAAATGGGATACAGCCGCGTAAACCGTGCTTCGTAAAACCGCACATTGCTCAGCTCGCCCGCACGCGCCTTAGCATTGTAGTTGTACCCCAGCACAAACCCCGAGAGCAGAATGAAGAAGCTTACTGACGCATAGCCGGCGTTCACCACTGGAGCCAGCGGACCAAACCAGTTGGGATTGGAAAAGTGGAAGAGAACGATATTGATAGCCGCAAAGCTGCGCAGCCCCGTCAATGCATCCAGGCGTGCTGGCTTCTTCATTTCCACTTGCTGTTTAGACGTCAAAGTGCCGCCAGCTGACGCAACTACCGAAGACCCGGGTCGCATAACCCCGCGAAGCTTCTGACCACTGACAACTGTTCACTGACAACTTTCTTTAGGCCGTCACCAGCGATCCGACTTTCTCGCCCAGCACCACGCGCCGGATATTCCCCGGCTGGTTCATGTTGAAAATGATCATCGGCAGGTTGTTGTCTTTGCAAAGGCTCACTGCGGTCAGGTCCATCACCTTCAGCCCCTGCTGCAGAATTTCCATATACGTAATTTCGTCGTACTTCACGGCATCCTTTACCAGCACCGGATCGGCACTGTAGACGCCCTCAACCTTGGTGCCCTTCAGCAGCACATCGGCCTTGATCTCCATCGCCCGCAGGCTCGCTGCAGTATCGGTCGAAAAGAACGGATTCCCAATGCCCGCCGCAAAAATCACCACGCGGCCCTTTTCGAGATGCCGAACCGCCCGGCGGCGAATATAGGGCTCCGCAATCTGGTTCATAAATACCGCCGTCATCACCCGGCACTGCACCCCGCGCTGTTCCAGCGAATCCTGCAGCGCAATCGCGTTCATTACCGTCGACAGCATTCCCATATTGTCGGCTGCAACCCGGTCCATCTCTTTCGCCTGCTGCGCTACGCCGCGAAAGAAATTGCCTCCGCCCACCACGATTCCAATCTCCACCCCGAGTTTGTGAACATCGGCTATTTCGTCCGTAATATCGGACACTTTTACGGCGTCCAAACCAAACCGGTTCGCGCCTGCCAGTGCCTCTCCCGAGAGCTTCAAAATAATCCGCTTATACATGCTTTTTCGAGTATCGCATACGCGACGCGGCCGCTGAGATTACCCAGCGGCCACCCTAAAGCCAAGTATTTCAATCTTGAAACTTCCTGGACCTCCCTCGCAGCCGTTTTGAGCCGCTTCAGTACGTGTACACCCGTGCATCCCACGCACCCAGCTTCAGCGTCGAGCCACCCGTCTCCGCAGCTCCCGGAATATTGCCAAGTACCAGCTTCCCAGCCGTCATTCCCTCGGGCAACGAGTAATCGACCGGCTTTTCACCAAAGTTCAGCACCACCAGGAACCGTTGATCCGGCTTCCCGGGCGTACTCAACGTCCGCGTAAAGGCGTACACCTGTTCGTTATCCGGGTCGAGATCCTTGTAGTCGCCATACACAAACGCCAGATGCCCATGGTGCAGCGCAATCGCCCGCTGCGTGTAATGCAGCACCGACTCCGGATCGGCCTGCTCTTTCGCCGCGTTGATCTCGTTGTAATTCGGATTCACCGCCAGCCACGGCTTCGCACCCGCAGTAGTGAATCCCCCGTTCGGCGAATCGCTCCACTGCATCGGCGTGCGCGAGTTGTCTCGCCCAAAGCGCTGCGACTCGGCGATAAACTCCGCCTCCGTCATCTTCCCGGCGAGTACCCTGTCCTTGTACGCGTTCTTCACCTCAATATCGTCAAACTGGTCGAGCTTGGTGAAGGGATAGTTCGTCATCGCCAGTTCATCGCCCTGGTAGATAAACGGGGTGCCCCGCAGTGTCATCAGCATCGTTTCAAGCAGCTTGGCCGACCGCGCTCGAAACTCCGCCGTCGACGTGTCGCCGAAATTCGACACCAGCCGCGGATTATCGTGATTCGACAAAAACACGGTGTCCCAATCGGTCTTGCTCAGCGCGGTCGCGTGGTGATCGTAGATCGCCTTCATCTGCGGCAGAGTCCACTTCTTTTCGGAATAGAAATCTCCACGATTCAGCCGGATCGCGTCAAAGTTGAAGACCATGTTCAACTCGTGGCGCTCGCTGTTGATGATCTTCGGTTCCTCCTCAAGAGATATCCCGATCGCCTCGCCGACCGTCATCACGTCGTACTTCGACAGCACTTCGCGATTCATCTGCTGCAGATACTCATCGCGATGCGGCCCATTGGCCCACAAACGAACAAAGTCTCCTTTCATCTGCTCTGGGGTTAAATCCGGGAGTCCGGGTTGTTTCGAAATCAGCGGAATCACATCCATCCGGAATCCATCCACGCCCTTGTCCAGCCAGAACTTCATCAGCGCAAACACATCCTCGCGCACCTTGGGGTTATCCCAGTTCAGATCCGGCTGCTTCACCGCGAAATAGTGGAGGTAGAACTGCTTCGTCGTCTCGTCCCATTGCCACGCAGACCCCGAAAAGAAACTCGGATAGTTATTCGGCGGCAGCGGATGCGCGGGGTCGGCCGGATTCGGCTTCCCGTCGCGCCAGAAATAATAATCGCGATAAGGATTGTCTTTTGACGACCGCGACTCCACAAACCAGCGATGCTCGTCCGAAGTGTGATTCACCACCAGGTCGACAATCAGCCGCATATGCCGAGCTTTGATACCTGCCAGCATGCGATCGAAGTCCGCCATGGTGCCGAACTCCTTCATCACCTTGCGATAGTCGCGAATGTCATACCCGTTATCCGCATTGGGCGAGTCGTAATGAGGCGACAACCAGATCACGTTCACACCCAGCTTTTGCAAGTAGTCAAGATGCTGCGTGATGCCGTTCAGATCACCGATCCCGTCCCCGTTCGAATCCTGAAAACTTCGTGGATAGACCTGGTAGACCACGGCTTCTTTCCACCACATCGGCTCATATCCATTCACCAATGCGGCGGAGTGCCGCTCAGTTCTTTCGGTTTTCGCAGCGTTCGAACCCTGCTGCGCTAAAGTTTGGTCAATTGAAATCGCGGCGAAGACAAATGCTAGTGCAAGGAAAACAGTTGTTCTTTTCACGCGCAAATCATATCGCACTCGGCTCTCAGGCGCTCAATACGGAGCGCCGAGAATGCCTCTACATGGTAGAGGCATAACCTCAACCGCCGTCGCTACTTAGAACACCGCCACGATTGATCAACTAGCTCTTGAACCATACCGGTAACTTGACAGCATCTCTTCCGTGGTTTACTTTGCAACGTAAAGTGAGTTCACGATGAGCTTTCCCATCCATCCGCTCGACAAGGCACTCGGCGATATCAGTAGCATTCGCCGTCAGGTCGCGCGTACAACCGAATTCCATGGATATGGCGCTGCCACGCTCGCCGCCACCGGTCTATTCGCCGTGCTCGCTGCTGTCGCGCAAGCTTTCCTGCTGCCCGATCCCGTTAACCACGTTGGCGCCTATCTCCGCATCTGGATCACCACCGCCATCCTTTCGGCCGTTCTCATCGGTATGCAGACCCTCACCCGCACTCGTCGCATCCATTCCGGCATGGCCGACGAAATGATCCTGATGGCGGTCGAGCAGTTCATCCCCTCGGTCGGCGCCGGCGCACTCATCTCTATAGTTCTAATCCGCTTTGTTCCCGGGTCGGTTTGGATGCTCCCCGGCCTGTGGCAAATCACCTTCAGTCTTGGCGTCTTCGCATCCTGCAGATTCCTGCCGAAGCCTATGGCGGCCGCCGGTTGCTGGTACCTGCTCACCGGCCTCATCTGCATCGGCCTCGGCGATACGCGCGCACTCACCCCCTGGACCATGGGAATCGCCTACGGAATCGGCCAATTCATCGTTGCCGCAGTTCTACTCTTGGGATCGAAGGAAGAGCGCGATGAAGCCTAAGTCCTCAAGCAGCGAAGGCCGCTTCGCCTACGAAGGCCTCGACCGCGTTATTCACGAACGCGCGCGCCTCAGTGTACTTACGTCACTCATTACGAATCCTAAAGGCGTAGCTTTCAACGATCTCAAACAGCTCTGTGCTCTCACTGACGGCAACCTGAGCCGGCACCTCAGTGTTCTTGAGAATGCCAAGATGGTCGAGATCATGCGCGGCCACGATCGCAACCGACCGCAAACCATCTGCCGCATCACCGCCTCGGGCCGCAAGCGCTACCTCGAATACCTCTCCACCCTCGAGCAAGTTGTGCGCGACGCCGCCGCCGGAGCCAAACCAGACGCATCGGTCTCATCGCTGCTCCAAAACCTTGCCCCGTCGCGAACTTAAAAAAATTTACTCATCTACTTTGTAATGCAAAGCAGATAAGTGACAACCAGAAACGCCGATAAACGAACTGCAGGAACTTACTTTATGATGCAAAGCAAATCAAGCACCGGTCTTCACGTCGCCATCATCATGGACGGCAACGGCCGCTGGGCCACCGTCCGCGGCCTTCCTCGCGTCTCTGGTCATCGCGCCGGCGTCACCGCGGTACGTCGCGTGGTTGAACACGCCCCCGGCCTCGGCATCCGTGCTCTCACCCTCTACGCGTTCTCATCGGACAACTGGGCGCGTCCTCCGCAAGAGGTGCAAAGCATCTTCTGGATCATTCGCGCCTTCCTGCGCCTCGAGTGCGAACGTCTTCGACAGCAAGGCGCCCGCCTCGAAGTCATCGGCCGCCGTGACCGGATCCCCTTACCGTTGCTCCGTGAGATCGAACGTACCGAATCCATCACCGCAGAAGGCGGCAGCCTTCACCTCCGCATTGCCATCGACTACTCAGCGCAAACTTCCATCGCAGTGGCCCTTGCGACCGCAGCTTCCCAGACCTCGCGCCATCAACCACTCTCCGCCGAAAGTGTTCGCGCAATCGTCACCCATACACTCACTGCCGGCAGCGGCAACGTCGACCTGCTTATCCGTACCGGCGGCGAACAGCGGCTCTCCGACTTCCTTCTCTGGGAATCCGCATACGCGGAGTTGGTATTCACTCCCCGCATGTGGCCTGACTTTGACGAGTCCGATCTCGCCGCCGCACTCGGCGACTTCAACCACCGCGAACGCCGCTTCGGCGCCATCCCCTCATCACTCGACCAGTCCGCGCCTTCACTCATGGAAAATGCTCAATGACTGCCATCCACCCGCTCCCATCTTCGCGCAGTCTCAGCGTCAAGTTCATCCTGCCCGCGCTCACTGAGGCTACCGATCCCTACTGGCGTACCATCAAGTACTCGCTCTTCCCGCCCCTCGGCCTCGCAACCCTCGCCGCCTATCTCTCGCCGGACGACCACGCCGTCATCGTCGATGAACACGTCCAACCGCTCACGCTCAACGATGCGCCCGACCTCGTCGTCATTCAGGTCTACATCACCAATGCATACCGCGCGTACAAGATCGCCGACCACTACCGCAGCATCGGCGCCTTCGTCTGCCTTGGCGGACTACACGTAACCTCTTTGCCAGCAGAAGCAGTTCCATACGCCGACGCCATCTTTCTAGGTCCCGGCGATCAAACCTTCCCGCAATTCCTCAAAGACTTCCGCGCCGGAACACCGCAACCGGTCTACACTTCAACTTCCGGCCGCACGCTCGAGCGCATTCCGCCGATTCGCCGCGACCTCATCCGGCGCGCATCGTATCTCGTTCCCAATTCCATCGTCGTCACCCGCGGCTGTCCGCAGCATTGTGACTTCTGCTACAAGGATGCGTTCTTCCAGGGCGGCCGCGGCTTTTACACGCAACGTGTCGACGAAGCTCTCGCTGAAATCGAACGCCTCCCCGGTCGCCATCTTTATTTTCTCGATGACCATCTTCTCGGCGACCGTCACTTCGCAGAGTCTCTCTTCTCCGGAATGAAAGGCATGCGCCGTCTCTTCCAGGGTGCAGCCACGGTCGACTCCATCCTCCGCGGAGACCTCATAGAGCGCGCCGCTGAAGCCGGCCTGCGCAGCATCTTCGTTGGATTTGAAACCTTAACCCCAGACAACCTCCGTCGCAGCAACAAGCGCCAGAACCTTGGCCGCGACTACAAGGCTGTCGCCGATCGACTGCATTCTCTCGGTATCATGATCAACGGCAGCTTCATCTTTGGAATGGACGACGATGGCGACGACGTATTCCGCCGTACCGTCGACTGGGCCGTGGAGCACGGTATCACCACCGCGACCTTCCACATCATGACGCCTTATCCCGGCACGCAACTTCACGCCCGCATGGTGCGCGAAGGCCGCGTCGTCACACGCGACTGGAATCTTTACGACACGCGCCACGTCGTTTACCGCCCCGCTCGGATGTCACCTGACGCGCTCAAGAATGGATACGACTGGGCCTATCGCGAGTTCTACCGGTGGTCATCCATCGCCCAGGCTTCTCTGCATCACGGCGCCCTCAAGCACCAACTGAAGCACTTCTTTTACGCATCAGGATGGAAAAAATTCGAGCCGCTCTGGGACATACTCATTCGTGCGCGCCAACTCACCCGTGTGACGCCTTTACTCGAAGCCGTCCTCTCACGCGTTACAAGCACCGCGCCACAGACTCGCACGAACCCGGCTCCCAGCCCATTTCCAATCGTCTCCGCGGACCTTCCAACACTTACTGGCACCAATCGTGCATAAACAACAAAGGCCCGGAGCGTGTGCTCCGGGCCCTTGCCACTTGCATCCACCCCCCAGGGGATAGATGTTTTCAGGATTGCTTACTCCGCAGCTGATTCCGCGGCCTTGGTCTGCGAAACGGTCCAATCCGGCGCACCCACCTTGAAGCGTGCAAAACGCTTTACAGTGATGTTCTCGCCCAGCTTGCCGACCTTCTGCGCGATCAGTTCCTTGATGCTGATGGCCTGGTCCTTGATGAACGGCTGCTCCAGCAAGCAAACTTCTTCATAGAACTTCGCCATCTTGCCCTCGAGCATGCGCTCCACGATGTTGGCAGGCTTGCCGCTCGCTGCCGCCTGGGCGCGATAGATATCCTTCTCGCGCTCCATATCCTCGGCGCTCACATCCTCAGGGCGGATATAGCGCGGGTCGCTCGCCGCGATATGCATAGCGATGTCCTTCAACAATTCCTGAAAGTCATCGGTGCGTGCCACAAAGTCGCTCTCACAGTTCACTTCCACCATCACGCCGATCTTGCCGCCGGCGTGGATGTATGTGCCCACCGCGCCCTCATTGGTCGTACGCGCGGCCTTCTTTTGTGCAGAGGCCATGCCGCGCTTGCGCAGCACCACAAATGCCTCTTCGATGTTTCCCTTGGTCTCCTGCAGAGCCTTCAGGCAATCGCCCATGGGCGCGCCAGACTTCTCGCGAAGATCCTTCACCAATTTTGCATCTATCTTCTCTGCCACACTCATCTCGCTTCCTTCTCTTTTCCCCAATTCAAAATTACGTTGAAACTAACGGCAGTCTGACTCGGCTATCCCTTCCGGAAAGCCAATAACCTTTGCCGGTTTGGCCGCACCGCAGGTGCTGCTCAAAAGAAAAGCGTGGCAACCAAACGGCGAGGCCACGCTTGTCTCGGTCCGCTTAAAAACCTACAGGGCGCGTTCGACCACTTCTTCTTCGTCGATCGCCGCTTCAGCTGCCGGAGCCTTGCGAACGCCTGCGCCCAGTGCCGCGTCAAAATCGACATCTTCCACTGGCGCCGCTTCCGCCGCAGGAGCTTCGCTCTCGGCCGCAGGAGCCTCTTCCGCAGCAAACGCCTTGTCGCCCACCAGGTTCACACCCTCGGCCGCCGAATCGGCGATCTTCGAAGTGAACAGGCGAATCGCACGCAGCGCGTCGTCGTTGCCCGGAATCACGTAATCCACCACCGTCGGGTCGCAGTTGGTATCCACCACGGCCACCACCGGGATGCCCAGCTTGCGCGCTTCCTTCACCGCAATCGCCTCGTTATTCGAGTCGACGATGAACAGCGCATCGGGCAGGCGCTTCATATTTTTGATGCCGGCCAGATTGGCCTGGAGGTGCTTGCGCTCCCGCTCCAGCTTGATGACTTCCTTCTTGGTCAGCAGCTCGTACCGGCCGTCCGTAGCCATATCATCCAATTCCTGAAGGCGCTTCACCGACTTCTGCACCGTCACCCAGTTCGTGAGCAGTCCGCCCAGCCAGCGCTGGTTGATGTACGGCATGCCCGCCCGGTTGGCTTCTTCAGCCACGGCGTCCTGTGCCTGGCGCTTCGTGCCGACGAAGAGAATCGTCTTGCCGCTCGCGCACAGTTCAGTCACAAACTTCGACGCGTCCTTGAAAAGCTTCAGCGTCTTCTGCAGGTCGATGATGTAAATACCGTTGCGCTCGCCGAAGATGTATTCCTTCATCTTGGGATTCCAGCGCTTCGTTTGATGCCCGAAGTGAACACCAGCTTCGAGCAGCTCCTTCATTGTGATCGTGGCCATTGGCCTCCTTCGTGGATTGCATCCGGACTAACCTTCGTCTGGCCCAGATTGAAACCCGCTCTCGCGGGAGATTTAACAACAGTGTTCAGTGATCAGTGCACAGTGAACAGATTTAAATGACCAGAAGTCCAATGATTCTGACCACTGACCACTGTTCACTGACCACTGCAAGCGACTAGCGCTTGCTGAACTGGAACCGCTTGCGTGCGCCCTTTTGCCCGTACTTCTTGCGTTCTTTCTGGCGAGCATCGCGCGTCATCAGGCCTTCCGCCTTGAGCAGCTTGCGCAGCTCGGGATTGAAGAGAACCAGTGCGCGGGCAATACCCATCTTCACTGCATCCGCCTGCGAAGAAACGCCGCCACTTGAAACCGTAGTCACCACATCGAAGCTCGACGCCAAATCTGCAACCACCAGGGTGCGCTTTGCGGCTACGCGCTGCGCCTCGGTTACAAAGTACGTCTCGAAGGGCTTGCCGTTCACCTTCCACTCACCGGTGCCCGGACGCAGGAAAACACGGGCAATCGCCGACTTGCGGCGCCCCGTCCCGTAATACTGAACCAGATCTGCCATTCTCTCTTGACTCTCTCCGCCGGGCCTCTCAGCGCGGCCAAAACCGTCTTAAAAACTAAATCCCAACAACTTAAAAGCTGCGCGAGGAAACTTCCAAAGCCACCGGCTGCTGCGCAAAATGCGGATGCTTGTCGCCGCGATAGACTTTCAGCTTCGATCCCATAGCGCGTCCCAGCTTCGACTTCGGCAGCATGCCCTTGATCGCCTCTTCCAGAATCTTCTCCGGCTTGCGGGCCAGCAGGCGCGTAAATTCCTCTTCGCGCAATCCGCCGGGGAATCCCGTGTAACGGCGATAGACCTTGCTCTGAGCCTTGAGGCCCGTCAGCCGGATCTTTTCGGCGTTGATCACGATAACGTGGTCGCCCATATCGATGTACGGCACGTACTTCGGGTTCAGCTTGCCGCTCAGAACATCGGCCGCCTTGGTCGCCAGGCGCCCCAGGGTCTGGCCGCTGGCATCCACTACATACCACTTGCGGTCAATATCCTTGCCGCTCGGAACAAAGGTGCTCATCTCTCTCCTGCCCTCTATCACTTCAAAAACTTCGGCGCAAAACGCCTTTGCCCATGGCATCCGCGCATGGACTCCAATTTCCACCCACTTCCAAACAATCCTGTTCGGGTGAGGACTGCGGCGCTTGCCCCCTCAAAGGGCCCTGACTCTGCTGGACTTAGCTTGCTGTCCCAGCCGAAGGTGCCTGTTCCGGTCGAATCCGATTAAGGGGTTCAATCAGCCGGGTCCGGGCTAAACTTCTTCTCCTCATCGACTTGACATCGTCTCAGGGGGCCCACAACAGACCCCAGGCGCAACACCGCACAAGACCCTTAGAATACTCGATTCACAAAGCAGAGTCAACGAAATGCAGTAATGAGGGGCTGAACCATCGATAACCGATTCCTTCAAGAGCGACCGGATATTACGCCCAATCATCGTGGGTGCCCCCATTCATGCGGTCTTATCGCATTGAATGGGTTCGGGTGAACAATCCCGCGGCTCCCCCGGGTGCTGGGTGCCCCATTCATGCGGTTCTATCGCATGAGTGGGATGGCTGAACTCAATGCCCGCCGCCTCAAACCATTAGCCACATTAATGCGCATCCGAATGAACATCCGACTTCCCTCTGAACCGGCTGTAAACAAACACCACATACCCCACAGCCAGAATCATGCCGAACGTCCACCATGCCAACCCTACAGCGAGCGTATGCGGCCCGGAAATCGCTCGGCCCAGCGTAATATCGCGCTCGGCACCGGTAGACGAGGGCAAAAGTGTCGGGTAAACGCCCCAGCAAGCGCCCGCCAGCATGAAGAACAGGTAAAGCCCCGACGATAAGAAAGCCCGCACCGGACGCTGACTCTTGTTAAACCACCAGATCCCAACCAGGCATGCGATTACCCCAACCGGCACAATGAACGTGAGGGGATAGCGATAGTAGTTATTCAGACTTGCCGGTCGAACCACGATTGTTGCGATAAGGCTGATGACCGTGAGCAAAACCACCAACCCCAACAAAGGATTGATCACCTTGCACGCGCGCTTCTCCAACTCGCCTGAAACCTTCATGCTGAGCCAAAGCGCTCCATGCAAGGTAAGAGCCGCAAGCGCCACCAGCCCGCCGATCACCGTGTACCAATCGAGAATTCCCGGACTCACCCCCGGCTGCCAGTTCGTCCACAAGGGGAGAAAGAAATAGCCGTCTGCCTGCAGTGGAACTCCGCGCAGAACATTCGCCAGTGCGGCCCCATAGAACACCGCCAGCAGCGCGCTCGAGATTCCGAAGACGCCGTCAAGCAACGCCAGCCACACCCCGACGTCGATATGATTTCGCAACTCCAGCGAAACTCCCCGAAGAATCAGCAGCCAGAGCACAATCATCAGCGGCAGATAGAACCCGGAGAATGCCGACGCATATAAAAGTGGAAATGCGAAGTAAAGGGTGCCTCCGCCAGCCAGCAGCCACACCTCGTTGCCGTCCCATACGGGGCCGATCGAGTGCAGCGTTGCTATCTTTTCAGCCTCTGTGCGAGGCAGAAACAGGTGCAATACCCCCACGCCGAGGTCGAAGCCATCGAGCACTACGTAACCCACGATCATTACCGCAACCAGCCAGAACCAGATAAAACCCATCATGATGACAATTCCTCAGGAAGCCTGTTTCAGTCCGCGATTGCAGCAACTGGTTCAACAGCCACGGGCGCCGGGCCGCGACTGATCTCGCGATACACGAGAACGGTGAAAAGCAATCCCAGCAGCGCGTACAGACCCATAAAGCCCAGCAGCGTGAACAGCCCGTTGCCAGCCGAAACCGTATTCGAAAAACCTTCACTCGTCCGCATCAGGCCGTAAATCAGCCACGGCTGCCGCCCAATCTCCGCCGTCATCCACCCTGCGGTATTAGCGATATAAGGCAGCGGAAAACTGATCAGCAATATCCAGAGAATCCATCGCGACTCATAGAGCTTCTTCCGCCACAGCAAAAACGCCGCGGCCAGCATCAGGAACACGAAGAACGTTCCAAGCCCAGCCATGATGTGATACGAGTAAAAGAGCAGCGGGAGAGCGCTCGGCCACTGGTCACGCGGAATGCGGTCCAGCCCCGTGACCTCAGCCTTCGTCGTTCCGTAAATCAAAAAACTGAGCACATTGTTCACGACGATCGGATTATCGATGAGTTGTGTTTCCTCATTGGGCTGGCCCATCAGAACAATGCCCGCGCCCGACTCCGAGTGGAACAACCCTTCCATCCCCGCCATCGCCGCCGGCTGATGACGCGCGACGTACTTGCCGTGCAGATCACCCGTCGGAAAGATGATCAGAATCGTGGAGATGATCCCGCCGATTACCCCAACCTTGGTGAAAATCCGCCCGTACCCAACCTTCTTGCCGTCCAGCAGATAAAAAGCGCCCACTGCAGCCATCACAAACGACCCCGTAACAACTGCGCCGGTCATGTTGTGCATGTATTGCAGCAGACCCCACGGATTGAGAAGCAGCTGCCAGAAGCTCACCACTTCATACTGGCCATTCGGCAGATGGTTGTAAGCCACAGGATGCTGCATCCACGCATCTGTAACGATGATGAAGAATCCCGAAATCCACGAGCCAAGCCAAACCATCACCGCTGAGAACCAGTGCATTCGCTTCGAAATGCGCTTTTCTCCATAAAGAAGCAAACCCAGGAAAGCCGATTCGAGAAAGAAACTGAAGACACCTTCCATGGCGAGCGGCTGGCCGATCACTCCTCCGGAAAGACGCGAGAAGCGAGCCCAGTTGGTTCCGAATTCAAACTCCATCGGAATCCCGGTGACCACGCCAAAAACAAAATTGATGCCGAATATCTTCGCCCAGAAGCGGGCCGAGCGTTCCCACTCCTCGCTGCCCGTGCGCAGAGCAACCGTTTTAATCACTACGATCAGCAGCCCCAGTCCCATCGTGAGTTGCGGAAAGAGATAGTGAAACGTGATCGTAAACGCAAAGTGCAGCCTGTGAATTAACTCCGCTGTCATCTGGAACTCCGGGGATCGCAATGGGGAATCAGGACGCGCCGAAGCCGGCAACGCCTGCACGTTGATTATGGGCGTCCCCATGCCCGACCGGTGTGATTTAAGTCACTCCGAGTCTGCCTGTACAGAGAAAATATTCGGGCCGCCTGGACCAGCCGCGACCGAACTGATCAGTGCTTCAGCCCAAGGTCCCGCTTCAAAGGATGCGCCTCAGTATTAAAAATCACCGAATCAAACTCCAGCGTCGACTCCGGCGCGAACAGCAAGTACAGATACTTCAGCGTCTCCGCAAAAAAGAAGCTCTCCATCGAATCCTTCTTCTTTTTGTTGCGCACATCGGCCAGCGCAGCGTACGCCTCATCCGTCCGGCAATACTTCACCAGGCTCTCAACATAAGTTTTCCCCATTGCCAGGTACTTCGCATCGTGCGTGTAGTGGTACAGATAGTAGGTCGACTCGATAATCTCCGGGCGCAACTCATAATTCGCGCTCGTGATTTGCATCTTCGCGTAGTCCAGCGTCTCCGGCTCAATACCCGCCATGGTCCACATCTTGTAGCTGGAGTCCTGCAGCTGCGCAGCCCGATGCACATCATCTCCCAGCGCCAGCACTGCCGGATAAAACGCATCCAGCGAGCCGTATTCCGTGTGCGTTCGCTGCCCGCTGTTCATATCCGCCTGCCCATACCAGAGCCCGTTCGGCCGCTCGTCGGCAAGGTACTTGTCGATCGCTCTCACGCTCTCCTGCCACATGCGCGCGCAATCCTTGTCATCGAATAGAATCGATGCCTTCAGCAGGTATTCGTAGTACGAATCAATGCCGCCCCTGATGCCGGATGTAGGATCGGTCCACTTTCCCGTCTCCACATCAATCTCCGACCCCACCAGCCCGATCGACGAACGCCTCTTGTACAACTCAACCAGCGCCCGCTTGGCCATGTCGTAGTAATTCTGTTTGCCGGTCAGCCGCGCCAGCATCCCATATTCCAGCAGCAGCGTCCCAATCTCCGCCGGATTGCTCTTCGTTCCGCGCACCGCTCCCGTGTGCAGATTCACATACTCATACGGCATCCCCGTCGGAGAATCGAACATCGGAGACATCCGCCGCCCCAAATCATCGGCCAGTTCCAGCAACCGCTTATCCCCGGTCATCTCGTAGCAGGAGATCAAACTCCCCAGCAGCCGAATCGTAATTTCGAAATCCTTCACGTAAATATCCTGATCAAGATTCAGTTTCGTATCGATCAGCATCCGCGCCTCATCTGCCTGCGGCTTCAGTCCCATCAGCGTCAGCGTGTCCAGCGCATCCACCGGCGTCATCAACAGGCTGTGTCCGTCCCCATACCAGTCGAACGGCTTCATGCTCAGCGGCTTCAGAGCATCATGTCCCCACGCGTACTTCTTATATCCATTCCACGCATGCAGAGCCTCAGCGCGAACCCGCTCCGCCATCTCCGCCTTCTCCGCATCGCTCATCGTCGTCACCGGTGCACTGGATGACGATGCAGCCGCAGCCTTATCGGTAGCGGCTGCACTCTGCGCAAAAGCAACCGACCCAAACAAAGCAGTCAATAAAAAAACAACCGGCAAACAAACCTTCAGAACGCGCATCGTCACCTTCCAGAAAACATCGCAACCATCATACGGAATCCGCCCTCTCGTCGGAGTGTCATCCTAAGCGAAGTCGAAGGATCTGCAGTTGCGTTTGTCTCGCCTCAGCATGAGCTCGAAGTGTTCCCTCAGTCCTTTCTCCGTACAAGCCGTGTCATCCTGAGCGAAGTCGAAGGATCTGCGGTTGCTCTTGTCTTCCATACGCACGAGCTTGGGTGTTCGCAGTGTTTTCCTGCGCGCGTGCCCGCCAAAGCTGAATCACTTCAGCCGTGTCATCCTGAGCGGAGCAGCTTGGGGCCCCAACGAAGTTGGGGTAAGCGGAGCGAAGGATCTGCTTTCGTGTTCAGTCCCGGTCATCAAGCAACTTCGAGCAAATAAAAACCACCCGGAACCAGTTTCGATTCCGGGTGGTTAGCTGAAGACTGAAAACTGATAACTGCTTCTACGCGGCCGTCTCACTCATCGACTTAACGCGAAACCGCTTCATCTGGATCGACAGCGTCCGCTCGATCTTCCGCAGATCGCCGCGCTCCGCCGGTCCGGCAAACGTCGAAGCCACGCCCTTGGCCGATGCACGCCCTGTACGGCCCACACGGTGAACAAAGTCTTCCGCCAGTTTCGGCATGTCGAAATTGATCACGTGTGCCACATTCGCCACGTCGATGCCGCGAGCAGCAACATCCGTAGCAACCAGCACGCGATGATGTCCTTCAGAGAAACTCCGCAGAGCCGAGTTCCGCTGCGACTGCGAGCGATCCCCGTGAATCTGCGTCGCCGACCAGCCTGAACGGCTAAGCCTGCGGGCCACGCGATCTGCGCCATGCTTGGTGCGAACAAAAACCAGGAAGCTGCCATCCTCGGATTCCAGAAGATGCTCAAGCAACTCCTGCTTCTGATCCGCAGCCACTTCAAACGTGCGCAGCTCGACATTCTCCGCCGGCTTCAACACCGAACCGATTTCGATGCGGACAGGGTTGTTGAGATACTTCCGCGCAACTTCCTTCACCGCGCCTTCCAGCGTAGCGGAGTAGCAAAGAGTCTGTCGATTTGCCGGCAGCGTGGTCGCAATGCGTGCGATCGCCGGCTGAAAGCCCATATCGAGCATCCGGTCGACTTCGTCCAGAACCAACATCTGGATCTGGTCCATCCGCACCAGTTTGCGCTTGAGGTAATCTTCGAGCCTGCCCGGCGTAGCCACGATCAACCGCGCACCGCGGCGAATCGCGTCAAGTTGGGGGCGTTCCTGCATACCTCCAACCACCAGCGCTACCGTCTGCTGCGAACTGGTCCGAATGGTCTTGAAGGCCGCTTCCACCTGCATCGCTAGTTCGCGCGTAGGCAGCAGAATCAGTGCCTGTGCCGCGTTCCGGTCCTGCGCCTTCTGCAGCATCTCCACGATCGGGATCAAAAATCCGAGCGTCTTGCCCGTTCCCGTCTGCGCCGTTGCCAGCACGTCGCGGCCTTCAAGAGCCGGAGGAATGCACCCCGCCTGTACCGGCGTGGGAGTTACAAAATTGTTGGTGTTGAGCCGCGCCATCAGCGGGGCCGAAAGATTGAACTGCGAGAACTGTGTCGTCAAAATATCGTCATTTCCTGGATTCCGGAGCCCATATTTCCCTGAGGCCTGCAATCGGAACCCGAACTTGCAGCCGCACACACGAATCCTGTTCACGTGCGCGCCTGCTCTTCAATTTATGCGTAAGGGAGAACCAAATACGTCCCGGGGACTGACCACCAGACTTTCCAACTTCTTCTGAGGTCCGGACCTGCCGCACGCTACTTAATGCCGCCGTTGGACTCACTGTCCGCAGGCACCACACTCAACAAACTGCTTGGAGCACACTGCTCCAGCCGGAGGTGGTTACGCTGTAGGGGCTTGGGGGAAATCTGTGCCAGGCTGAATTGCCTTAAATAAGAAGGGGCAAACCGCCGCTCACGTCCAAATCACTGAGCGCATGGCTAGTATAGCACGGCGACGCTTTTCGACTTCCCCGCTGCTGCTTGAGTCACAGAGACGAGCGAACCGCATGCTCCGCGCGGCCGTAGTTATCGAATGTTTGTCAATGAGTAATTGAGGGCTGGGCGGAGATGCAGGCACCACGAACGAATTTCGGACAGTGTCCATCTCAATGGGCGCTGTCACTGGACGCTGCTACTTCGTTTCCAGCGTGAGGGCGTAAATGTCAGAGGTTCCCACTTCATGAAGCACCAGCGGCGTGTCTTCCGCGTCGAGGCCCATCCAGTGGGTAAACACTCCAGTGGAACGAAACCCCTTCAGGTCGACAACACGTTCCGCATCGGCACCCGAAACGCGAACGCGATACACGCCTGGAAGATCGCCCCAATCGCGAAGGAAGAAAATGAATTGGCTGTCCCGTGACCACGCTGGAAAAGCAACGCCCTTCCCCTTGTCGAGCATCGACCATCGCTGCGCCTTGATGTCGAAGACCGCCAGGTCGCCATCAGACGAGATGCCGGCGATGAATCGGCCGTCAGGCGACCATCGCGGCGAGTGCTCCTCAGCCGATCCGGGCACAGGGGTTTCTCGATGGCTCGCAAGATCAAGGATCTGCAATGCGCCGTTCCCTGTAAAAACAATCCTGCGTCCGTCGGAGGACCAGCCCGGATCCCACTCCTCCTCCTTGTCTTCCGGGAAAACCTTCTGAGGCGTTCCGCCCTGGGCAGAAACGATGTAGCTCTGCATCTGGCCTTTCGAATCCGCACCGTCGAACAAGATTTGGGCGCCGTCCGGCGACCAGCTGGGCAAGATCGGATATAACGGCGGGTCGGTTAGTTGGACTGGATTGCTGCCATCCTGGTTGGCCCTCCACAGGACACCTTCAGGAAAAGTGACATACGCTACCGACTTACCATCCCTGGAGAAGGCGACGTCTTGCGCAGAGATACCTCCGAAGAAGGGTTGCAAGCGACGGGTTTTCGCATCGTAGCGTTCCAGTTCTCCGCGTGGGATGGTGCCTTGAGCAAAGATCTTTTTCCCGTCCTTACTGAGAACGGGTGTGAGCCAGCGGATTGGGCCGGAGGTCAGTTGAACCGGCTCGGCGGGCGCATGCCGGAACGGCCAGCGACGCTCATCGAGCGCCCAGAACTGCAGCGGCGGTTTTATGCTGAATGATCTGCTCGAGCGATCGCTCCACGACAAGAACAGGAAGAATCTCCCGTCGGGAGTCCAACGGCCGCCACTCTGCTGGGACGAGGGGCGCCAGTTCGGAAGCAATGGATGGAGTCCCGAGCCGTCCGACGACATCTCCCAAATCTGGTCGTCCAGGTACTGGGTAAACCGGATCCTGCGGCCGTCCGGTGACCAGGCCAGGTCAAATACAGGGCGCTTTACCGGGCCCACCCTGTGTGCTTCGCTGCCATCGCTCCGCATGACATAGATGCCCACGTCGTACTCGTAGTAAACGACGGATTTCCCGTCAGGAGACCAAGCCGCAGAGTCGATGCCACCGTCGGCCAGGCGCCGGCGCGAACCTCCTGGAACCCCCACACTCCACAGGCCCCACTTCTCTTGTGGACCCCCACTCGAAGAAACCAGCAAAGTAGACCCATCCGGCGAGACATCGAGCACAGAGTTATAGGGGTACGGGAATGCAACCGGGACGGGCGCGAGTTCTCCTCCAGAGGTCGCGACCTGGGCAAAGCCCCCCTGATCGGGAGACCTATTGAGGTAGAGCCTGACGCCGTCGGTTCCAGCAATATCCTTGCGGAGACCGTCGTGGGTGATCTGGGTAAATTCGGCTACTGGCAGCAAGGGCAGTGGGCGAAGCAGGTACAAGATTGCGGAAGCGACAATGAACGCGAAAACTGAAGTGAGCGCCGCCCACCGCCAAGAGACGACCTGTTTCACCCCGTCCATAATCTTGGACGGGATCGTAGCGGTCGCAATGTCGCGCTCGTTATGTGCAGGCAATTTGGTGGAGGTTTTTTCAACGGCCGAGGTTGGAAGAGCGATATTGATCTCGCTGCCATTTTCATTGTTCGGCGGAGGCGCTGGAGAGAGTCCGATGTCAAGGCCCTCCGGCTTCTCCACCGGATTCGTGAATCGAACTCCAATCACTGCTACGGGAGCGATGAAGCGGTAGCCCAGGCGGGGAAGCGTCTCAATAAAGCGCGGTGCATTCGCGTCATCGTCCAAGGCCTCCCGCAGCCTTTTGATGTTGTTGTTCAGAATATGTTCGAAGTCGACGAAGGTGTCTGCAGGCCAGAGTCTTGTTCGGAGTTCCTCGCGGGTGACCAACTCGCCGGCATGTTCCAGCAGAATCTCAAGCAAGTCAATGGGCTGGCCGTGAAGTTTCAGTTTAGAGCGATTCCGATAAAGCTCTCGGGTGCGGGGATTGAGCTCAAACGTGCCGAAGCGAACGGTATGGTCGGCCCGTGAATCGATCTTCATCGGGAAAACCCTCGAGCACAACGCGAAGTGCGAGATTCCAGATGTGAGGGCGAATAACCTGCACGTTTTTGTACGGCGGAAGTTTACCACTTACCGGAATTCAATGAACGCAACACTCCCCAAACTGCCTGCAGTTGAGGACTTGCCCGATTATCGAATTTGTATAGAGGAGTTATCGGCCTTTCATTGAAGCGTCGCCTGAGTAAGGTGCAAGATGCCGCCGTGATTTGGTCAGGTCAAAAGCCAGGGCGGTCCGGAAGCGGCGGCGATTCTTCAACCCCTTTCGGAGTTGCCCCCTTCCGCTCCGCCCTGCCAGATCTTTTGAAAGGGGAAGAGTATGAAACACCTCAGGATTTTGATGTTCATCTTCGTTGCTTGTCTGGCTTCGACCTCATGGTCGCAAAGCAAGGAAAAGGAAATCAAGTTGGCGCCGGTACCATACAGCGATCCGACTTCGGGTGCGCAGATGTACAAGGATTACTGCGCTTCTTGCCATGGGCTTCAGGGAAAGGGTGACGGGCCAGCCGCTCAATTCGTCAAGGCAGCGCCGACGGATCTGAGCAGGTTGGCGGAACGCAACGACGGCAAGTACCCGCGGATGAAAGTAGAGGGGATTTTGAAGTTCGGCTTGAAGGGCCACGCGCACGGATCAATCGACATGCCGATCTGGGGAGACCTGTTCCAGTCGCGGTTCGGGCAAGCGCCGGATTTGAGAGCGAACAATCTCGTCAAATTCGTGGCGTCACTGCAGCAAGGGGGGGCGAAGAGTGCGGTGCTGAATCGCTAAAAACCAGAAATCAAATGCTAGACATGCTGCCTGCTGTTGGGGCGGCATGTCTCGTTTGAACGCTCGGTCGGTCTCAACTTCTGGATTCCGGGTGGCTGGTGGACGAACCGTCAAATACTCATCAGTAAACTGGATCGCCATCACAAGCGGACCTAAGACTGCATCTCATTGGGGCAGCGGAGTCCCGATTTGTACAGCAGCTACCGCTCTTCCAGCCGCGACACCACCTGCCGCACCAACTTCTCCAACTCCGGATTCACTGGTGCATTCGCAGCTTCCGCTTTTGGCAGCAGCGGCTCCATGCGCGCATCCGGGAACCCAAGCTTCCGCTTCAACGCCAGAATCTCCTGGATCTTCTCCTCGGGAATATGTGTCAGCGGCTTGCCAATCTGCTTGGCAATCAGGTACGTCTTGCAATACGACTCAAGAATCTCCGTCAGCCACTCGGCATGCGTCACCGTGTCGCTCCAGCAGACCACACCGTGATTCGCAAGCAGAATCGTGTTGTGATCCCGCACAAACGGCAACACCGTCTCGGCAAAAGCATGCGTTCCCGGAGTCTCATAGTGCGCAAGTGCAGCCGGACCGATAAAAATTTCGTACTCCGAGATCAAGCCCACCGGCGGAGCCGTTCCCGTCAGCGAAAAAGCAGTCGCATACGGTGGATGGCAATGAACGACCGCGCGCGCCCGCGGATTGGCGCGATAAATCTCCAGATGCAACAGCAATTCGCTAGTACGCAGCCGATCCCCGGCCACAATGTTCCCTTCCATATCCGACAAACAGATATCCGCCGGCTCCAGATCGCGCTTGCTCATCATCGTCGGAGTACACAGCACGTATTTGGTGCCCAGCCGGCAGCTGATATTGCCTCCGTTGCCGTCAACATACTGCCGCTCCCAAAGCTTGCGACCTGCACGAATGATCTCCGCGCGAAGAGATTCGGCCTCAAACGAACTCGATGCCGCCGACGGCGAAAGCTCGTCAGGCTTGGGCACCCGCAAAGCCTCCACAACGGCTTCGACGACTTCTCTGACCTGTTCCGAAATCGGATTTGCAATCTGCTCCATACAAACCTCACAGGGACAGCGTCAACGCCGCGCCTACACACCCAACATCTCGATCCCACCTCTACGTATAGGTCGGAACGCACTTCCCTGTTGGTGACAAGGATCACCGGGGCGCATTCACGTGCCAGTTTGCACTCTTCCCAAAGTCGTCCTCCTGAGGAGCGGAGTGAGGATATGCGTCTGTTTTTGCTGCTTTCGCGTCCCGGCCACGTCCGCAGGTCAAGCGTCACGTTCGCAAAGTAGCCACTAAGTGCCTGTATCCACTAACTAAACTATTTCGCCCAATTTGCAGGTAATTGCATGCCATTGGAGCACAATAAAAGCACTAAGACGCTCTGGCTCGGCTTGCGATTGAAAGGACTCCCGCGCAAAATCGCGCGCAATCACGCGATTCTTACGGAAGGCGCCCATAAGTCTAATGCTGAGAGGAATCTGCGGCTAAGTCCAATTGACAGTAGACTTTGCAGCCATCAGCACCGCCTAACCCATTGAAACGAGAAATCTTCCCTACAGAGTATGGGAGGGGGGTCTGGCGCAGGATCTGTAGTCCAACGCCGTCGCATCCCAGCGCTGGCCGGTCAGTCCGCCACGACCAGCTTCCTTTGAAGGGCTTCCAGCGTTTGACCCTTCGTCTCGGGATAGGTAAAGAGCACGGTAAGGAATTGCACCACCGTCATCACCGAGAAGAAAACAAACGGCACGCTCTGCCCCAGGTGCGACGCGACCCACGGGAAGCTCAACGCAATGATGGTATTCATTGTCCAGTGGCTCGCATTGCCAACGCCCTGCCCCTTTGAGCGGACAGCGTTTGGAAACACCTCGCCGATATATACCCAGATCACCGCACCTTGCGACATCGCGAAGAAAGCAATATACCCGATCAGCAGCCATACCAGCATTCCCTGGTGGGCGTTGCTGCGATAGATCCAAGCCACGCCTGCCAGGCAACTCGCCGTGCCTGCTGCACCGATCAGCAGGAGCGTCTTGCGCCCCGCCCTGTCGATCATGCTCATCCCGATCATGGTGAAAATCAGGTTGGTAAACCCGATCGCGATCGCCTGCTGATCACCCGATAACTGGCTGAATCCCGCAGCCTGAAAAATGTCATTCAGGTAATACAGAATTGCGTTGATTCCGGCCAGCTGGTTGAATGCCCCAATCGTGATCGCCAGGAATAACGGATAGCGATATTTCCATCGGAACACCGGCTCATGTGCCGTTGCATGTTCTTCAGCCAGCGCCTTGCGAATGTCCGCCAGTTCCGCTTCAGGCTCAGGCTCGCCCATAAGCTTGAGAACTTCCAGTGCTTCATCGATGCGATCGCGCGAAGCCGACCACCGTGGACTGCGCGGAATCCCGAAGAGCAGAATCAGGAAACCCAACGCCGGAACCGCCGCGACGCCTACTTGCCAGCGCCATTCCGTCGCGCCCAGGTGCAGCAAACGGATCAGGTAATTCGACGTATACGCAACCAGGATGCCGAAGACCACGTTAAACTGGAACGCACCCACCAGCCGTCCGCGCCACTTGGCCGGAGCGAGTTCCGCGATATACACAGGCCCCAGCACCGACGACGCGCCAATCCCCAATCCGCCGATAAACCGGAAGATCATCAGCGAAGGCCAGTTCCACGCCAGCGCACTTCCCAATGCCGAAACGATATAGAGCACCGCAGTCAGCCGCAGCGTTTCGCGCGAACCCAACTTGTGACCCACCACGCCGGCGCTGAACGACCCCACCACCGTCCCAATCAGCGCAATCGCGACCGTCCATCCCTTGCCGTAGTCGCTCAGCCCATACAGCTTCACGACGGAATCGATGATCCCGGAGATCACAACTGTATCGAATCCAAAAAGCAGGCCACCGAGCGCTCCGGTCAGAGTCGCTTTCATCAGGTTCAGATTGGGTCGCATAGTCTCGCTGTCCTTGCCATTCGAACTTGCACTGTCATGAATGCAAGGAACATCCTACAGACCTCGCCCGCCAGCGGTAAATCCTGAAGAGCTACTGTCGCGATTGCAGCGATATTTTCGGAAATGCGTCAGCCCTCATGCCGATTACCCGGCGTCACCGACAGCACGCGGCAGCGGTCTGTTCCCTGCGCGCCCCACGCGATGGCCATGTCGCTGTCAACATACGCGCAGTCACCCGTTTCCAGGACTTCATGCATTCCGCCCGAGTCCATCTGCAGCTTCCCCTCCAGCACATAAACAAGGCTGCACGCCGGCTGTCCACCTTCCGACATTGTCCCGCTGGCGCCCTGCGGATACTCAACCATTCGCGCCACCAGACGCGCATCCGAAGTCAATGCGTGCAGAAGCACCTGCTTTACTCCATCCTGACCTCGCCCATTTCCGATGAGATGGGCCTTGCGCGTAATCGCAAGGGTATGCTTCGCGGCATCCGAAAAAAAATAGCTCAGTCCGACTCCATAGACCCGGCAGATGTTCGCCAGGGTCGGCAGCGTTGGGATCATCCTGTCTGTTTCCAGTTTCGAAAGCAATGCGGTCGACAAGTTGGTTTCCACCGCCAGCCGCGAAAGCGTCAAATGTCTTTGCGTGCGCAGTGTGCGCAGCTTCATGCCAATGCTGTAAGGTTCCAGCGCCCAACGTGCATAAGACGGTCCGTTTGCCATCGCTCTTACCTCGCGCAACAAGTCTTCCGCGAATCCGGCTTCCATCATCTGAAAGATTTCTGAATTCCGGCTTATGCGCATCGCATGTAAACGCTTTAGCATGTTAATTACGTCGTTGCAGCCCTCGACCGGCGATCATGAAGAATGTCAAAAATCTGAAAGAGGATCACCCCCATGACCCTGCTTACCGCCTTTCTATTCCGTCGCGCCCTGATCTCCCGTTTGCCTCAACGCCTCGCCCTCATTCCATTCGCGATGCTTTTCTGCGCCCTGGCAAGCCCCGGGTATCTCACTGCGCAAGCTAAAGACGCCGCGCCCGATGAGCTAGTCCTCAGCAACGGCGACACCCTCCACGGCAAACTCGTCAATGAGATTGGCGGCAAAGTGACGTTCCACTCCGATCCGCTAGGAGACGTCACGCTTGGCTGGGACAAGATCAAGGAACTGCACACCAGCGGCAATTTCGCCGTGATCGATAAAAACGTGAAGATTCGTGGCAAGAAGAGTTCAAAGACGATTCCCAACGGCACCATCGAAGTCGCCAATCAGTCGCTTACCCTGCATACCGACAACGCGCCGGCGCCGATCCCCGTTGCCGATGCCGCATTCATCATGGACAAAGCCACCCTTGATAAGCAGCTCTTTCATTCTCCCAGCTTCCTTTCCGGATGGAATGGTGCTGCCACGGCCGGCGCGGCGATCGTCACCGCAAGCCAAAACCAGTACACGTTCTCCGGCGGCATCGGCATGGTGCGCGTGGTGCCCACCGCCAGCTGGTTGAATCCACGCGATCGTACGTCGTTCGATTTCAGCGGCTCTTACGGGAAAATCACCCAGCCCGCATTCACAATTCCCACGACACCTCCAACCTTCGTACCTGCCGTGGTCACCAAGTCCGCTCTTTACCATGCCGATGCAGAGCGCGATGAGTATTTGTCGCCACGCTTCTTCGCCCTGGGACAGACTGCCTTCGATCACAATTACGCTCAAAACCTAGATCTTCAGCAAATCTATGGCGGTGGGATCGGTTGGACTGCTCTCAAAACCGCAAAGCAGGAAGCCGACCTCAAAGCAACGATTCAGTACGAGAAGCAACAGTTCTTTTATTCTGGTTCGAACCAGAACCTGATCGGATCGACGCTGTCACTCTCGTATGTGCTCCATCACAAAAACGTGGTCTATACGCAAGGTCTCGCCTTCATCCCGGCGTTCAACAATCCTCACGCTTATTCCGCCGATGAAACCAATACGCTGGCGTTTCCCGCATACAAAAATCTCAGCTTCTCCTTGGGAACCTTGGACAGCTACATCAACAACACGCCCGCTTCAGACCCGCCATCGAAACATAATTCGTTCCAATTCACCATGGGCTTCACATACGCAATCAAATCAAAGTATTAAGCCGATACATTTGAAGCTTCCTGGTTAAGCATTCGGCCTTGCATGAGACCTCGCCTCCCCGAGGTCTCATGTCGTGATGTGAAAGTTAATCCAGCCGATCTCTGAACCAACCATCCTACGGCATTCCAATTTTGTGAGCGATATTTCGCGAAACTCGCACCAGATTTTCCTATTACGAAACTGCGCGCAGTAACTTCCCACTACGTTACCAATACCTCCGACAAAAGACAGACTTCATCACACCTGAATAACGCAGTTAAGGTACATAATTGGTGCGCGAAACGAAATATTTCCGGAGTTATTGATTCCGAACGGAGGGATCTTTTCTTTCATTTTCATTCCCCAAGACAATGTGATTGCACAAAGGAGGCCGTCAGCTTTTGAGTTCAATGAAACTCAGAGCAGTTTTCCGAAATTCGAGGTAGAAGATGGTTCAATCCCGTCCTGCATCAAGTTTTAGCGCTCTACCTGGTCGCGCAGTCACTTTCGGAAATCTCCATCTTGGAGCGGACGGCACACTCACCCGCGGCGCTGAGGTTATTCATCTTCCACCCAAGGAACTTGCCGCTCTGAACGTTTTGCTAGCGCATGCGGGAAACATCGTCACTCACCGCGAATTGAAACAGGCACTCTGGGGCGATGTGCATGTCACTGACGACAGCGTGACCAAATGCCTCTCCTCACTCCGCGAGTTGCTAGCACCCGACGACTACATTCAAACCGTCTACAAACGCGGCTACCGGCTCTCCACAGATGTACACAAGAGCGAAGTCGAATCGCTTCCGCCGGGACCGCGGTTGGTTATCGTGCCATTTGCGGTAGAGATGAATGTGCCCGCTCATCTTGGCCCATCGATCGCTGAGGAAACAATCTCCCTTCTCACTGCTGATCGACTTTCCCCGGTGCACCTCCTTGCACGAGATTCCGCATTCTCTCTCTCGGCGCGGGGGATCACCGCGCAGCAGGTGGGAGAAGCCCTGCAGGCTGATCTCGTACTTACGGGGACGCTTCGAGCCCTGCCTTCGCACTTTCGTTTGCGCGCAGAGATGATCCAAGTTGCCGACGGTACACAGATCTGGGTCGAAGACATGTTAGTCCCTCAAGCGCGAATCGCGGCGCTGGAGTCGGAGTTAGCGAATCGCCTCTACGTTCGCCTCAGCACCTACGATTCGTTTCTTTCCCGGCGGAATACCGCAGGCCCCGGCAAGTTGGACGATCCGCAGCGTCGCCAAGCTTACGAGCTTTTCCTGCGCGGACACCACGAATGGCAGACACTGCAGCGTCACCGCATGCAGGATGGCATTCAGCATCTGCTGCGAGCAGCCGAACTCGATCCCAGCCTATATGCCTCACATATCGATCTCGCCAACGCACGCGTGGTTCAGATGATCTCCGGCTTTGTACCGCCAGTCGAGGCAGCACAGCAGGTGCGCTTGGCCGCCGAAGCCATCCCCGCTCCCATGGAAGGCGCAGAGGCCGTGCTTCCCGCGCTCGGTTGGGTCCGTTTTCATGTTGACCATGATTTGCCGGGAGCCATTCGCGCTTTTTCTGGTAGTGCGCACCTTCCTCACGAAACGTCGATCACGCGCCATCGCTCGCTGTTCTCATTGAGCCGTCACCGCTTCGTTGAAGCCATTGAATTGCTCACCCAGGCGCTGCATGCAGATCCCTACTCCCCGTGGGTGAACGCCCGCCTAGCTTGGGCTTACCATTTATCTGGAGAAGCCGCGAAGAGCGTGGCTCAGGCTGAACACGCGCTCGACATCTTCCCAAATCACGAAAGCACGAATATCTACGGCGCGATCATCCTCGCCTTTAACGGTCATGCAGACCGCGCCATCACCGTCGCCGAGAATCTAGCGCGGCAAGTTCCCTATTTCGATCCGGCAACCGCAGTCTGTGGCTACGCGTTGGCTCAGGCCGGACGAGCAGACGAAGCTCGTTCCATCCTCGAGCGTCTCCAGTGGCTCAGCCGCGAACGTTTCGTCTTGAGTTCATTCACTGCTCCCATTTGCGCAGCCCTTGGAGATGTAGAAGGGGCCATCGCGGAAATGCAGACAGCCGCCGAATCGCGATGCCCTTGGTTTTTTCAGATGCTCGCCGATCCTCGTCTCGAGTCGCTACACCGCCATCCCAAATTCACAGCCTGGCAAGCAATGCTTGAACGCATGGAGACGGCGGCTGAGAAGAAGTCCGCCCAGGAACACTAGGACGAACCATGCTCGCAAAGCGCTCAAAGTAAACCGATAAACCTAGCCAATCGTAGCCTTAACCTAGTACATTTTTTCCGCTGACCTTTCTTGTACGAGACCCGTGCGCGAATACGTCGGCGAACGCTGGCGCAACCGCGATTTAGCCCGGCAGAAACCGACCCGTCCGTGCTCTGACGAGTGCGGGCGCAGCTTATGGAGGAACAAATAATGCCGCTTCATCGCTGGCTTTTCATTCTGCTTTTGACCTTTGCCGTGTTTGCCGCAAATGCGTCCGCACAGGAAGCTGCTTATCTCAACACAAATCTCTCTCCGCAGGAACGCGCCCATGACCTTGTCGGTCGCATGACGCTCGATGAAAAAGCTGCGCAGCTCGAAGATTGGGCCACCGCCATTCCCCGTCTCGGCATTCCCGACTATCAGACATGGAACGAATCCCTTCATGGAGTCGCGCGGGCTGGATATGCCACGGTATTTCCCCAGGCCATCGGCATGGCCGCCACATGGGACCCAAGAATGGTGCGCAACATGGGCAATGTCATCTCCTCAGAAGCTCGTGCCAAATACAACGAGGCCCAGCACGAAGGCAATCACCGCATCTTCTACGGACTCACCTTCTGGTCGCCCAACATCAACATCTTCCGCGATCCCCGCTGGGGACGCGGCCAGGAAACCTACGGCGAAGATCCCTTCCTCACGGGTCGTCTCGGCATCGCTTTCATCGGAGGAGTTCAGGGCAATGACTTGCAGCATCTACGCGCCGTTGCCACCAGCAAACACTTCGCCGTGCATAGCGGCCCTGAATCGTTGCGTCACGGCTTCAACGTTGATCCCAGCCCGCGCGATCTCGAAGAGACTTATCTACCGGCTTTCCGCGCCACCGTTACAGAGGGCCACGTGCAATCCGTGATGTGCGCCTACAACTCCATCGACGAGTTTCCAGCCTGCACTAACAAGATGCTTCTGAAGGAACATCTCCGCGATGCTTGGGGGTTCAAGGGCTTCGTGGTCTCAGACTGCGGCGCCATCGTGGATGTGAACCAGGGCCACAAGAAGACGCCCGACATCATGCATTCGGCCGCCCTGTCATTGCAGGCTGGCACCGATCTTTCCTGCAGTATCTGGACACCTGGCTTCAACACCCTCGCCAACGCAGTGCACAAAGGACTTGTCACGGAAGACCTGGTCACACAGGCCGCCGAGCGTCTTTATACCGCGCGCTTTCAACTCGGCATGTTCGATCCGCTCGGCTCCTCCTTCGATCGCATCCCATTCTCATCTGTAGCCTCCGACGCTAATCGCCAGACCTCGCGCAAGGCTGCGGAGGAGAGCATGGTGCTACTCAAGAACAACGGCACGCTCCCTCTCAAGACTCCTGAAAAGATCGCCGTCATCGGACCAACTGCGGACTCATTGCCTTCGATCCTCGGCAACTACGTGGGCACACCGCTTCATCCCGTCACGCCTCTCGATGGCATGCTCAATCAGTTCAAGAGCACGCCCATCCTCTACGCACAAGGTTCCATGCTCGCGGAAGGCTTCGGAGTACCTGTGCCGCGTACTGCCTTCGGTATCAACAAAGGACTGAAGACCGAGTTCTTCGCCACTCCTGACTGGACAGGCCGCCCGGTCGCCACTGAAACCGAACCCCTCGTCCAGACCGATTGGGAAAACGCCAAGCCTCGCCCTGAGGTCGAGACCCGCAACTACTCTGTGCGCTGGAGCGGCACCATCGCTGCGCCCGCGCCCGGTCACTACATATTCACAGTCGAACTCGGCGACAGCTTTCCCTATTCGCCGGAAGAAGGCTATCGTCTGACCATAGACGGTAAGGTGCTCGGTGAAGGAAGTCTTCGCGCCAAGCTTGACCTCTCCACGATGGGCAATTTCCATGCGGAGGCCGGTGCGTCTCCCACCGCCCCGCCGGTGATGAGCTTCGCCAAACCGACAAAAATCGCATTCGACTTCCCCGACACCCGAGAGCACGAATTCAAGCTCGAGTACTCCCACGCGGCCGATCAGTCCGGCGGAGGACTAACGCTGAAATGGGAAGCTCCCGCCCAGGCCCAGATCGACGAAGCAGTAGCACGCGCCAAAGAAGCTGAAGTCGTCGTAGCCTTCGTCGGGCTCTCGCCTCAACTCGAAGGCGAGGAAATGCCCATCAAGATCCCCGGCTTCAGCGGCGGCGATCGCACCAGCCTCGATCTGCCAGGGCCTCAGCAGAAATTGCTAGAAGCCTTGGCAGCGACTGGAAAGCCTATCGTCGTCGTTCTGCAAAGCGGAAGCGCCATCGCCCTCAACTGGGCGAACGAACGTACTGCTGCAATCCTGGAAGCCTGGTACCCCGGCGTCGATGGCGGCACGGCAATTGCTCGTACCCTCGCCGGACTGAATAATCCCGCTGGACGCCTGCCCGTCACCTTCTACGCCTCGCTCGACGGCCTTCCCGCCTTCACTGACTACTCACTGAAAGGTCGCACCTATCGCTACTTCACGGGCAAGCCGCTCTGGGGATTCGGCTATGGCCTCAGCTATTCGAAATTCACCTACGGCCCGGTCAAGCTCTCCTCCTCCAATCTCAAAGCAGGAGATCCCATCACTGCGACTGTCAGCGTCACCAACAACGGCACCATGAGCGGCGACGAAGTTGTCGAAGCTTACCTGAGAACTCCACAGGAGGGTGGCCCCATCCACACACTAGTCGGCTTCGACCGCGTCACCATCGGCCCCGGCGCCAGCAAGGAAGTCTCCCTCAAGATCGAGCCACGCTCACTCTCGAGCGTGGACGATCAGGGCAACCGCTCCATTCTCGCCGGCAAATACACACTGACACTCGGCGGCGCACAACCTGAAGAGACAAAAGCAAAATCAGAAGCTGGCTTCACCGTCATCGGCACTGCATCGCTTCCGAAATAGCTGCACCAACATCGCGGACGGGATCGATAGATCCTGTCCGCACCCGTCGTTTACTCCGTGATCACGCGGTCCGCCCACTCTACCAACGAAACAAAGATCGTGGGACTGCCGAATTTCGCTCCCCACTGATCGAGATCGGACTGCGCCACACTTCGCGCTCGACAGCATGCTCCGCATGCGTAGATCTGGACCTTTCGGTCAGCCACTTTTCTCAGGGTCTCTCCGAGCGCTGGCCAGCCAACTGGCACCACGGCGGCAGCAACAGATTGCCGCATGAGCGATACTCCTTCGCCGAGCAGGAAAATCTGAACCGAATGTCCAGCTTCTGAAAGCGCAAGGCCATGCAAGAACGGAAAGGCGGCCTTGGTGGGATCATCGGATCCCCATGCACTTTTCATCATGATATTTAACTGTTTGTGGCCGCTACTCTGCCCCCAACCGGAAGTAATGCCGACGAATGGGAGCGCGAACATCTGACGGAGGAACGAACGACGAGCCATATTCATCACCACCTTGCGGAGCCGAAGTCGCACTCCTGACAATTTAGGGAGTTTACATTCTCAACACACCCCGAGTGATCAACATCACACGATTCACCCCCTTTCCAGTTCAATAATTTTTTGAGGATGACGCAGCACGCCGCAACGCGTACCGTTGTATGCGTCCAACCCCATTCAACTTTCGTGGAGGCAAATTGCTCTTAGGCATTCTCAAAGAAACCGCACCCGGCGAAACCCGCGTTGCGCTGTTGCCCGAAAATCTCAAATCGCTGATCGCCCAGGGCATTATGGTTGCGGTTGAATCCGGCGCGGGCAGAGCTGCGGGCGCCTCCGACGAAGCCTATGCCGCCACCGGAGCTACCGTCACCGGCGACCGCCCTTCCATCCTCGGCGAAGCCGATCTCATCCCGGTGGTCAACGCCCCCAGCGCATCCGATCAGGCGCTGCTCAAATCTGGCTCGGCCGTCATCGGCTTTTTGCGCCCACTCGATGCCCCCGCGGCACTGGCCACCGCCATTGCCCTCCACGTCACGCTCTTCAGCATGGAACTAGTGCCGCGCATTAGCCGCGCTCAATCAATGGATGCGCTCTCCTCAATGGCCACCGTTGCCGGCTACAAAGCCGTCATCAATGCTGCCGGAATTCTGCCGCGCCTCTTCCCCATGCTGATGACCGCCGCCGGCACCATTCCACCCGCCCGCGTCTTCGTCATCGGCGCCGGAGTAGCCGGCCTTCAGGCCATCGCCACCGCGCGCCGTCTTGGCGCCGTCGTCGAGGCCTACGACGTTCGGGCCGCCGCGGGAGAGCAAGTCCGTTCCCTTGGAGCAAAATTCCTCGACGTCGACCTCGGCGGCATCAATACTGAAGGCGGCGGAGGCTATGCAGCCGAACTCAGCGAAGAAGCCCTCGACCGTGGACGCGACCTGATCGCCCGCACCGCCTCTCACTCCGACGTGATCGTCACCACCGCACAGGTTCCCGGCCGCCCTGCCCCCCGACTGATTCGTCGCGATGCGGTGCAGGCCATGCGCTCAGGTTCAGTCGTCGTCGACATCGCCGCACCAGCCGGCGGCAACTGCGAACTCACCATTCCGGGCCTCACGCAAACGCTCGGGGGAGTGACCTTGATGGCTCCTCTCAACCTGCCTGCCGAGTGTCCAGTTGACGCCAGCGCCCTCTATGCGCGCAACATTCTCAACTTCCTTGGCCTCATCGTAAAGAAGGGCGAACTCGGCATCGACATGGCAGACGAAGTCCTCGCTGGCGCATGCGTCGCTCATAAAGGCAGTCCCGTGAATCCGCGTGTGGCGAAACTGCTGGAAACATCAATTGCTCTCACCTGATCGAATTCCTGGGTGCCCATGTCTCGCGTTGAGGCTTGGGTTTAGGCTCCACCGACAACTCGGCCCAGCGCCGCCAACAAGATAGAATTCCGCTGCTCTTTTGGAAAGACCATGACACGCGCAGTCCTTATCGCTTCGATTTATGTTTTCGCGCTGGCCGCCTTCCTCGGCTACCAGGTCATCAGCCGCGTGCCGCCATTGCTGCACACTCCGCTGATGTCTGCTACCAACGCCATCTCAGGCATCTCGCTTATCGGTTCGCTGGTACTTGCGGGAGCGGCGCATTATCCCCTCTTTGCGCACATCCTCGGCTTCGTCGCCGTGACCACCGCCACCATCAACGTGGTGGGCGGATTCGGCATCACCGACCGCATGCTCAAAATGTTCAACAAGCGCAAAGAGCAGAAGCCGGCGCAGATAGAGGTGGCCAAATGACCATGTCCACCTATTTCATGGAAGCCACCTACCTTATCGCTTCCATCCTCTTCGTCTTTGCGCTCAAAGGAATGTCACACCCCGAGACCGCGCGCCGCGGCATGTTCCTTGCCGAAGGCGGAATGCTCGCAGCCATCATCGGCACTCTCATCGGCGCACACATCGTCACCTGGGTTTGGATCATCGCCGGTCTCTCCATTGGTTCCATCATCGGCGCATGGATGGCCATCTGGGTTCCCATGACCGCAATGCCCCAGCGGACGGCGCTCTCCCACGCATTCGGCGCGCTCGCTGCGTCTCTGGTCGGCGTTGGGGAATTCCTGGTCCACGCAAATGATATGCCCGCCGTGACCCGGTGGGCTCTGGGCTTTGAAGTCATGCTCGGCGCACTCACAACCACCGGATCGCTGATCGCCGCCGGCAAACTACAGGGCATCATCCACGGCAAGCCAATCCAGTTCAAAGGTCAGAATGTTGTCAATGGCCTCATCTTCCTCACCATGGCGACGTGCTTCTTCATTTTCATCGCCCACCCTGAAAAAGTCGCTGTCTTTTACATCATGCTCGGCCTTGCATTCGTCTTCGGCGTCATGCTCGTCATTCCCATCGGATCGGCTGACATGCCGGTCGTGATGTCGCTGCTCAATTCCTACGCCGGTCTTGCCGCCGCCGCCACCGGCTTCGTACTCGGCAACAATGTGCTCATCATTGCCGGTACGCTCGATGGCTTCTCCGGATTCATTCTCTCTGTTCTGATGTGCAAAGCCATGAATCGCTCCATCACCAACGTCCTCTTCGGCGGATTCGGCGCGGTCATCGCCGAAGCTACCACCGATGCAGGCGGCGTAATGCGCGAAATCAGCCTCGACGATGCAGCCATGCAGTTGGCCTTCGCCAGCCGCGTTATCTTCGTTCCCGGCTACGGACTGGCCACTGCACAGGCCCAGCATGCCGTGCGCGAACTCGCCGAACTTCTTGAAGCCCGCGGCGTCACAGTCAAATACGCCATCCATCCCGTAGCCGGCCGCATGCCCGGACACATGAATGTCCTGCTCGCCGAAGCCAACGTGCCCTATTCCTCTCTCTATGAAATGGAGCAGATCAATCCCGAATTTCCATCCACCGACGTGGCCGTCGTCATAGGCGCCAACGACGTCGTCAATCCGGATGCTCGCGACAACCCCAAATCCCTTATCGCCGGAATGCCCATCCTCGAAGTCGATCGCGCTAAGAGTGTAATCGTACTCAAACGAGGACAGGGGCGCGGCTTCTCGGGACTGGAGAATCCGCTCTTCTTCAAATCCTGCACTTCGATGCTTTATGGCGACGCAAAATCCAGCCTTAGCCATCTGGCTCAGGCCGTCCAGCATGTCTAGGTCA
Organism: Telmatobacter sp. DSM 110680; assembly: GCF_039994875.1. Classification (GTDB taxonomy): domain Bacteria; phylum Acidobacteriota; class Terriglobia; order Terriglobales; family Acidobacteriaceae; genus Telmatobacter. The sequence goes on along the minus strand of NZ_CP121196.1, from coordinate 2,131,148 downwards.
AGGGAATAGGAATAGCAACGCCGGATTAGAGCACACAAAATGTGAGAACTAGAACTGTGATCAAAAACAAAGCTTGGCGCCTGCGCTCACGACCTTCTCTTGCTTTCGGTAGTCCTTAGTCTCTGTCTTTGACCTCTGCTCTAAAAAATTCGGCGGCAGGAGCCCTCTCCTGCCGCCACCGGTATTAACTAAAACCGCATTTGCTCTCTGCTTACACTTCCAATGACGGAAAATCTGCGCTACTGGTTTACAGTGGCTGCCGGAATATTTTCGTCCGGTCCGTCATCGAGCATTCCCTGCGGTCCGGGAGGAGGTGGCGGAGCAGGCGCACCGTGGTCACTGCCCATACCCCGTCGACCTTCGCCTCCGCGATGCATATCGCGCATTCCTTCGCGATTCTGCCGGAATTCCTGCACTTGCTTCCACTGGTCAGGCGTCAACTTGGCGCGCAACTCAAACAGGAATCGCGCATTCGCCTTCTCCAGTTCCGCGCGTGCCTGTGCCACCTTATCGATTTGCGCCAGCACCGCCTGCTCATTTGGCTGATCGGCCTTCACCAGCGGCTCCATCGCGATCTCCGCCTTTTCCACGTTGCCGCGCAAATCCACCAGTTTCTCTCGATGTTGCTGGAAGATCTCATCCATCGCTTTGCGCTGATCATCCGTGAGCTTCAGCTTTTCAACAATCTTGGGATTGTTCCACCACCGACCGCGATCACCCCGCATCGCCCGCTCCATCGGAGGCCGATGCTCGCCGAATCCAGGACCACCCTGTCCTGGTCCCTGCATCATCCCCGGGCCTTGCGCGAACACCGTGCCTGCGGCCAAAGTCGCCGCCATCGTGATTCCCAACCGGACTGCCAATAGAACTTTCATTTTCTTTCTCCTGTGCTGAGATTTCCTCGAATCAGCAAGTACTTCAATTTCCCTTGGTCTGATCGTCGTTCATCATTGTCGCCATTGGCTCAAGCGCACTCGGAACTTGCCGCGCCACGTCGCTGTCCACATCTGCCATCAAATCTTCTTCATTTACATTGGCGACCTTAGCCGCTTCCATTGCACGCTGCTGCTCCGCAATCCGCGTCGCCTCAACCCTGGCTGCTTCCACCTGCTTGTGATTCTGATACACACCGCTGGAAACCGTGCCTGCGAACACCAAGCATCCCATAGCCCACTTCGTAATCGCACTCCAATTCCTGCGCGCTAGTGCCTGCGCTTCACGCGGACGGCTGATCATCGCCTCGCTCCACGCATCTACGCTCAACTTGAAATCGTCCAATGCCTTGCGAAGTTCCGGCTGTAACCTTTCCGGATCTTCCGCTTGTCCGGTCAGCTTTGCGTTTTGATCCTCGTAATTCATTGCGTGTCTCCAAACTCCCTGCGAACCCTGCTCAGTGCCCGCGATAGATGCGCTTTCACTGTTCCTTCACCCATGCCGGTCAATGCGGCAATCTCTTTCAATTCCATCTCTTCCACAAAGCGTAGAAGAAATACGGTGCGCTGCCGTTCGCTCAAATTCTCCACTGACCGCCACACCTTCGCAACCTTCTCCCGCGCCAGCATGCGCTGCTCCACAGTCCGCTCGCCGCTCGGTAGCCAGTCGCTCGCTTCATCCAAATCCACCGCATTCGTCCGCGTCAGCCGCCAGAACTGCAACCGCCGGTTGCGCCAATGATCTTTCTGCAGGTTGATCGCAATCCGCATCAACCACGTCAGCGCGCTCGACTCCCCGCGAAAACTGGCCCAGTTCCGGTGCGCCTTCAGAAAGCAGTCCTGCGTCAGTGTCTCCGCCAAATCCACATCGCGCGTCGACGCCAGCAGAAAACGAAAAATCTGCGGCCGGTGACTGGCGACAATGCTCTCGAATTCCTGCGCGGCAACTTCTTCCGCCGTGACCTTGATCATCGGTTCCAATGCTGTGCAGGCAGCCATCACTGAGGTAGACGCCCTCGCGGTGCCAGAGATTACAACTGCCCTGCTATTTGTGGATTTTTGGTGCCTGCTGTTCTCTCTCAGACGAGTAGCCTCAATAAAAAGCCGCCGACCCAGCTTTGCGGTCATGATTCCAACGGAAGAGCCGTCAGATCCAGACCTTCGAATCAAACGACCCTTTGGATCCACGAGCAGGAACCGGCTCTCCCTCGCTCGGATATTCAGGCGGAGGTCCCACCCGATTCATTCGCGCGAAATTCGGGATCGCGAGCAGCGGCGAACCATCCTCCCACTTCCCGGTGATCACCATGACTCCACCAAGCAGGTCCTTGCGCCACTCAGCCCGGATGGGGCCCTCACCCAATTTCCGGTCAATATTCTCGTTGTCGGCTCTCTCGACGTTATAAATCAGCGGGCCGAACTTCAAAGCTACTGAACCACCATCTGCCTGAATGCGGCTGTCCGCTACAACGCGCTGCGGCTCCATTGGTAACTCCAAGTCAATGCGATCGCCACGCTTCCATTCGCGCGTGACCACCGCGTACCCTTTGCGAATCTCCGGCGTCTGCTCCTGCCCATTCACGGCGAACCGCTTCACCCCGCTGATACGCGGCGAATCTTTATAGAGCTTGCTGGTAGTTCGGTCTGGGATGCGCACATAGACCGAAAACGTCTTGGCCTCATCCGGGTTGACAGTGATCGCAATCAATCCGTTCCACGGGTATTCCGTCTTTTGTACGACCTCGACGTCGGTGCCCGCGACCTTGCCCACGTTAATGCGACTTCCCACAAACATGTTCACGTAGAGTCCGTCGTTGCTCTTCAGATAAGTCCAGGTCGGAACCATGAGCAGCGTGCGCGCAAAGTTTCCCACACAGCAAGGACACACATGCCACTTGGCTCGCTCCGTATTCACCAGCGGATTGGTGTAACAAAAACTCTGCCCATCCAGTGCGACTCCCCCGAGCAGCGCGTTGTACATCGTCTGCTCATACAGATCTGCATACTTCGCATCGTGATAAGCGAGATTCAGCTTGTACTGAAAGAACACCACGCCGCAACTCGAACACGTCTCGCAATAAGCCTCATTGCGCAGCGAGTAGTTGGGGCCAAACCCTTCAGAGGTCTCGCCGCTGCCAATGCCACCGGTGACGTAGTACTTCTTGTTCACCATGTTGTCCCATAGTGAAATCACCGCGCTCTGATAATCGCGATCCTGCGTCTCAGCCGCGATATCGGCCATGCCGGAATAGAAGTACATCGCGCGCACCGCGTGGCCCACTGCTTCGTATTGCTGGCCCGGCGGCAAATGGCTCTGGTCGTACTCCGAACCGCCCCGCCGCGAATCCAGCAGAAACTTCGCGAGGGCGATATACGCATCTCCACGATGATTGCCCTCTTGATCGTTGACGAATCGCCCGAAGCGCACCAGCGCCTGCTCCATCTCCTGGTGTCCGTCGAACCATTCCTTTTTCCCCGGCCCGATATTTGCAACCCAGCAATCCGCCAGCTTCTTGGCAGCGTTGTACAGGCGCAGATCCTGCCCATCGGTCAGCGTGTAGTGATTAATCGCCGACTCAATGAAGTATCCCGAAACATAACCCTCATGGTTGCCGCGATGATCCGGCGACCACCGCTCCGGCCACTGTTTGCGGTCAGCCAGTATGTAAGCGGTCTGCAAATAGCCATCCTGCATCTGCGCCGCGAGAATAATCGGAATCCAGCGCTCCATCGTTGCACGCATCAACTCCTGCGCATTGACAATCTCCTCATCGCCCTGCGGATCCACCATCAGCGCAATGCACATTGACTCGACCGTCTGATGTACCCACGCATTGGAAAACACATAGCCTTTGTGCTTGCCATGCGCTTCGCCGCGATTGGCCTTGCCCGCCTCAATGAAGTTGTCGATGCCACCGTCGCCGCGCATCGGGGCGATATCTTTTCGCTCGCACATCGCGATGCAGTGCGGAATCCAGTTCACAATCAAAACTTTCGCGCGCTGCTTCCACAAATCCCCATCAATCGCATATCTGCGCGTATAAACCACGTCCAACCGGTCCACAGGCGGCGCCGGCTCTACATGCACACTGATCGAATGCGATGGCCCTTTGCTCCCCGAAGCCTGCAGCGCAATCGTGTAATCGCCGGCCTGCGAAAACGTCGCAGTGGTCACCGGCGAGTCGACGGCAGCAAACGCCACCACACCCGGCCCTGCGGTCTTTACCCACCGCGCCCGGTTCTGACGCGAGTCCTTCAGCCACGTTACCTTGCCTGAAAGATATGTCCGCCCATCACTCACTACCGAGCGATCAACACCGGCCTCGATGACCGGAGCAAGTTCGGGAACGGGACCGTGAGGAAAGACCTGCCATTCCAGGATGCCCGCCGGCTTGTCCTGTTGAGGTGTGACCTCGAGTCGCAATCTGGTCGTCTTTACGCCTTCAAATGTCGTCGTGTTGAACTTGTCCAGATCCACGCCAAGTCCCTCTGCACGATCTACTTCAACAAAATCATTGCCGTTCCAGTAAAGAATCCGATAGCTTTTCGGCGGCGACATCACCGGGCCTTCGCTGCCGGGGATCGCACCTGCGCGCGGACGATCCACCGCCCAGTAAACGTCAATCTTGTCGACGCTGACCGGCTCGCTCCACTCGTATTGCACCCACCTCGAGTTCCCTTCCTGCGGCCCCTCCTCCCAGAGTCCGTAGAGCTTGTGCGCGCGATCGAATGAATTGGCAGGAGTAAATCCGTCGTTCAAAGCGGAGATCTTGTCCTGACTCGTCACCATCTGGCTCGTTGGGACCGCAACCCGCGCAATGTTGAGCGGACCTTCCCCAGCCTGCCCATTGGCCTGCGAGACCGGCAGCGCGCTAAGCAAAGCCGCGCTGCTCAGCCCCGCCAGAAACTCGCGGCGACTTGGTTCCGCGTGACTGTTTGAATCTGCATCTCTCCGGGTTTTAGAACTCTTTTTGGCATTCATTCTTGCTACCCTCGCGCGCAACGACGACATTGATTCGGCAACGATTTTCGGAATCGCAGAAAACGTTTCCTACTGGGATAGCCTAGACTTCTATCAAGGGCGATGTAAAGCAAACTGGCCGGCTAGCGCGCGCTCAGATCCGCCGTTCGCCGGCTGCTAAACTTGTCGATGATTTTCAACCAGCGAAGACTTCTTTGCCAGGTCACTTCGCAGCAGGAAGCAAGATGCTCCTCGAGTCTCTACGTCAGCAAGTTCTTCATGCCAACCAGGAAATCTCTCGCCGCGGGCTCGCTCCTCATACCTTCGGCAATGCCAGCGGTATCGATCGGTCAGGCGCCCAGCCTTTGGTCGTCATCAAGCCCAGCGGAGTCGACTACGCTACCCTGACCCCCGCCGATCTCGTCATTACCGATCTCGATGGCAAAATCGTCGAAGGCGCCCTTCGCCCCTCCAGCGATCTCGACACCCACACCCTCCTCTACCGCGAGTTCCCCCAGATCGGCGGCGTCGTTCACACTCACTCCGAATTCGCTACCGCCTGGGCTCAATCCTGCCAACCCATTCCCTGCCTCGGAACCACCCACGCCGACTACTTCCACGGTCCAGTCCCGGTCACCGATGCCCTAACTGCAGAAGAAGTCTCCTCCGGATACGTTCGCAACACCGGCGCCGTCATCGTTCGCCGATTCCGCGCAGAGAGCCTTGACCCGGTCGCGGTCCCCGGAGTTCTCGTTGCCGGTCATGCCCCCTTTGCATGGGGAAAGACAGCGGCGGAAGCCGTCGAGCACGCCGACGTTCTCGAATACATTGCCCGTCTTGCCTTCCGCGCCACCCTCCTTAACTCCACCGTAGAACCCATTCCCACCCACGTCAGCGAGCATCACTATCTGCGCAAACACGGCCCGAAGGCAACCTACGGCCAGCGATGATTTGTCCCAATTGTTCGCACTGTCAGGCCTTCAATTTTCGTTAAAATCTCTCGCGTGGCAATAAAACCAGACCCTGATTAGAGATACTGATTCCAATAGGGCGATCCTTGGACGCATAGGCAGCCTATTGTTTTCTGCATTTTTCTATGTAATCCACATCTCGAAGCGTTGACGTCCGAAAGATTAGAACGTCTGTATCTTTTTCACTCTCTGTAGGTTGGCGGGATGGTACTGATGAGTGAGGCTCGCAATCCGCATGGCAACCCGCGTGCTTTCACTACTCTGAAGCAAGCACCCAGCCGCATGGAGACGAGCCTATTCAACCGGTTGCAAGCTACACTGCTGGCCCTGGCGACGGTCGGCCTGGTGATTCTCGCCGTGTTGAATTTCCGGCAGGAAAGCAAGTTTCAGCAACCCAATGACGGCGTCTGGTGGGTAGAAACGAACGGTGGTCTCTTGGCCACCAAGATCATTCCTGACGGTCCGGGCAAGTCCGCCGGCATTCAAACAGGTGACCTGCTCACTGCGGTCAATGACCACCCAGTTGCCCGGGTCGCGGACCTTGAGCGAGAGCTTTACCGCACAGGCATCTGGATCAAGACGAACTACCAGATCACGCGCAGCAGGGTGCCCCTTGATACTCCTGTCGTCGTGATCCCCGAACCAACCGACCGTAGTTCTTACCAGGGCCTGCGTTTCATCGGGCTCGTCTATCTCGCCATCGGCGTATACATTCTTTTCCGCCGCTGGACTGCCCCGCGTGCTACCCACTTCTTTCTTTTCTGCCTTGTTTCCTTTGCCCTCTATGCCCTCAAGTACACCGGCGAGTTGAATCTTGTCGACCAGTTCGTCTTCTGGTCCAACATCGTCGCCGGCGCGCTGCAGCCCGCGCTCTTCCTTCACTTCGCCATCAGTTTCCCCGAGGAGCGCCTCAAAGACGGCGGACGCCGCTGGCTTCTCCCAATCCTCTATACGCCGAGTGTCGCGCTGATTGGCTTCTGGATCACTGCGATGACGCGCTGGCAGGCTACCGGGATTCTGCTGCACCGCCTTGATCAGGTCAACTACGGTTACATCGCCACTTTCTATGTGCTCGCGGCGACCCTCTTTTCCATCAGCTACGTCCGTGCCAACACCCCTCTCCTGCGTCAGCAGTTGAAATGGCTGTATCGCGGTGCCTGGCTGGCTGTCGGCCCGTTCACGCTGCTCTTCGCAGTACCGTTCCTTCTCGACATCCGCTTGCCCAGCCTTCTCACCAAGCTGGCGGGCCTTTCTCTCGTCTTCCTCCCGCTCACCTTCTGCTGGGCCATCATCCGCTACCGGCTGATGGATACCGACCTGATCTTCAAGCGCGGAGTGGCCTACACCCTTGCAACCGCAACTCTTCTAGGTGCCTACTTCGGCGTCATCGCCCTTGTCGCTCAGCTCATTAATAACGGCCTGCCCGAGGCCATCAGTAGATGGGGATTTGCGGTTGCCATTCTGGTGACGGCCGCACTGTTCGATCCTCTCAAGCGCCGTATTCAAAGCTGGGTCGACAAGGCATTCGACCGGCAAAAGTACGATTACCGCAAGGCTCTCATTGAATTTGGCCGTGGCCTCAGTTCGGAAACCAACCTTGATGCCCTGCTCGAATCCATCGTGGAGCGCCTGCCGCGCACCCTGCTCGTCTCGCGTGTCGCCGTCTTCCTCGCACAACCGACTGGTGGCATGCGCCTGGCTGCATCGCACGGTCTGCTATCCAGTGCCACCGAGCGCAAACTGGCCCTCGGCTTCCTCGACTTCGACCGCGCCGCAGTCGACCATTCGCACATCTTCCTTGAGAACGCGCAGCAGGCTCTTCACCTTCCTCCCGAGCAGCAACGCGCCGCCGCCTTGCTCGATCTGAACTACTACCTGCCCTGCCGCTTGCAGGATGGCGCCACCGCGCGCACCATCGCCGTCATCGGCCTTGGTCGCACCACAGGCGGCGACTTCCTTTCTAGCGAAGACGTGGAACTGCTCGAGTCCCTGGCCAGCTACATCGGCATCGCCCTGCAGAACGCCAGTCTCTACGCGCGACTCGAAGAAAAAATCAGTGAGTTTGAGCGCCTCAAGGAATTCAACGAAAACATCGTTGAATCCATCAATGTCGGCATCCTCGCTCTCGATCTCGAAGACCGCATCGAGAGCTGGAACGCGCAAATGGAGGCCATGTACGCCGTCAGCCGGTCTGAAGCTCTGGGTCAGAAACTCAGCTCTGTCTTTCCCGACGAATTCGTCTCCGCGCTAGAAGGCTTCCGTAACGAGCCCGGAGTGCATCACCTCTATAAATTCCACCTCACGACCAAGGCCGGCGAACAGCGCACCGTCAACATCGCAATCGCTCCTCTCCTCTCACGCGATTTCGTCATAGTTGGCCGCATCGTCCTGGTCGATGACATCACCGAGCGCGTCTCGCTCGAAAATCAGCTGGCCCAATCTGACAAGCTCAGTTCTATCGGTCTGCTCGCCGCCGGCGTAGCACACGAAATCAACACCCCTCTCGCGGTGATCTCTTCCTACGCGCAGATGCTTTCCAAGCAGATGCGCGGCGATGCCCGCCTTGGCCCCGTGCTCGAGAAGATTACGCAGCAGAGCTTCCGCGCATCTGAGATCGCCAACGGCCTGCTCAATTTCTCGCGCACCTCCACCACCGAGTTCCGCGAGACTAACCTCAACCAGGTCATTCGCGATACGCTCTCGCTGCTCGAGCATCAGTTCAAGACCGCGCAGATTATTGTTGACGCGGAACTGATCGAAAATCTGCCCACCATTCACGGCAACCCCGGAAAACTGCAGCAGGTATTTCTCAACCTCCTGCTCAATGCCAAGGAGTCTATGCCCGGCGGCGGACGCCTTCGCGTCGCCACGCAGTTCAATGGTCACGTCGAAGCCGTGGTCTCCGACTCTGGTTCCGGTATCGCCCCCGAACATCTCAAGCGCATTTACGACCCATTCTTTACGACAAAGACCATGCCCCGCCCCGGCGAGAGGCGTGGCACAGGTCTTGGACTTTCCGTTTCCTATGGGATTATTCAGGAGCACGCAGGCAAGATTCATGTCGAAAGCGCCATCGGCGCCGGCACAACCTTCCACCTTGAATTCCCGCTTCTAAGGAAATCGGTACATGTCTGAAGTTGATCAGTCTTTGAATCTCCCCGCATCTGATTCTGTCTTCTCCTCCGGTTCTGCCGCAGGAAGCATCCTCGTCATCGATGACGAAGGCGGTATCCGCGAGTCCCTGGAAGTACTTCTCTCGCTCGAAGGCTATTCAGTAAAAACGGTTCCCGACGGCGAACAAGGCCTCCGCACCCTCGAGATGGAAAACTTCGACCTCGTCCTGCTCGACCTCGCGCTTCCTGGCCAGAGCGGACTCGATCTACTACCTCAGATCAAAGAGCGCCAGCCCGAGACACCGGTCATCATGATCACCGCTTATGGCACCGTCGACAATGTTGTCGAAGCCATCCGCGCCGGCGCTGAAAACTTCGTCCAGAAGCCGTGGGACAACGAAAAACTACTCGCCGACATTCGCTCCGCCGTCGCCCGCTACAAAGCCGAAGAAGAAAATCTCCAGCTCAAGCGCACTCTCAAGCAGCGCTACAACTTCGCTAACATCGTCGGCAAAAGCGAAATCATGCGTCGCGTATTCGACCTGATTTCGCAGGTCGCGCCCAGCCGCTCCACCGTTCTCATTCAAGGTGAAAGCGGAACAGGCAAGGAACTCATCGCCAAGGCCATTCACGCCAACTCGCCGCGCCGCGACAAACCCTTTGTCCCCATCAACACGGGCGCCATGCCCACTGAACTGCTTGAGTCCACGCTCTTCGGACACGTCAAAGGCGCATTCACATCTGCCATCGCGTCAAAGAAGGGCCTCTTCGAGGTTGCCAACGGCGGCACCCTCTTCCTTGATGAAATCGCGACCATGGGTATGGACACCCAGGCAAAGATTCTGCGCGTGCTGCAAGATCGCCGATTCATGCATGTAGGCGGCATCCAGGAAATTCAGGTAGACGTACGCATCATCGCTGCCACCAACATCGATCTGCGCCAGGCTGTCCGCGAGGGCAAGTTCCGCGAAGACCTTTTTTACCGCCTGAACGTGATCATGGTCGATCTGCCTCCGTTGCGTTCGCGCCGCGAAGACATTCCGCTCCTCGTCAACCACTTCCTGGAGTTCTACGCCAAGGAGAACGGCCTCTCCCCGCGCCGCCTCTCTGCAGACGCGCTGCGCGCTCTTATCGACTACGAATGGCCCGGCAACGTTCGCGAATTGGAAAACTCGATCGAACGCGGAGTTGTGCTTTCATCCAGCCCCGTCATCGGTTCCGAACTCCTGCCCGGCCACATCACCGGCCGTAGCTTCCAGGACGCGCTCCTCGAGCACAATCCCAATGCTTCTCTCTTCGACATCCTCGAAGATATCGAGCGCCGCATCATCGTGGAAAAACTCGAGCGCTGCAATTGGAATCAGACGGATGCAGCCGAGCAGTTCCACATCCCCCTCTCCACGCTGAACCAAAAGATAAAGCGCCTCAACATCGAGATCCGCAAACGCGGACGAGAGTAAAGACGCCCTCATTGCGCTGACTCACGACAATCTTGCCTGTCGCAGGCGAACATTTTTCGTTGAAGACTTGAGTTCCCAATTGCCCGTAATCTAAGCAGTGTGTGTGCTACGGCGCAATCGTCTGTCCCCTATCCAGCTCGGGAGGATTCATGAAACTTTGGTTGCAGGATCTCCGCATCGCCTTTCGGATGCTTCGCAAGAATGTGGTGTTGACGGTGGTGATTCTGGCTTCGCTTGGCATCGGCATCGGCGCCAATTCCGCCATATTCAGCGTGGTGGACGCCCTGCTGTTGCGTCCGCTCCCCTATCCGCATCCCGACCGTCTGGCGGCTATCTGGCTGCATTCCCCCGCCATCGGAATTCTGCGTGATTGGCCGTCTCCCGGCCAGTACATTGACCTGCAAAACCAGAACCATTCGTTCGACCAGATGGCCATTGCGCAGAGCCGCACATTCACCTTGACGGGTCGTGAGCAGCCCGAGCGAGTTGACGTACTGAGCACGCAATCTAGTCTTCTCACCATGTTTGGGGCAAAGCCGCTGCTTGGCCGCATCTTGCGACCAGAGGAAGACACTCCAGGCAGACCCGGAGTAGCCGTTCTCAGCTATGGAGCCTGGCAGCGTCTATTCAATGCGGACCCCACGATCGTCGGCAAGAGCATTACGCTCAACGGCAAGTCGTTCACAGTCGTTGGTGTCCTTGAGCGAAGCTTTATGCTCAACGCCGAAGTGATGCCCTCCGAAGGTCCAATGGACAAGGTCGACATCTTCCTCCCGTTGGCATTAGGACCGGATGCTGCACAGCGCCGGGGCGATGAAAATTACAACATCGTAGCCCGCCTCAAGCCCGGTATTTCAATGCAGCAGGCACAGGCAGACATTGACGTCATCGCCAACGGCATCCGCATCAAAGACAAACGCGGTGCCAGCTTTGGCATGCATATCATCGGCTTGCAGAACCAGGTCGTCGGAGATGTCCGGCGCGCGCTCCTCGTGCTGCTCGGCTCCGTATCGCTCGTCCTGCTGATCGCCTGTGCCAACGTTGCCAATCTTTTGCTCGCCCGTGCTGCTGGTCGCGAAAAAGAACTCGCCATTCGCACCGCACTGGGAGCCGGCTGGCACCGTCTCGTGCGCCAGTTGCTGACCGAGAGTATCCTCCTGTCTCTGCTTGGCGGCGCGGCGGGCCTGGTTGTAGCACAATTGAGTCTTCTCGTCGTCCGCCTCATGAATCCCGGCAACATTCCTCGGCTTGAAGAAGTTGGGATCAACGGAGCCGTTCTCGCTTTCACATTCGTCCTCTCGCTCGCAACAGGAGTGCTATTCGGCTTTGCACCGGCATGGCGAGCCATCAAGCTCGATCCGAACTCGTCGCTCAAGGCCGGTGGCCGCAGCGGACAGTCCGATGGCGGACTTTATCTCAAACGGCACCGCCTCCGGGGCTTGCTAGTCGCGTCGGAACTCGCTCTTTCTCTTGTTTTGCTGATCGGCGCCGGACTGCTGATCCGCAGCTTCGTTCGCTTGCAGAGCGTAGCCCCAGGGTTCACCGCGGACAACGTACTGAGCATGCAGTTCGTTGTGAGTGACCCCAAATACGAGGATCAGAAAGTTCTCGCCGGTTTCTACCACGAAATCGAATCCCGCATCGCTCATCTACCGGGCGTAGTCGCAGAAGGCACTGTCTCGGCTCTCCCGCTGACCGGCTCAGTGGGGTGGGGAGGAATTCATGTCGAGGGGTACAATCCGCCGCCGGGACAGGAATTGCAAGTGGACATTCGTACGGCTAGCACTGATTATTTCCGGACAATGCAGGTTCCTCTAATAGCAGGCCGCTTCTTCTCGGATCAGGACAACCTGGAGACATCTCAGGTCGCCATCATTGACCAGAAATTCGCGCAGCGCTTCTGGCCAAACAATGATGCCGTTGGAAAACATCTCTGGTTCGATCCGAAAAAGCCCATCACCATTGTTGGCGTCGCCGGGGTAGTGAAGCAATACGGACTCGATACCGATGGCAAGATCGCGACATATTTTCCCATGCAGCAGGGACCTGACCGAGGCACGTTTTTAGTTGCCCGTTCATCGTCTGACGAAGCGGGACTTTCGAACGCCATCACGCGCGAAATCCACACAGTCGATCCCTCGGCCGTCATCTACGGCGTTCGAACCATGAAAGACCGCTTGCATGATTCACTTGCGCGCCAGCGCTTTTCCAGTACGATGCTCGGTGCATTTGCGGCGTTCGCGATGCTCCTTGCGGCCGTCGGCCTTTATGGTGTGATGTCGTATCTGGTTACACAGAGCACCCACGATATCGGCATCCTGGTCGCGTTGGGTGCACGGCGAGAGAACATCGTCGCTCTCGTCGTCCAGCAGGGTATGCGACTAACGTTGATCGGCATCTTCGCCGGACTGATTGGCGCAGCCGCACTCACGCGCGTGATCGCCAGCCTGTTATACGGCGTAAGTGCCACAGACGCCGCGACGTTCTTGGCTGTGCCCGTATTGTTAGCGGCGGTCGCATTCGCCGCAACGGTAATCCCTGCGTGGCGAGCCAGCAGCGTAGACCCAATGGTGGCTTTGCGGGAGGAATAGCCGCTATCACCCTGCAGCTAAAAGCTGTCGAAATGGGTCACTGGGGCGATTCACGGCCTTTTCCCACTCGCGCAAAAACCACCGCAATCCATCTGGTGGCTGTAGCCAGACTTCCGCGGCCGTCTGCCGCCACACACGCCGCATCAACACGCTCACATGCGGGTTCTGCAATCGATTCACAGCGCAGAATGCGGACTCGTCCGTGAGATCATCTCCAACATAAACAACGGGAGCATCCGGCTCGGCCTGTTCGACAATAGCGTCCACCGCTCCGCCCTTGTCGCGACCCACACGTAATTCCACCCCGGCTTCAAACTCCAGCAGCGACAACCCACTCATCTCCGCCGCAGGTTCAAACATCGCGCGCGTCTTCTCTTGAATGTGCTTCGCTTGTCGAGGAGTATGCCCGCGCCAGTGCATCACCACTGCATTGGGCTTGTCTTCAAATAGCCCGCCAAACGCATAGTGCCTCAGTTGCTCTCGCAGTTCATCCAGCTTCGCGCACGCTTCTGGCGGAGCTTCCTGCATCTCCCGGCTGCCATCCGTAAACAGCCGCTCAGCACCATGCAGTCCCCACACCTCCACCGGCTCAGGCAATTGCAGCATGGGGTTAATTTCTCCCGCCGGCCGACCTGTGATAATCGTTAGCCGCGTTCGATTATCTTTCTGAATGATCGAAAGCAGCTCACGCACCCCGGCCCACGGCCGCGCGTCAAATCGGTTGATGCGAAAATCGGCCAGAGTTCCGTCGTAGTCCAACAACAGCAGGGGAGCCTTCGCTCCGTTCAGCGAGCAAAAGAAATCTTCCAGTTGGTCTGCTTCTCTCTGATTCAAATCTTGTCGCATTCCTATGCCATTTTACGGTAGGGATCGATGGAGATCACCGTCTCCGCCGAAGATCCTGAATAGGTTTCCGCGGCGTCCGGACTCTCCAATCGAACATCGCGCAAGTCTCCGAGGATCATCGCTGCCCAGCGATAAATATTGTGTTCCATCACCTGCTTGCGCATCTCCTGCATACGTACTCTGCGCTCTTCGCGCGGCATGTCGAGGCCGCGGTGAATCGCCTCGCCCACTTCTGCAACATCATAAGGATTCACGATCAGCGCGTCGCGCAACTCCACCGCCGCGCCCGCAAATTTACTCAACACCAGCACACCGTCTTCATCATCGCGAGCCGCCACATATTCCTTAGCCACCAGATTCATACCATCGTGCAGCGAAGTCACCAGACAAACATCGGCGATGCGATACCAGCGATTCACTTCCTCGTGATTGCATTGGCGATCGATCAGAACCACGGGCTTCCATCGCGAAGTCTGGAAGCGGTGGTTGATGCGTCGTACTTCTTCATCTACTCGCCTGCGCAAATCTGCATAGCTTGGAATGCGCGTTCGACTGGGCGCGGCGATTTGCACCATGGTTAGCCGCTCCCGGTGCCAGGGATGTTGCACCAGCAGCTCCTCAATAGCCAGCAATCGCTCCACGATTCCCTTCGTATAATCCAGCCGGTCAACGCCAACTGCAATCGTCTCCGCGCGCACGCCAAACTCCGACAGCAACACGCGCCGCTCTTCTCTGCGATCCTCTTCCTTCTCTGACATCATCACGCGCAGCGAAGAGGGCATGCCTCCACTGAACGCCACACTTACCGGATAAGGCTTGATCGCTGTGGTGTGGCCTAAGCGCCGTGCCGTCATGTGCTCGCGATCGGTACGCGACTCCAGCACCCGGTCCACCGTCGAAAGAAAATTGTGGCAATGCAGAGGAATGTGGAATCCGATCAGATCAGCTCCAAGCAGCCCGTCCAGCAACTGCGCCTGCCACGGACAGATCCCGAACGCCTCCGGATTCGGCCACGGAATATGCCAGAAAATCGCCACACGCGCATCCGGTCGCGCGTTCTTAATTAGTCGCGGCAACAGCGCGAAGTGATAATCCTGGACAAACACCAGCGGCTCCGCGCTGCCTTTCATCTCATCGAGAAGTGCCGCTGCAAACCGCTCGTTGACCCGCCTGTATGCCTCGTAGTCTGAAGCCCGAAAAATCGGCCTCGTATGCGCGATGTGGCAAAGAGGCCACAGACCTTCATTCGCAAACCCGTCGTAGTATTGCGACTCTTCCTCTGCGGAAAGCCATACCCGCCGCAGCGTGTACTTCGGATCGTCCGGCGGCACGCGCAGCCGATCAAACTCATCCACATTCTCGCGGTCCGCATTCCCGCTTCCACTCGCAACCCACACACCATCGCAGGCACGCAACACCGGCTCAATCGCCGTCACCAATCCGCTCGGCGGAACCACGCACATCGTCTTACGTCCATCTCGCACGTGCATGTAAGGCTCGCGATTTGAAACCACAAATATGCGCCCGCTCGCCTTGTTCCTCATGTGTACCGCAAGCCGCTCCGGTGTCCAGAAATGCTCTCCGGCATCGCGCAGACGAGCCTCTGCCGCGGCCGCCGCTCGAGCCGCAATCAGGCTCTCTGCCATCGTCTCCACTTCGCGCGCCAGCGGGCTGAAAATACTCATCTCCGCTGAGCCCGACGAAAGCCCTCTTTCGAAATGCCCCATGCGCAGGCGCCGTAGACGTTCGGCAACTCGCATCAATGGACGCATCAGGAACCACCGCACCATGCCGAATGTCACGGTGACAATCAGCACCACGGTGGCCAGAATCCACCAGAAGCTCCTGCGCCAGAGATCGTAGCCCTCGTCGCGGATATATCCCGAGTCGACCAGGACCACCAGCGCGCCCACCAGCCGGTTTCCGTCGTGCAGCGGGAACGCCTCTTCAAGCCACTGGGTATTCCGGGTGTGTCCAAACCCATTGATCTGAGAGCCTTTCTTGATCGCACGCTCGACCTGCGTCTGCGCCAGCGATCCAACGGGCGTTTTCTTTGCCAGAGATTCAAACGGAGAGTGTGCCAGCGCCTGAAATACTTCCGGCACCCCGGCGGACGCAATCAGCTGCCCCTTCGGATCGTAGATACCAATTCCCAACGCCCCGGTCTGCGCCTTCGCATTGGCCGCAATCGCCGCCAGTCCGCCGGTATTTCCTTGAGCAAGCGCAGATTCCACTTGCGGGGAAAGGCTCGTTCCCAGCCAGCTTGAACGCCATTCAAGTTCTTGACGGAGAATATGCTTATGCTCTAGCACCTCAAAGTAGGTCGAAGCCACCGAGAGCAAAGTAACGCCTGCAATGAGCGCAAGAATCAACCGCAAGCGAAACGAATGCATTCAACTTCCCCCTGTTACATCCAATGAGCGCGTCTATCCTTAGATGCACAACTTCCAGCCGAAGTCATGCGCCACAAAATCAACCAAAGCATCAACCATTCAGGAACTTACCGAATTGACATCAAGATTTTTTGATGCAATCCCTCTGCTGGGGGTGTGTAATTCTTGCTTCGTTGACCGTCTCGATTACCCTGCAAGCAACGACCTCGAATGCGCTATTCTGTGCAGAGAGGACAAGTAGCCCGTATCGTTTAACTTACGGTGCAACCATCTGATGGCATTTCCTTCAATCGAGAATACCGCCAAGAACATAGTGGGAACGGTGCAGGACTATTCGCTGTTCGCCTGGCGAGGCGCCACGAATCTCTTTCGCCCGCCGATCTATTGGCCTGATTTCCTCGTGCAGTCTGATGTCATCGGGTTTGGTTCCGCCTCGATTGTACTGCTCTCCGGCTTTTTTACCGGCGGCGTGCTGGCCCTGCAGTCTGCAGCTACATTGTCGCAGTTTGGGGCTACTGCCGTCACCGGACGCTTCGTCAGCACCTCCATGATTCGTGAACTCGGTCCCGTCCTCACCGGCATCATGGTCTCCGGACGCAACGCCTCCTCCATGGCCAGTGAACTCGGATCCATGGTAGTCACCGAGCAGATTGACGCCATGCGGGCACTCGGCGTAGATCCCATGCGCAAGCTCGTCACTCCTCGTATCTTTGCCTGCGTCACCATGCTCTTCTTCCTCACCATCGTTGCCAATTTCTTTGGCATCCTCGGTGGCGCTGCCGTCACCGTCTTCATGAACCACCAGAATGGGACCCAGTACTTCTCCATGGCCTATGAGTACCTCCGCATTGGCGACATCATGCAGGGTCTCATCAAGCCGCTCTTCTCCGGATTCATCATCGCCAGCATCGGCTGCTTCTACGGTCTTCGCACCAGCGGTGGAACCGAGGGCGTCGGTCGCTCCACCATCAAGGCCGTAGTCGTATCGTCAGTGCTCATCATCTTCGTGGACTTCCTCCTAACCCAGATCATGCTGACCATCTTTGGCTGATGACAAACCTCGTCCCCGCCGCCATTGCCGAAAGTCCCTCGACCAAGCCCAGCCCGGTGCTCGAGTTTCGCAACGTCTCCCTCACATTCGATAATCCCATCCTCCAGCACGTGAGCTTTTCCGTCGCGCAGGATGAAACCCGCATCCTTCTCGGACCCGCAGGCGTCGGCAAAAGTGTCCTGCTCAAACTCGCCAACGGATTGCTCCGACCCGACTCCGGATCTATCCACCTCTTCGGTAAGGAAATCTCGCAGATCCCCGAGCGCGAACTCTTTGCCATGCGCACGCGCACCGGCATGGTCTTTCAGGAAGGTGCACTCTTCGATTCCCTGACTGTGCGCGACAACGTCGGTTATCAACTAATTCAAGAAGAAGTCTCCGACGAAGAGATTGACGTCCGCGTTCGCGAGGAGCTTCGCTTCGTCGGGCTTGAGCAAACTTTCAGCCTCTATCCCGGAAGCCTTTCCGGCGGCATGAAGCGCCGTGTCGCCATCGCCCGCGCCCTTATTCACAATCCCGATCTGCTTCTCTACGACTCTCCAACCGGCGGCCTCGATCCCGTCACTTCCACCACCATCATCGAATTAATCGTCAAACAGCGCGACGCCTATCACACGCCGTCTGTACTCGTAACGCATCGCCTGCAAGATGCCTTCACCATGTGCAGCCACCGCTTCGAACCCGCAGAAGACCGCATGGTCCCGCTTCCCAAGGGCCAGACCGATTTGAAAACGACATTCCTCATGCTCGCCGAAGGTCGTCTAATCTTCGATGGTTCCCTGCACGAACTCGTCTCCAGTCAGGACCCCTTCGTCCGCGAGTTCATCGAGTAAGCTGCATTCGCCGCAAATTGAACTACCACGGACGTCCTGCTCGATACAATGACGCAATGCGCTGCCGGGCTGATCAGACCGCCTTCGCAGTCGGCCATGTGCGAGCGTGCAGGCGGTTCACAACCAGGAGAAAAATGAAACGAAGGCTTTCCGGAATCTGGGCACTGCTGGCGATCCTCTTCATCGCCCTAAGTCCGCGTGCCGACTTCGCCTACTCTCTCCTAACCCACGAGCAGCTCATCGATCTCACATGGAAAGACTCCATCGTCCCCCTGCTGCTCAGCCGCTATCCCAACCTCACCCCGGCTCAGCTCGATCAGGCACGCGCCTACGCTTATGGGGGTTGCGTCATTCAGGACATTGGCTACTATCCTTTCGGCGACGCAAACTTCTCCAACCTCACTCACTATGTGCGCTCCGGGGACTTCGTCGTGAGCCTCTTTCGTAACGCGCACGATCCCAACGAACTGGCCTTCGCCATCGGCGCGCTTTCCCACTACATTGGCGACTCCATCGGTCACGCTGAAGCCACCAACGTCGCCGTCCCCATTGAGTTCCCCAAGCTTCGTGCGAAATACGGCTCTTCCGTGAGTTACGCGGAAGGCGAACACCAGCACGTCCAGACGGAGTTCGCGTTTGACATCAATGAGATCGCACATCACCGCATTGCTCCCCTGCGCTTCATGCGCCATATCGGCCTCGCGGTCTCGATGCGCCAGCTTGCACTCGCCTACTACCAGACCTACGGACTTTCCGAAACCTTCTCCGGTCGCCGCGGCGTTAATGTGCGTGGATACCGTTTTGCCGTGCACACATTCATCCCGCGCATCGCTTATGCTGTCACCCTTCTGCATCGCCGCCACGAACCGCCCGACCCCACCTCGCCCGATGTCATCGAACTCGAGAAGGAAGCCGCCGAAGTCGCTCAGGACAACCACTGGCAGCAGTATCGCCATAAGGCCGGAATTGGAACCTACCTGCTCGCCGGATTCCTGTTCATCCTCCCCAAGATCGGTCCGCTTACGCTCGTCGCCGTCAAGGGTCCTACGGAACAGACCGAAGCGGATTACGCGCACAGCGTGGCCGTCTCCACCACCGCTTTGCGCCGCATCCTCCTGCGCTTCACTCCCGAGGCAGCGCGGTACAGAGGTCCGATTCCACCGCTCGGCAGTCTCACCCATCCCAACGACACGTCGCCCCAGGCTCGCGATCCCCGCCATCCCTTGCCCAATCGCGACCTCGACACCGGCCGCGTGGTTCAGCCGGGCGGCTACTCTCTCACCGACTCCACCTACGCCAGTCTTCTCCACCAGTTAGTGCGCGATCCCAAACAGCCGATTCCTCCCGGCATCAAGGAAGATATTCAGAAGTACTACTCTGACCTCGATCTCCCGATCACCACCAAAAAAAATCCCGACCAGTGGAAACAGGTCCTCGCCGACTTAACCATCCTGGCGACGATGCCCACCAGCACCTCTCCCGAGCCCTTCCCCACCTACGGCGACAATCAAGGTGCGGACCAATAGTATCTACGCCATATCCGCCAGCCCGAGAACATGTCCATGACCGTCTTCAGAACTCAGCTCTCTACGTCCAGCGCGTCCTGAGCGGAGCAGTTTGAGACCTCACGGACGATTTCGTGCGTAGGGTAAGCGGAGCAAAGCTCTTTTTGCTCTCTCTTCAGCCGCCCGCCCCGCTTCTCGCATCCAAGACTTTCAGAGTTTGATCAAGCTTCGCCGGTCGAATGCAGGGGCCATGTCGTCTACATCCGAAATCATCCTTGATCCAATCGAATCCTCCCGCTTAGCCGGCCTTCGTTACGTCTCCGATTCGAAACCCGGCATCACCCGAAAACGCCGCGGCAAAAACTTCCAGTACTTCGACCCCGACGGAAAGCCAATTCGCAATAAAGAAGAACTGGCGCGCATCAAGTCCCTCGTCATCCCTCCTGCATGGACGAACGTATGGATTTGTCCCCGCGCCAACGGGCACCTGCAGGCAACAGGCCGCGATGCCCGTGGCCGTAAGCAGAGCCGCTATCATCCGCGCTGGCGCGAAGTGCGTGACGAAAATAAATACGAGCGCATGAAGCTCTTCGGCGAAACCCTGCCCGTCATTCGCGAACGCGTTGAAAAAGATCTCGCACGTCCCGGCCTGCCGCGCGAAAAAATACTCGCCACCATCGTCCGTCTTCTTGAAACGACGTTCATCCGGGTCGGCAACGCGGAGTACGCCAAAGAGAATCACTCTTACGGCCTCACCACCATGCGCAACAAGCACGTTGATGTAGAAGGCGCTACTGTGCGCTTCAAATTTCAAGGCAAGAGCGGCAAGCGTCATTCCATCGATCTGAATGATCGCCGACTCGCGAGAATCGTGAAGCGGTGCCTCGATCTACCTGGCTACGAGCTTTTTCAGTATGTCGATGGAGACGAATCTCTCCACGCCGTCGACTCATCCGACGTGAACGAATATCTCCACAACATTACCAAGCAGCAGTTCACTGCCAAGGATTTTCGTACGTGGGCCGGAACCGTCCTCGCCTGCCTCGCCCTTCGCGAATTTGAAGCCTTCCAGTCCCAGACGGAGGCCAAACGAAACATCGTGCAAGCCATCAAGAACGTCGCCGAAAAACTCGGCAACACTCCCGCCGTCTGCCGCAAGTGTTACGTCCATCCCGCTGTGCTCGAGTGCTACTCCGCCGGCGAACTACTTAAGACCCTTGAATCGGTGGGCAGGAAAGCCTCGAAGCGCCCGCACGCTCTCCGCCAGGAAGAGGTGGAACTAATGTTTCTGCTCGACTCCCGCCTCAAAGCCGCCGCTTGATCGATCTTTTCTCCAAAGCATCAAACTGCGATCTCACTGCGTCCATAGACTGAATCGCTTTATACTTGCCGGTCAAGCGCTTCACTCCGGAGATGCAAATGGACTCAACGCGCCGCTGGCGGGCACTTTGCGCCGCTCTATGCTTCGTCATTGCCCTGCCACTTGTAGCACAGGACTTCAACCTGACAGTCGGCAAACATGAGGTCCTGCAATCGAAGATCCTCGGTGAAAAGCGCGACATCCTCATCTCTGTTCCCCATCAGACAAAGCCCAATATGCCGCTGCTTGTCGTGCTTGACGGCGAATGGACGTTCACCAAGGTAGCCGTCATTGTCGACCATCTCGTTTCCAACGGGCGCCTTCCGCCAATGGTCGTGGCAGGAATTGTAAACACCGATCGCGGACGCGACTTCACGCCCAGCTTCAACGGCGGAGAATTTACCCATGGTCCAGCGGACCAATTTCTTTCCTTCATCGCCGACGAATTGATCCCCCAGCTTGCCGCGGAGTACCCCATTGGGAAATACCACATTCTTGCGGGCCACTCGAATGGCGGCATGTTCTCGCTGTATGCATTCATCCGCCGGCCTGACTTGTTCCAGGCGAACATCGCGCTGAGCCCGAGCTTTGGTCTCGATGATCGCTTTGTCGCGCTGCTCGGACGTGCCATCGCCAATCCGGCATCTTCGCCGCGCTTTGTCTTTCTGGGCGCCGGCGGCGATGAAGAAGCCGATATTGCTGTGGGCGCGATGCGCTTTGCAAAGACCTTTGAGATGAGCGCAAACGCCAATCTGGACTATCGCTACGAAGTTTTTCCAAGCGAGACTCACGGCTCGGTGGGCTTGCGCGCCTACTATCGCGGACTAGAACTCCTGGGTGGACCCGATCCTCACCTTTCCTACGGCCCCGCTCGCTACTTGAGCGAGGCGCAGCGCCGCCGTCACGCATGGGTGAGACGTTTTGGCTCGACGTTTGACGATGATGTGCTTCCGCGATACTCTGTGGCACTTCCGATGCAGGACGCGCTCGCAACGCATGAGCGCGACGATCTGATCGCGGCATGGCAGCGACTGCGAACGGAGTATTCCGACGACTTCCGCTTTGATCCCGTGGAACGTCAGAACCTGCTCGCGTCTCTCGAGGCCCGTGGCCGTAAGGAGGACGTGGCTCGGCTCCGCGCTCTTCCGGGCTTCGCTGGACCGAACGTGACGGGCAATAATTACGGGTCCGACGTGGACCTCAAGACCGGGCTGGTTGCCGATTTACCTCTCCACGGATCTGCCGTCGACCTGTGCCACCCAGCCTCAGCGGCTGTGATTCATGGAGCGGAGCTGGCTCCAGACCGTCGCGGGCGCGAGAACATGGCTTATCGATTCAGCGGAGACGGCGCATCCATCGAGATACCGAAGAACTCCGATTATGACAATGCGGGTTCAACCTCTGTGACCGCGTGGGTGCGGCCGCACAAACCCGCTTCTTATACAGCATGGGTTTCGCAGGTTGGACCAAGATGGGGTTCACAGTGGCGCCTTGGTTTCGGTCCGAACCCAGCCTCGCAGTGGGGCGCAACAATCTTCGGCACGCGCTGGACTGACTACTGGGTCGATGGCGACGGGCTTCCCGTCGACAAGTGGTCGCACACCGCAGCCGTCTTTGACCAGACGCTCGGAGAGTTGCACCTTTATGTCAACGGGCACGAAGTCCAGACTGTTCACGACCTCGGATCCTGGGGTTCAAGCTCTGGACCAATTCTTATCGGTGCGCAACGGGATGACGGCCTCTTCTTTAACGGCGATGTAAGTGAGGTGCGTATCTACCGGCGTTCGCTCAATAGCGCGGAGGTCGGCGCCATCAGCAGGCTTGAAGATGCCCCTTCTACAGCAGCGGTGGCCAGCGAGTTCAAAGGAACCTGCGACGTCTCCCCAGCCCAATAGCTAACGCAAAGTCGTTCTGTCGTTGACGTCAAAACGAAAACTGGTCAACGGGGCAAAGCAGTGGAATGTTCGAGGGCGCATCTGCTAGCCTTGCAGGTTTGGGCAACACAGAATGGGCAAGGTGCAATCATGGGTTTTAAATTTCAGGGTGTTGACTTTCTTCATCTCGATGCCAGTTTTAGCGAGGACGAACTTCTCGTTCGCAGGACCGCTCGCGACTTCGTCGAGGACAACCTCATTCCGATTATCGAGGAGTGCTTCCGGACTGAGCGCTTCCCGCGCGAACTCGTCCCGACCATGGGCGAACTGGGTTTCTTTGGCGCCAACCTTGAGGGATACGGCTGCGCCGGCATGTCCAACGTGGAATACGGCCTTGTGATGCAGGAACTCGAGCGCGGCGACTCCGGCTTCCGCAGTTTCGTCAGCGTGCAATCCGCGCTTTGCATGTATCCCATCTACACCTTCGGCTCCGACGAGCAGAAAAATACCTGGCTGCCGGCCATGGCGACGGGCGAAAAACTTGGATGCTTTGGCTTGACCGAACCCGGCTTTGGGTCCAATCCGGGAGGCATGACCACCACTGCCCGCAAGTCTGGCGACGAATACATTCTCAATGGCGAAAAAATGTGGATCACCTCCGGCAACATCGCCGACGTGGCCATCGTCTGGGCCAAGGTTGAAGACAAAGACCATCGCGTCCGCGGATTTCTGGTGGAGACGGACCGTCCCGGTTTTCGTGCATTTGAAGTCCACGGAAAATGGAGTCTGCGCGCCTCAATTACCAGCGGACTATCGCTGCAAGACGTTCACGTTCCCGCCACAAATCTTTTGCCCGGCACCGGCGGCCTGAAGAGTCCGTTGATGTGCCTGAACCAGGCCCGCTATGGAATCAGCTGGGGAGCTATCGGTGCGGCCATGTCCTGTTACGACACCGCACTGCAGTATGCAAAGACCAGGAAGCAGTTCCACAACCAGCCCATCGCCAGTCACCAGATCATCCAGGACAAGCTCGTCTGGATGATCAGTGAAATCTCCAAGGCACAACTGCTTTCGCTCCAGGTCGGCCGCCTGAAAGACAAAGGCACAGTTGGCCATCAGCACATCTCCATGGCAAAGCGAAACAATGTGTGGATGGCTCTCGAATGCGCTCGAATCTCCCGCGACATACTGGGGGCGAACGGGATCACAGAAGACTATCCCATCATGCGTCACATGATGAATCTGGAATCCGTGAAAACCTATGAGGGAACCCACGACATCCACGCGCTGATTCTTGGTCAGCACATCACTGGAATCTCTGCTTACTAGTTATCCGAACAGTGTCCGTTGGTCCCGGCCTGCGGACACTCTTCTTTCCCACCCTTGACGCCCACCGAACCCTAAGTTACTTTCAAATCAAGACATCACGACACGCACGAGCTTGTTTACCGGAACTCAGCTTTCCCGCCTCAGTTTCGTCGGATGAGATCTTTTGTATGCAGACACAGTTGAAACGCTTCAGTGTGTTCGGCGGCTTTCTAATTCTGCTCGCCATCCTCGTAGGGGACGCCTACGTAACCAAGCATCAGCTCGATCAGCAAATCGAAACCGGACTCTGGCTCAACCATACCCGCCAGGTCCAGCTTCAGATCGGCGAAGTCGAATCGCTCCTCAAAGACGCTGAAACCGGTCAACGCGGATTCCTCTATACCGGTAGTGAGCAATATCTTAAACCCTACAACCAGGCTGCCACCCAAGTTGATTCCGACATCAACGAACTCGCAAAGTTGACCTCTGATAACCACCGGCAGCAGGCGGCGATCGCAGATCTTCGCATTCTCGCGCGCCAAAAGCTCGACGAACTTGCCAGCACCATCGCACTCTATCGTTCCGGCAAACAGGACGAAGCACGCAAGCTGGTTCTCAGCGATGCGGGCTTGAACACAATGAACAAGATTCGTGCCGAGATCGCAGGTATGGGTGACGAAGAAGCGTCTTTAGGGGCCGTTCGCGAAGCCGCATATCGCAAGAACATCGTCTTGACCAAGACTTGCATCTACTTGACGACGACGCTTGCCGCGTTCGGGCTCATTCTCCTCGCTTATTACATCATTCGCGAGATGGAGCTTCGCGAGCAATACACTCGCGATATGCATACGCGCGAGCGCTGGTTTCGCACCACGCTCACCAGTATCGGCGATGGAGTGATTGCCACTGACCAGGACGGAAATGTCACTTTCCTCAATCCCGTCGCTGAAGAACTCACGGGCGTGACCACCGCGAGCGCCAATGGTCGAAATATCCTCGACATCTTCCCTATCTTCAACGAGACCACAATGGCGCCCGTCGATAATCCCGTAGCCAAGGTGATCGCGCAAGGCAAAGCCATGGGTTTGGCCAACCACACAGTCCTGCGCAAGCCTGATGGAACCCTTACGCCGATAGACGACAGTGCCGCACCTATTCGAGACGACGATGGCAAGCTCATCGGCGTCGTCCTCGTCTTCCGTGATATCAGCAACGACCGCAAAACAGAGCGCGTTCTCCGCAATGCAGAAAAGCTCGGAGCTGCGGCCCGCCTCTCGGCCACCGTTGCTCACGAGATCAATAATCCGCTGGAGGCAGCGGTCAATCTCGTTTACATAGCGAGGCTCGATCCAAACGCGCCGTCGGCCGTGATCAACCAGCTAACCCAGGCTGAGCAGGAACTGGAGCGCGTCGCCCACATCACTCGCCAGACACTCGGTTTTTTTCGCGACAACAATGCGCCGGGACCGATTGATCTCGAGGCGCTCATCGCTTCCGTATTCCGCCTTTACGCAAACAAATTCCTGACCAAGCGAATCACGCTTCAGCGCCACTTCGGCAAGTGCCCACCGATTCACGGAGTGCAAAACGAGATTAAGCAGGTCGTCTCCAATCTCATCTCCAATGCCGCCGACGCCGTTGCCATCGGGGGCACCATCATCGTCACGCTGCACTGCGTTGAAGAAGGCAGCCGGACTACTGTCCACTTGACCATTGAAGATGACGGGCCAGGAGTCGCAGATGAGAACAGAGAACGAATCTTTGAACCTTTCTTTACCACCAAGCAAGACGTGGGAACCGGTCTGGGACTCTGGGTATCACGCGAAATAGTCGAACGCCACGGCGGCTCCATCGTAGTGGAGAACCGAAAGAACGGCGACCGCGGTGCAGCCTTCTGCGTAACATTCGAAGCAAGTATGGAAAAGTCTGAAGCGGCGGCGATTCAAGGCTGACGCGTTGCTCTTTTTCAGACCATCAATAGTCGACTCGAAAACTTTCATCGACAAGCTCGCCCCGATGCGGCATATTCGTAGCCATGTTCAACTTCAATTCGATTCGGTCCTTAGAATTCCGCTTCTTCGCGCTCACGGCCTGGGTCGCTTTCTCTTTCATTCTCCCGGCTTCTGCCCAGCAATCCGCAGCATCGTCGGTTCCAGTTGTGTTGCACGCAGCGCGCCTGCTTCAAATTGATACCGGTCAAATTCTGCAACCGGGCGAAATTCTCGTCGAAGGCAATCGTATTCGCGCTGTAGGAAAGAGCGTGGAACACTCTGCGAGCGCTAAAGTCATCGACCTCGGCAATACGACACTGATGCCGGGCATGATCGACGCGCATATTCATCTTTTTCTGCATCCCGGCGCCGAAGACCTGCAGACCGTTATCGAGTCTGTTCCTTGGCGCACTATTCTCGCTGAGAAGGCCGCCAAAGATGACGTCATGGCCGGCTTCACTGCCGAGCGTGATATGGGCACCGAAGGCGCGGGATCAGCCGATACGGCCGTACGTAATGCCATCGATCAAGGCATTATTCCGGGGCCTCGCCTGCGCGTCAGCGGCAATGCCATCGATCTGCTTGGCGGACACGAAGACGCCAATCGTTACAACCCCGCGCAGCACGTGCTCTCCAATGCCGACTATGCCAACTCGGCCGAACAGATCGTCGAGGTGATGCGCGAGCAACATAAGGAAGGCTCTGACTTCGCAAAGATCTATGAGACCGGCGGCGACCGCATGATCGACGGCGTTTTGCACACGCCCTATCAATACACCGCAGCCCAGCTCACCGCCGCCGTCGAGGAAGCGCACCGTCTTGGAACCTCCGTCGCAGTACATGCGATGGGCGAGCCCGGCACGCTCTATGCTGCGCAAGCGGGTGTAGCCTCTATCGATCACGCCACGCAACTCAGCGACGAAACCGTTCGCCTGATGAAAGAAAAAGGAATCTTCGCCGTACCTACCTTCACGATCTTCGACTATTTCGCGCATCATCGCGAATCGCAGGATCAGGCCGCTGCCGAAGCCGAGATGCTCGAATATAAAATCAACGAATTCAAAAAACAGTTAGCCGCCGGCGTCTCCTTTGCAGTGGGTTCCGACGTGGGCCCCTTCCCGCACGGCACGCAGGCACGCGAACTCACGCTCATGGTGCAATACGGCATGAAGCCTCTGGCTGTACTACAGGCGGACATGATCAACGGAGCAAAACTGCTCGGCTGGAAAGGGCAGATCGGCGAACTCAAGCCCGGCTACTTCGCCGACATCATTGCTGTCCCCGGAAATCCGCTTGACGATATCTCCACCTGCGAGCATGTGAGCTTTGTGATGAAGGACGGGGTTGTATTGCGCCAGTAGGCCGAACCTGATTTGGAGTCTTCGATGCGCAACTCGTCGAGCAGATGGTGGTCGTTGATCCTTGTGGTCGTGGCGTCGGGGGTACTTTGCCTGCGTCTCCTCGGGCCGCATTTCACAAGACCGAACGCCGGTTCGAAGATTCAAGATCAGTCTTTGACCAGTCCTCTCAATCAGCCCGGCGGTGGAGAAGTTCCGGCGGAAGCATATGAGGTCTATTCCGCTCTTTACCAGCAACCGCAGGAACCGCTGGCCTTTGCTGAAGACTCGCAGACCGACATTCCCCAGGTGAATGGAAGCTGCTTGAAACCCTCAACAGTTCAGGAATACGAGATAGCTGCGGCTTTTGTTGCCGCGAATGGACGAAGTCATCGATGGGAGAAGAAGTTCACCATACCGGCCCCGTATCTTTTGCTCTCAGGTGCTGCAATCGCAAAGACTCAGGACTGCTTTGCGAGCCGCGGAAAAAACATCGCGGGCTGCCAGGCATATCAATCTCTCCAGCACATCCGTTTCCTTGGCGTTCCCGGGTTTGATCACACTCACACGCGGGCGCTGGTTTCGGTCATCAAGATGTGCGGCAATCAATGCGGAGGCGGTGGAGTCTTTGAAGTTGAGAAAAGCGGGAGCACGTGGAAGCGTTCGGATCAGGCCGATTTTTTCAGCAACTGCAGTTGGATGTACTAGAGCGCAATCGTTACGCTGAGTTCCGCACGGTTGGGGGTTCTTTTTGGCGACGAGTTTGAACCTTTTTCTTCGCTTCCAGAAAGCGCCGGGACTTCACTTCTGCCAGTGAATCTTCTACGCCCTTGCGATATCCACCGAGATAGATGGAATAGAGAATCGCGAGCGAACATCCAATTCCCCAGAAGAATCCGATGCATAACCCTAACAAACCATATGCACTGAAATCAGACATGGCAGCACCGCTTCTTTCTCCGAGGCTGAACTCTATACCGCTACGGTGAAGGTGTCTTCATGGCGCGTCACTGCGTGATACAGCGTGTCGCGTTCGACCGGAACGCGGCCGGCCTCCGTGATTAGTCGGCATAGTTCTTTGCGGGTCATGCCCTGCGGCGTCGTCGCTCCGGCATCGTGATAGATCTTCTCCTCGATAACCGTACCGTCCAGATCGTCGGCGCCAAAACGCAATGCGATCTGCGCAATCTTCGGCGTCATCATCTGCCAGTAGGCTTTGATGTGCGGAAAATTGTCGAGCAACAATCTGCTCACCGCGATTTGGCGAATATCAGTGAGGCCCGTCGTCACGGGCAGATGATCGAGCGGCGTGTTCTCAGGATGAAATGCCAGCGGAATGAAAGTCTGGAATCCGCCAGTCTCATCCTGCAGAGCGCGCAATTTCAGCAGGTGGTCGACGCGATCTTCATCATTCTCGATGTGTCCGTAGAGCATCGTCGCATTCGATTTGAAGCCATGCTTATGCACCAACCGTGCGGTATCCAGCCACTCGTCGCCGTCGATCTTGTGATCGCAGATGATCGACCGCACGCGCGTTGCAAAAATCTCCGCGCCGCCGCCAGGCATGGAATCAACGCCCGCCTCGCGCAGTTTCACTAGCGTCTGCTCGATGGTCAACTTTGACCTTCTCGCCAGGTACGAAACTTCCACCATCGTGAAAGCCTTGATATGCACCTTGGGAAATCGCTGCTTAAGTCCGCTGACCAGATCGAGAAAATATTCGATGGGCAGGTCCGGGTGAAGTCCGCCGACAATATGGAACTCGGTGACTGCCTCGCTGTAACCGGAAGCCGCGGTCTGCCAGGCTTCTTCCAAAGCCATCGTGTATCCTGCCGGATCGCCCTTTTTCCTCCCAAAGGCACACAGCTTGCATGCCGCTACGCATACATTGGTCGGATTGATGTGGCGATTGACGTTGAAGTAGGTGATATCGCCATGCATCCGCTCGCGCACGTAGTTGGCCAGCCAGCCGACCGCAAGCACATCTTTGGATCCGTAGAGAGCTACGCCATCCTCGGCGTCCAGGCGTTGACCGGCGTGAACCTTGGCAGCGATTGCTTCGAGGTGCGAATCGTAAGTGCGAAATCCAGGAAGTTGAGGATTGTCTGTCGCGGCAGCCTGCATAGTTCGATGATACCCAATCCGCACAAAGCATTTTGAGGAGGTTCGCGGATTCCCTGTTCTTAGACTGGCATAAGAGCCGTTTCGCTTTCGAGCCATGAATTTGAAAGCCCGGAGTTGGGCTCATGAAGCCGACCATAGCCTCTCAAAACGAAGAGGTTAGCCGGGAATACCAGCTAACCTCTTCTTGATCAGCTACCGGAACGGTCTTGGCAGATCCGTCCCGCTAGGGTGTAAGCCTACTTCTTTGGCGCTGCCTTTTTCTTGCCGTGTACGGGTGCCTTCTGGTCCAGAAGGGTCGCCGAATCGGCAGCGTTGAAGGGATAGAGTTTCACCGACTGCTGACCAGTGTTGGCCAGCGTGATGTCGACGCGACGGTTCTGCGCCAGATAAATGGTCTGGATCTGGCGAAGGACCTTCTTCTTGTCCTGGTCGCTGATTTCCGGGTTGCTTTCGACGAGAGCCTTCACCTCGTCCTTGGACAGTTGTTGCGACTCGCCAAGGGCCTGAACGTCAATTGCACTTGCGGAGATTCCCTGCGATACGAGGAAGTCCTTGGCACGGTTAACGCGGCGTTCGGAAAGCGCCTGATTATATTTCTCCGTACCGCGCGGATCGGTGTGGCCGGTCAGCGTCAGATGGGCATCAGGCTTGAACTGCAAGTAGCTCTTGAAATCCGTTGCAAGCGTGGTCAGAGTTGTCTGCTGGCTTTCCACCAAGCCGCCCTCGGGATGCTTCTCGCGAGGTTGCGCGGTCGGGAAGAAGATGCTGTGCAGCGCAAGGCGAGCTTCCAGACGCACCTGCTCAGGAGACGGTCCTGGCGGCGGAGGAGGCGGTTGGATGGTGACACTGGTGTTTGCCGTTGCCGTGTGGCTCTTATCATCGGAAACGCTGCAAGTGATCTGCACCGGTCCTGTCTGAGCGCCCGTCGAAGAGTAGGTCGCAGTGGTTCCGCTGCCGCTGATGGTTCCACCTGAAGCCTGGTAGGTGTAGGTCAACGGACGGTTTTGCGGGCTCACACCCTGCGAAGTGATCGTGGAAGAATCACCCGGCTTGAGGTCCGTAGGGTTTGCGGAGCAGCTCAGGGTTGGCGGCTCGAATTCCTTCACGGTAAAAGTCGCGGTGCCGGAAGCACTTTCCCACGGCTTCAGACCTTCCTTACCGGGCTTGCCTTCCTTCACTCCGCAGTTAACTGTGTAGCTGCCCGGCGCCAGGTTCGAGGTGTCGACCTTGGCATTGGTGTCAGTTCCCGTAACTCCGTTGCCCGACCAGCTGTAGATCACATGGTCCTTGGGAAGCTGATTCCCGACTGTCGCAGTTACAGCTACCGGCTCACCCTGGAAAACTGCGGTCGGCTGGGCGGCGCAGGCAATCGTTACCGTTGGCGGGGGCGCCATGGATCCGAAGCTGACCACAACACCGGTGCTCAGACGTGCCATGTTGAGATTCAACCGAGTGACCGGGTACATGTTCTCGTGTGTGTATTGATAGTCGGCCTGGAAAACGCGAATCGCAAGATGATGATCCAGCAACGGCGTGTTGTAATCTACTCCACCGCCCGCGGTCAGCACCATCCCCCACTTGTTGCTCGGGTAGTATGTGCTGCTAACGCTCTCGCCGCCAATCAGCGCATGGACAAAAGGCGTGATGTCCGACGTGGGAAGGCGGACGATCAATCCGCCCGAACCGCCGGCAAATTGGTTATGCACAACGGTGACGTTGTTTCCGCCGTTCTTATGGAAATCACCTTCAATTTGCACGCCGAAATAGTTGCTGAAATAACGTGCAAGACTCACATCGGCGCAGCAAGCAACGGACTTGGCGTCATCTTGCTGAGTCGAGTTGTTAACGAGCGATCCTTTGGGCGCCAGGTAGCTATATCCTGCAAACAAATCCCACTTTGAAGGGGCTGGTGCAGAAGCTGCCTTGGGAGCCGGTGCAGGGGCTGCTGGCGGCTGTGCTGCATCCTGGGCTGCTATGGCTATCGGCATCACGCTCGCACATGCAACGGTCAATGCCAGGCGGGTGATTTTTGAAATTCGAGAGAACATGCGTTTCTCCTCCACAATGCAAAACTGAAACTGGTTTGGAAATGGCACCTCTTACGCGGGCCATTTTCCAGTTGAAAACGATTCGGCTCCCTGCAAATCACAATCCAGAGATACTAGGGCACACCATCAATAAACGTAACATAGTAGGACCGGGCCAGAGCCTACTTTCTGAATAGGTTTACCAACTGGTATACCCGGATTGCGGTTAGGGAACAGCCCCAACATATCTAGACCCGAGCGGTCCAGATAGCGTGATCTTCGGTATGGGTCGAAGACAAAAACAACGCGTACGATCCATCGCCTCCACAGGGGAAGCCTTGGCGGCTACTCCGCATTCAACGTCTTCAACAAACTGCGAGGCTCGCGCTGAATTTTTTCCTGCAAGAGCGTAATCGCATACATCAGTTGCTCGGGACGAGGAGGACATCCCGGAACATACACATCGACGGGAATGACTTGATTGACACCCTGCACGATTGCGTAATTATTGAAAACGCCGCCCGACGTCGCACATGCACCCATCGAGATGACCCATTTCGGTTCTGGCATCTGGTCATAGAGGCGCCGAATCACGGGTGCCATTTTCTGGGCGACCCGGCCTGCAATGATCATCAGGTCCGATTGCCGCGGCGAGGGACGAAAAACCTCTGCCCCGAACCGCGCGATATCAAATCTCGAAGCACCCATTGACATCATCTCGATCGCGCAACAGGCCAGTCCAAAAGTCACCGGCCACACGGAGCTCTTGCGAACCCAGTTCACCGCGAAATCCAGGGTCGTGAGAAAAACGCCTTCCGGCTGCTCGAACCCGTAGTTGACTTCCTGTACCTTGGCCCGGTTTTTCGCGCTGCTCTCGAGCGCCCCGAAGAGATAGCGATCGCGTTCCTGAACAGTCCCCATGGGACTATCTTACCTCTTTCTCGAGCGCATGGATGCCTCGCAACTCTGCAAACCGGGGCCAGCGGGTACGGCTCGCCAAGCACAGGCTGATCGGCAGGCCGGGGACTTTGAATCTCCGCGTTGCAGATGCGTTATCCTTCAATGTTCGCGACAATCTGAGGGAACACGGACGCGAGGGAGGGTGTGTATGCACTCCCCCATCGCTTCGCAGGGTCCTGTCAACTCGCTTTCGGAGCAAGCATGTTCGGTATTCGTTTTCGATTTTTCTTAATGTCACTTCTGCTTGTACCGTCGTCTCTGCTGTCCGCACAGAGTTCCGCTGCGGCGCAAAGTGCCGTGACGCAAGCCGACTTGAAATCCCTTCAAGACGCAATTCATTCCGCGCAGATGAATGCCGACAATGCGTGGATGCTCATCTCCGCAGCGCTTGTGCTGCTGATGACGGGGCCCGGTCTTGCCTTGTTTTACGGCGGACTGGTGCGGCGCAAGAACATTCTCGGCACCATGATGCAAAGTTTCGCAATGATGGGGCTCGTGACGATCATCTGGGCAATCGTGGGATACTCACTGGCCTTCGCTCACGGAACCAGTTTTATCGGTGGATTCGAACATGTCTTCCTCCGCGGCGTGGGACTCGCTCCTAATCCCGATTACGCCGCAACTATTCCCGAGCAGACGTACATGATCTACCAACTCATGTTTGCCATCATCACGCCGGCTCTGATCACAGGTGCGTTCGCTGAACGTATGAAGTTCAGCGCCATGGCCGTGTTTCTTTCCCTGTGGTCCCTGATTGTCTACAGCCCCATGGCACATATGGTCTGGGGCGTCGGCGGATTGCTAAATGCCAGCGGCGGGCGCATTCCTTCGCTGGATTTCGCCGGCGGCACCGTAGTCCATGTCACTTCTGGTATCTCGGCGCTTGTAACCGCAATCTATTTAGGCAAACGCATCGGATATCCCCACACCAATATGCCGCCACATTCGATGGTGCTCAGTTTCATCGGCGCATGCCTCCTGTGGGTTGGGTGGTTTGGTTTCAACGCCGGCAGCGCGCTGGGATCGGGGCCATTAGCGACCAGCGCTTTCATCAATACACACTTTGCGGCTGCCGCTGCGGCACTGGGCTGGACAATCGCGGAATGGATCCACAACGGCAAGCCCACGGCACTCGGCGCCATATCTGGCGCAGTAGCTGGACTGGTCGCTATCACTCCCGCCTCAGGATTCGTCCAGCCCTTTCCGGCTCTATTAATCGGACTTTTGGCCGGAATCTTTTGTTCGTTCATGGTCTTCAAAGTCAAAGGCTGGTTTGGCTACGACGACTCGCTGGATGCCTTCGGCGTACATGGGGCCGGAGGAACTCTCGGCGCTTTGCTTACCGGAATCTTTGCAACAAAACTGGTCAATCCCGCATTCGGCTCCGGTGTCGCCACAGGCGCAATCGATGGCCATTGGCGGCAGATTCTCAATCAGATTGCCGGCATCGCGATCGCATGGACGATCTCTGCCGTAGGAACGGTTGTCCTGCTCTTCATTGTGGATAAGGCAATGGGACTTCGCGTCTCGTCGGAGGACGAGAGCACAGGCCTTGACCTTTCCCAGCATGGCGAGGAAGGTTACGACCTGAATTCCTGATGAAAAGATAGCGCCGGGTATAGCCAACTCTGACCTCCGGCCTGATACGCTACCAACCGAGGCAATCAAGAATGCTCAAGATCGAAGCAATTATTCAGCCGTCCAAGCTCGATGCGGTGAAAGACGCGCTGCTTGAAGTTGGCATTGAGGGTATGACCATATTGGAGGCCCGCGGCCATGGCCGCCAGAAGGGCCATACCGAGTTCTATCGCGGCCGCGAATACACGGTTGACCTTCTTCCCAAGGTCAAAATTGAGATGGTTGTTCTCGACGAAATGAAAGAAAAGGCGGTCAATGCAATTGGTTCGGCCGCACGAACCGGTCGCATCGGCGACGGAAAGATCTTCGTAAGCCGCGTTGAAGAGGCCATTCGCATCCGCAACGATGAACGAGGCGAAACCGCGCTCTAATCAACCTTCCGCATCCCCGCAATCAGCGCGTCAAGTGAACTAGAACAACTTCTTGGCCAATTGTCACCGGCATCGCTCGGTAACAGTCCTTTTCCCGTTCAAATTGGTTACCGACATGGGATTGTTCCGTACCCAAATCGCCTCTATTGTCTGAAATATCACATGCGTCATTCAGAGTTGGGGCCAGACGCAAGGGCTCAATGCCTCCAAAAGGCATTCGTGAACTATTCCCCGCAGTAGAGCAATTCTTTCTGTCACCAGCCCTGTAGAAGTACTGTTCGATATCGATTTCGCAGAGATTTCAGTCGGAGGTGCTTGAACGTCATGAACGAACGCCAGAGTGAAGTTAAGGACTTTTCACCCATCGACTCCCGCGCCAACTTGTTCTACTTTCTTCGAATCACGTCTGGCCTGGTTGCAGGAAGCGGCCGGAAGGCCGTCGTCGACTCCGCACTTTCCGACCGGCCCATCGATGTGGGTCAAAAGCCAAACCGGCTCGCACTTTAGACCTCTGTCCATTCCGTCCCCACAAACTGTCGTCTGCTGCCAGCGCTTTCCCGTGAGCACCAAGCTAAAACCGCCCAAGTGCGATGGTTGAATCCACCCTTCCTTTTATTTTCCCCTCCTTCCGCTCATTTATCCCTCTTGCGGCTGCGACAGACCCGGCATCGTTTATCCTGTTAAAACATCTTTTTGCTTCTGCGAGCCTTTCAAATTAAAAAATCATGAATCCAGTCGCTTTAGCGGTTGACGATCTACGGGATCAGTATCTCCGGGAGATGGCGCTCGTCCGCCAGACTTGTGAGCGGACTGGCGACGGCACCGCAGCGATCCGGCGGCGATCCGCAGTCGTCGACCGCATCCTCATTGAAATGTGGCGCCGAGCCTTCGCCGGCCAGCCCGCACAGAACGTCTCGCTGCTCGCCCTGGGCGGCTACGGTCGCAAAGATCTCTTCCCCTACTCAGACATCGACGTCCTGTTCGCTTTCGCCGACGAGAAGACCGAGGAGCAGACCAAGGAAGCCGTCCGGAGCATCATTCAAGGGATGTGGGATATCGGTCTGCGCGCCAGCCCAAGTTCGAGAACCGTTAAGGAAGCCGGAAAATTCGACCCCGACAATCTTGAATTCACCCTGGCCACCCTTGACCGCCGATTTCTAGCCGGCCAGTTCCCTCTCTATCAGCAGCTTCATCAGACAGTTTTTCCCGGCCTGGTTCTAAGCGAATGGAACACCATCACTCAGAAGTTGGGCGAAATTGCCCGCGCCCGCCACGCCAAATACGGCAACACCATCTTCCATCTCGAGCCGAATCTGAAGGAGTGCCCGGGCGGGCTTCGCGATTACCACCTCGCCGTCTGGTTCGCACTTCTTTTCCACCTCAAGGAAACCAAGGAATGGCCTCGCCAGCGTGGCGGGGTCTTCCAGAGCGCTCGCGGAGACGCCGAAGCCGCCTTTGATTTCCTCGCCGCCGCGCGATGTTTCCTCCACTTCCGCCATGGCCGCGATGACAACACACTCGATTGGCAGTCGCAGGACGAGGCCGCCGCAAACTCCATCGGCCTTGAAACGCGTGGCACCGCTGACCCCGCCTACTGGATGCGGACCTACTACCGGCACGCCCGTGTCATCTACCGCCGCGCCGCACTGCTGATGGAACATCTTCCCGCCCCCGTCAGCTTCTACCGCCAGTTCCGTCGCCGCCGCACTCCCATCGCTGGCACCGACTTCATTCTCGACCAGGGCCGCATCGATATTCTTCCGGGCGCGCAGTTCAGCGATACCGCCGCGATCTTGCGCATCTTCTCGCTGATGGCAACCCACGGATACGCCCTCTCGCAGGCTGCCGAGGACCGCATCACCGACGCGCTGCCCGCGCTGGCTATCCATATCCCAGAAGGCCCATATCTCTGGAACGCACTCCGCGAAGTTCTTTTGGGACCGCACGCCGCGCACGCTCTCCGCACCATGCACGCACTGGGCGTGCTGGAAATGCTGATCCCCGAATTTCACGGCATCGATGCGCTCGTAATCCGCGACAGCTATCACCGCTACACCGTCGACGAGCACACCTTCCTCACCATCGACAATGTTCATAGCCTGCGGCAGCCTGCACACGACTACGAGCAGCGTCTCGCTCAACTGCTTCCCGAAATCGACCGTCTCGATTTATTCCTGCTCTCGTTGCTGTTGCACGACACCGGCAAAGGCCGGCGCAGCGGCGAACACACCGGCCAGAGCGTAGAACTCGCCGACAGCTTTATGGCGCGGCTCGACTTCGACACCGAAGAGCGCGATTCCGTGCTCAAGCTCATTCGCCTCCACCTCGAGATGTCTAATGCCCTGCGCCGCGACATCTTCGACGCCGAGAATGTTCGCGCCTTCTCCGAGAAAATAGGCAGTCCCGCCCTCCTGAAGATGCTGACGCTGATGACCTACGCAGATATCAAGGCCGTCAATCCCGAAGCGCTTACTCCGTGGAAGGCCGAAAACCTGTGGCAGCTCTACATGGCCACCGCCAACTTCATGGATCGCAGCGTGGACGAGGTCCGATACCACGCGGCGATCGATCCAACCCTGCTGAATCGCATTCGCTCGATGGTGCCTCCCGCGCAGTACGACGACCTCAAACAGTTTCTCGAAGGCCTTCCGCAGCGCTACCTTCAGACCCGCCTCCCCGAGCACATTCGCAACCACTTTCAGCTCGCCGCCAATCTCGATAAAAATCCCGTTCAACTCGACCTTCGACCGCACCGCCAGCTCTTTGACCTCACGGTGATCGCTCGCGACCGCAGCCGCCTGTTTGCCGACGTGGCCGGTGCTCTCGCTGCTTGGGGCATGAACATCGTGAAAGCCGGCGCCTTCTCCAACGATGCCGGCGTGGTGGTCGACAGCTTTCAGTTCACCGACGTATTTCGCACAATCGAGTTGAATCCCAGCGAGAAAGATCGCTTCCTCGATTACGTCCACGATGTCGTCGCGCAAAAAGTCGCTGTAGAGCAGATGCTGGAAGCGCGGCGCCACGCAAGCAATACCTCGAATGTGAAAGTTGAAGTCGCGACGCGCCTGCAATTTGACTCGGAATCCTCTACCCATTCCACGCTGTTGCAAGTCGTCGCGCAGGATGTTCCCGGCCTGTTGCGCCAGATCGCGCTCACCCTCAGCATTCACAAGTGCAACATCGAGGTTGCGCTTATTGACACTGAAGGCGAAACCGCCATCGACGTTTTTTATCTCACCGAGGGCGGCGCCAAACTCAGTAACGAAACGCAGCACGCCCTAGCCGGCGATCTGACTGCCGCGATCAATCAGCTCCGCGCTCCTGTAGGCGCGTAAAGCACGTTCTCATCGATTAGCTATCGGTCTTCAGTCGGCACCATCCTTGGGGAACTTACGCATTACCTTGTCTTAGAATCACGCTCGCCGATCCATTAAGATTGAGAACGACGCTCTAAAAAGGAATCCGCATGGCCGCACTCATCGATGCAATCGACATTAAGCGCAAGATGTACTTTGAATTCGAAAACGCTCCCTACTACTGCCTTGACGTGGAAGTCTCCACTCCCACCGCTCGCGGTGGCCAGACCCTGGTCCGATTCAAGATGCGCAACCTGCTCACACGCGCCGTCTTCGACAAGACCTTCAAGGCCGGAGAAAAGTTCAAAGAGCCGGATCTCGAGACCATTGAGGCCTCCTATCTCTATTCCGATAGCGATGCATCGTATTTCCTTGACCAGGAGTCGTTCGACACCATTCCGCTGACGGCCGAAAAGCTTGGCGATGCCCTCCAGTTCCTCACCGAAGGCCTGATCATCAAGATCGACAAATTCAATGGGAACCCGATCGGACTCCAGTTACCCGAAAAGGTGGAGCTCGCAGTCGCTTATACAGAACCAGGCGCACGCGGCAATACCGCCAGCGGAGCCGTTACCAAGCATGCGCGACTTGAAACCGGTCTGGAAATACGAGTTCCCTTCTTCGTTGAAGAGGGTGAAAAGGTGAAAGTCTTCACTGAAACGCGCGAATTCGCCGGCCGGGCCTAGCACTCAGTGCTTGAATAGGCAGGTCGTGTTTTGTCTTCGACCGGCAAACTCGACAGGCCGCGGATTCATTCGCCTTACTTGGTAGAGCCTCATGCATGAATTCCTTCGGCTCTCACTTCTTGGCTTAGCCGCATTCGTTGCGTCACTGCTGGCCGCCGTCACCGGATTCGGCGGAGCTGCTGTCCTGCTGCCTGCGCTCGTATTCGTCTTTGGCGTCCGCGAAGCCGTGCCAATCCTCACAGTCGCGCAACTCATTGGCAATCTGAGCCGGGTTTGGTTCAACCGCCACCGCCTCGACCTCCGCGTCGTCGCGTGGTTCGCACTTGGCGGCATTCCCATGGCCTTGCTCGGTGGATACCTATTTGCCCATGCACCCTTGGTTGTTTTAACGAGGGCGTTGGGCGCTTTTCTCATCCTCATCGTTGTGCTCAGGCACTTGCCCAAACTGCCCGCAATTAAGCCATCGCTGAAGTCCTTTGCATTGATCGGCGCCGCATCGAGCTTTCTGTCAGCTTTATTGGGAAGTGTTGGCCCACTGATGGCTCCGTTCTTCCTGGCCTATGGCTTGGTGAAGGGCGCATACATCGGGACCGAGGCTCTTTCGACCGTAGTGATGCATGTTGCCAAGCTCATCGCATATCGCGGATCGGCGATACTCTCACTCCACGCAGTCCAAACAGGAGTTGCCATGGGACCGATCATGGTGGCGGGATCTTTCGCAGGCAAGCGCATTGTGGATCGTTTACCGGAGCGGGTGTTTATCGCCACCATCGATTTGACGCTGCTAATCGCAGGGGCGATGTTCCTGAGAGGATGAAGCAAACTGCGAGGCGCTTCTCTCTTCTCCGTCGTGCAGGCGCCCGAGAGAGTGAGAGAGAGCGAGAATGCCGAACCCCGGCCCTGCGCCTTGAGTTGTTGGTGTACGCGGCGAGGCTCCGACCATTTCTCGGCTTGCCAAACAAATCAACAGAGCGTTAACGTCTTCCGCCAGCTGCGGCCTCTAGGATATTGGCGAGACGATGCATCTACTTCAAATAAGCGCGCACCAGGTCTATAAGATCCTCAGCAAGTTCAGGAGCAATCTGCTCTTTGGCGCCATCGACGAGGTGGAACCGAATATGCGTCTCCATAATCTCGCCCATCAAGCCGTTGACGCCGCCGCGGACCGCTGCAAGCAGCATCAGTTGGCCGCCGCAGTCTTCATCGGATGTCACCAGTCGTTCCACCGCGTCAAGTTGGCCCCGCAATCGGCGCACCCGCTGTTGAAGCTTCAATTTTTCTCGTTCATGCAGGGACATAGATATCACCTCTTGCCATATACCCACCCCCGGTATAGTATATACCGTATGGGGGTATGCATCACTTAATTTATCTTATCTGAACCCCCTTGAAAGGTTCGAAATGTTTTCCTCTAATCGTCGCCAAATTTATAAAGGCCTTTTGACTCTTCTCTTTTTTACGTTTGCGGGTGCAATTGCACCTGCTCAGTCCGTCGAATCCCGCATTGATCTCCCCTCAGCGCCGGAACCAATCAGCCAAAATCTGTCGTCGTTTATGCCATCGAACACTGCGTTCTCGCAAAACGCTCCTAAGCCTGCGGACAAACCTGCCGATGAAAACACGCCAACAGATCCGCCGGGAGCTCCTGCGTTAACCATGTTTCCTCATCCAGAAGACGCGAGGTATTGGCTTTCGGGTCAGGCGAACATCATCTTTCAGGGACGACTTCCCTTTCACTCGCTTTATCAGGGCACGAACAGCTTTCGTAATTCAGCGGAGTACAAGACCTCGATGGTAGGCACCGCATACGCCGCACTACGGCGAAATCAGTCAGTCCGCTATAACACTGATTTCATCTTCGATGTGGAGTCAGCTGCTGGACGCGGGCTGAGCGAAGCGCTGGGACTGGCAGGATTCACGAACCTTGATGTGGTGCGAAATCCGAACCTCGGGTCTACACCTTACATCGCGCGTTATGAGATTCACCAGGTGATTGGGCTGACGGACAAAACCATTGCACAGGAAGCGAATTTCTTTGCGGTTGCCTCAACTGTTCCCGCCAGACGGGTCGAACTTCGTGTCGGAAAAATGACGCTGCCGGACTTCTTCGATGTGAACTCCGTAGGTTCAGACAGCCACTTGCAGTTCATGAACTGGACCGCGGACAACAACGGCGCGTGGGATTACGCGGCCGATACACGCGGCTACACCGTGGGCGGCATGGCTGAGTACGACGATCGATCCTGGAGCATTCGCTACGGTCTATTTGCCATGCCGGTCGTCGCCAACGGCATCGACATGGACTGGGCGTTCAGCCGCGCCCACGGGCACAATGGAGAATTCGAGTTGCGCCACAGTTGGGTGCTGCAACGTAAAGGTATGAGCCGCCTCTTGTTCTACGCCAACCGCGCGCATATGGGCTCCTACAGGGAAGCGGTCAATGCCTTTTTGGCCGGAACTGATCAAACTCCCAACATCATCGCGCACGAGCATCTTGGCGCACTCAAGTACGGCTTCGGCTACAACACGGAGCAGGAGTTGACTGCAAATCTACGTGTCTTCGGCCGCTTCGGATGGAACGAGGGCCAGCATGAATCCTTTGCATACACCGAGGTTGATCAGACGGTTGAAATCGGAGCAGACTACACCGGCAATCGCTGGCATCGTTCGCAGGACAAATTGGCAATTGTCTTGGTCTCGAATGCGATCAAGCGCGATCACCAGAACTATCTGCGTTTGGGCGGCCTGGGCTTCCTACTCGGGGATGGCAACCTTAACTACGGCCGCGAGAACATCGTGGAAAGCTACTACTCTTGGCACGCTTGGAAAGGGATGTTCTACTCCGCGGACGTGCAACACATCGACAATCCGGGATACAACCGCGATCGCGGACCAGCTTGGGTTGGCTCGGTTCGCACGCACGTCGATTTTTGAGCTACCCCTTCTCCGCAACGGGAATGCCCTTTCCACGCAGAAGATCGGAGAGATCCTCGATACGCTCATCCAGCTGATTCAGCTTCCTCGCCATTCCCTGTATTTCGGATTCCGCGCGGCGATTAACATCAAAATCGAGTTCGCCGCGCAATCTGTCTTTGGTGTCTTGGCGATTTTGGCTCATCATGATCACGGGTGCCTGGATGGCAGCAAGCATCGACAGGAACAGGTTCAGCAAGATGAACGGGTAAGGGTCCCACGCCTTTTTGTCTAGGATCTCATTGGCCAGCGTGTAAACGATCAAAACAACCGCGAACGTGATGATGAATGTCCAAGAGCCACCGAAGCTCGCAACCGCATCAGCGATGCGTTCTCCCGTGGTCATCTCTTTTTCGATAATCTCGTTGGGATTGCGGGTCGCCCGCAGCCTCACGAGTTGATGAGCGGCGTGGAACTGGTGGCCCAGCGTCGTTAGCAGGTCCATCCCCGCCATTGGCTTTTTCAGGAGAAGTGCCTCGATGTCGTCGCGCGAGACCTCGAGACACTCTGAATCTTCGAGCGCCATCGCGTTTGTCTGATGCGGCGTCTGCTCCAGCATCGATGCAAACCCAAAGAAATCGCCCTTGGTCGGTTCATCCACGGTAACTTCTTGGGCATCCTCATCAACGGTCGTGACCCTCACGCTACCCGAAACGATGACGTAGGCCATGCCGGGATCACCTGCTTTGTAGATTCGCTGTCGTGCCGCAAACGCTTTGGCTTCGACGTGGCTGGCCAGGACCGCGGTTTCATCATCGTCCAGAAGTGAAAACAGCGGAACGTTCTTTAATAGTTCGGGCTTACAGGACATGGTGATCTCCGTTGTGTTGGTAGAGATGAAAGCGAATCAAGAGCAGTCTGTTTGCCTGCGGGAGCATGGCGACGGGGAAAGTCGACCTCGAAGCCAACTTGTCCGCCGATCCTGGGACTGGCGATGTGGCTGCCCCCGAGCAGGCCGAAAGTAACGGCGACGCGATTGTTGAGAGAGTACTGGCCGCCGGCGAGCGCCTGCAACTGGTCTTTTCCTAGTCCGCTGTCGAGAGCGAGGGCGCCGTAGAGTTCAGCGCCAAGCGTAATGCGCGGGTTAAAGTCGTGGAGTAACGACACCCCACCGGTGACAACCTGACCGCGAGTGGTTTGTATACCAAGAACTCCA
Organism: Telmatobacter sp. DSM 110680; assembly: GCF_039994875.1. Taxonomy (GTDB): domain Bacteria; phylum Acidobacteriota; class Terriglobia; order Terriglobales; family Acidobacteriaceae; genus Telmatobacter. Next base: position 2,088,331 of record NZ_CP121196.1, on the reverse strand, counting down.
GTGCTGGTGTTTCCGGCGAAGAGATACCCGAAGTTGGCGTTGAGCCTGGTCTTGTCGGAGAAAGGTTCCTGGGCGATGACGTTGAGCCAGTAGTCAGTCAATCCTGATCCGAGAGACTGTGCGGCATCGCCGGTTGGGAATTCAATGTAGAGACTGGCGGAGAGGGCCGGACGGCTGCGTGGCCGGGGAGCCTTGAGAAAGTTCCATTTCACGCCCATATCGGCATCGCCTAAGCCCGCCGAGGTCTGCGATCCAGGAGCGCGATAAATGGAGAGATAAGGAACGTCGAAATCGAGTTCCACACCATGGGGCAGACCGTAGTTGAATTTGAAATTGGCCGTGTTCTGGCGGACATCGGGGAACTGCGCAGACTGAAGCCCGTCGAATTCGTTGAAGGACTCGAAGTGCAAGGTGCCTTGATCAGTGACATCGGCATTGTCGGTGTAAAAGGGCATCTGCCCCAGCAACGGCTGAGTCGAGTAGAGACAAATCATCCAGATCAGAACCCGGGCGCGTCGGTGCATGTCGATGAACTTCCACTATACCGTCGAGGAATTCGAGCCGAACATCAACGATCCGTAAAAACATATAGACGTGCACTTCCCTGCAAACCTGACGTCAGCTCGTTCAAATCAGACCGGCGCCTCTCCCGCTTACAATATTGGAGATTCCGAAGCGAGGTGGGCAGTGAGCGCCGTAGAAGAGCCGTGTGTGTTGGTCTATGACGTTGGAGGCAGCCATATCTCCGCAGCCGTCTGCTACAAGCAGGGTTTTCGTCTTGGCACCGTAGTGCGGGCAAACCTGCCCGAAGAGCAGACAAGCGCGGCTTTCGTTGAGGTGCTTTATTCACTCGGGAAGCAGGCTTCCGAAGGCGTTGACGGAGTCGAAGGTGCAGAATTGGCGATGCCGGGCCCATTTGATTACGTGCAAGGCATCAGTTGGATGAAGCACAAAATGCCCTACCTGTATGGCGTGAATCTGAGTGAGGCAATGGCGACTCGTTTCGGATGGAAAACAACTCAGGTGCGGTTCCTGAATGATGCTGCAGCTTATCTGCTAGGCGAAGTCGGTGCGGGAGCGGCCCGGGGTGTGAAACGTGTAGTTGTGTTCACGCTGGGAACCGGAGTCGGTTCAGGCTTTGCCGTAGATGGCAAGGTAGTCACCGAAGGCAAAGGTGTTCCGCCGGGAGGGGAGATATGGAATGTCCCCTACGAAGGCGGCATCGTTGAGGACAAGATTTCGACGCGAGCGCTGCAGAGCGCATATAAAGAGCGGAAGGGGCAGGAGCGCGAAGTAGCGTCCATCGCCCACTACGCAACCGGCGGTGAGCCAGTTTCGATTGCGGTCTTCGAAGACTTCGGCAAGAATCTCGGCGTCGCACTGAAGCGGCTCCTATCCGACTTTGCACCGGACGTGGTCGTGCTGGGCGGCGGTATATCGCGGTCTGCGCACTTATTCCTGCCGGCGATGAAGACTGAACTCGAGGGCGCCAAGTTCGAAGTCCGCATCGCCGAACTCGGCGACAATGCCCCCCTGGCCGGTGCCGGCGTGGCGTGGTTTGCTCGGAATGATGCTTAGTAGCGAACTCGCTAGCCACTCGCAAGATATCCACCTCTGCCGACCGCCGTTCCGGCTGACCTAGACGGTCATTTTCCGGCAAGGTCAATCAGCACCACATGCGAGTAGTCCTGTACTCGTTCGAAAACGACCTCGTGGCCGTCGGGGGACACGTCGAAGTCTTGAATGTTGAAATCAGTGGGGAGGTTGGTCAATTGCCGCTCGGTTCCAGTTTCCAGATGGATGGCCCACAAGTTCTTGTGTTGAATATCGCCTCTTAACAGCGCGAGTTCTCGTCCTCCCGGCAGGAAGGCGAGCCGCCGAGCCCCCCGCGTCAGGGTCAGCGATGGCAGGCGACGAGATTCCCCCTCCGCCGTGACTGCCTGCAGCGGAAATGTCGTGCCGATGTCGGGCCCTGAGTAGACCGCGAAAGACCCGTCTGGCGCCCACGTCGGATCGACCGAATACTCCCGGACAATAAGAGTGGGAGGACGACCATCGACTGGTATGCGAAACAGATGCGGAACTCCGTGATCAATTGCCGCCGAAGTAATCGACTTGCCGTCGGGCGACCATGCTGGAGATCCTCGAAGGTCGAGCGAGTCGACGACAATCCGTGCGTTCGTGCCATCGGCCTGCATCGAGTACAAGAGAGACTTTCCGTGCTGTCGAACGGAAAACGTGATGAATCGCCCATCAGCAGAAATCGCAGGGCCCCCAAGGACTCTCGCCCCCTCAGCACTCCACAACTCCGTGCTCGTTCCGTCAGCCAGTTTCCAGATGCTCTCTTTCGTGCCCGTCCCAGAAACGTATAGAAGGAAATCAAGACCGAATCGTGGATAGAAACCAGTGCCGGTCGTCAACAAAATCGGAGTTGCTGCTGAAACCTCGGCGTTAGAGCCTGAAAGCCGCAAACGCCAGAGCGTTCTTTTCGGGCTCGCAACCGTCGCGACCAGACGACGACCATCCGCGCTGACTGCCAGTGATGTGAAGCGTTCGGGGCCAGCGGCCAACCGGTGGGGAATGCGGCGCTCGACGTCAATGCTATAGGGCCACGGCCCCGAACCGTCGGGATCGCATGCCAGGTACATGAGCGTCCGATGATCCAGCAGGACTGGATGACTGACGAGCGTATTCTGCGATGTGATTCGTTCCGGATTACCGCCAACTGACGGAATGCGCCAGATATCGAGTTTGTCTGGAAGTGTGCCTTGGACGAAATAGATAAACTTGCCTTCTGGGTCCCACAACGGAAAATGGCTGTGGAGCCCGTCAGGCGCGGAAAAAATGGGCCGATCCGCCGGCAGTCGACTGCCGTTCGATACAAATAACGGATCACCTGGACCGGGCGTGTGATAGGCGAGTCGAGATCCATCGCGTGACCAATCAAATTCGGCGACGCCTTCCAGGTAGGGCCGTGGTTCCCCACCCAGCATTGGCACAGCCCAGACGCCGATGTCCTCTGTTCCCGAACCGTCCCGCTTGCGCATCCAGTACGTAACCAGAGATCCGTCAGGTGAGAACCCCAGATCGCGCACCGACGGATTGACGACTTGCGAGGCGCTGCCGTGGGTGAGGTTGTGAAACTGACCCGAGCCGACTTGCGTAACCCAGACGTCGGTCGGCCCGTCCTGGTTTGAGAGAAATGCCACAAAGCGCCCGTCGCGTGACACGGTCGCGGCCTGCTCCAAACCATCGAAGTCCGTCACCGCCTGATACCGGGCGTCAGTGAGAGGGCTTCGCCAGAAGCGCTCCGTCCTCTGAAACCAGAGTGCGCAAATGGCCAGTGCGACGGCTGCCAATGCCGCCATCGACAGGATGAGTTTCCATCGGAGGGCAGTTACTTGTTTCTCCAAAGATGGCGCGGATTCGGCTGGGATCGATGATGAAAGACTGTTTTCGTTCTCTTGCGCTACTCGAAGATTTCTTCCGCTGGCCCATGCGGCCAACTCCTCACGATAGGCATAGACGGATCCCGTCTTCTCATGGAGGTGCCGGTGAACGGGCATCCCCTCCCGCTTCTCCCACCGCTGCACGGTCGTCACGTCGCGCTTGAGGTAGGCCGCTATCTCCTTCCAGGAATCCAGGCGGTCCTCGGGTGGGCTTGCCGATGGCATTGCGCCGGAGAACGGTTCACCCATCTTGCGCTCCTATCGAGTAAGAGGTTTCCGCGTGCTTCGAGCTTCGAGAACCAAAATTGTAGCGTGAAGGACACAGCAAAGCACTGCATTCAGCTGCAAACAGAAGAAATGGTGCGGATTCCTCACTATGCTGCTTGAGACCTCCGTCGAAATGTCTCATCGTGACCGGGCATCGTAGATGAATTTCAGCCTTGGAGGTCTCCATGGAACGCAAATCCCCTGCTTCTGTGATACGCGCACTATCCCTGCTTCTCTTGGCAGCAACCACCTGCGCTTTGGCGCAGGAGCACAAACCCGTGCACCTCACGGGCCTGATCAACGACTATGTTCCCTTGCTGACTACCGTGAAAGGCAGTCCATATGAAATGCATGGTCAATGGTCTATGGATCTCGACCCGGAAATGGGCACTGCGGAATTCTCAGCCGATATGACCATGTCCAGTTTTGGGAAAACTGCGACCGGCGCAGTCGATCCGACACAGCCTCTTCAGGGCCCTCACACGCACCACATTAAGGTAACGAATGCCAGGATCACGTGGAACATGGACGGCTGTCCCGCATACGCCACGCCCACTCAAATGGGCTTTCAAATCAGCAAAACGGTCAGCCTGTTGACGGGGAACGGAAGCAATGGGGGCTTCGAGACAAATCCGCCATCTTCGACGCTGCAGGTCTGCATCACCGGCGGCCTCGATGTTCCTTTCTCGGTAACGAACTCGAACATCACGATGGTGTTCACAGGGCCTGCAACTGGACATTTCGGGACCCAGGCCATCCACGGCGTCGTGCGTGGAACATCTACGGATTCGATAAGGAATGATCGATAATTCGATGAATGCCGTCTGAAGCGAGCCGTCGGTCCGTTTCAGACTAGCCATCCAGAAGGGCGGGCGAAGCATTGCACCAGAGGATCGCTATCATTCAGCGACCCTCTGGTGCAACAAATTGCCGAAGGTGTTGTTTGCCTGTTATCGGCTCGTGGATCCGGGTTGGACCACGGACTGGCTTTGAGGCTCAGCGGGCAGCGTGTAGATTACCTCGCCGGGCTTGGCGTAGTGAAGTTTCTCGCGGGCTTCATGCTCGATTGCCTCGGGATTGTTCTTGAGTCGGTCTACGTGCGTGCGCAGGTGCGCATTCTCACGCTGTAGATCGTCGATTTCTTGCTTGAGCTGCTTTTCTTGACTGCGCTGCTGATACCAGGTCGACAAGCCGTGTCGACCGTTTATTACGCTCCATGCAAACAGCAGGGCGAGAACGACGGACAGTGCCGTTCCTGCGGGCCGCCAACCCTCCTGCAACCACTCAAGAACGCGCTGACGAAACGGAAGCGGCTCTTTGGCCGCTTCCTTGTTTTCACTGAACAGATTGGGCTGCTGCATTCGGCCTCTACGGATTAACCCTGCACAAATTTTTCGGCCGCCGAGCGCAACGCGACCATATCCTTCTCGTCCCGCGCCTCGGTGTAAGCCCTGACCACAGGTTCGGTTCCCGACAAGCGGAAACAAACCCACGATCCGTCGTCCAGGACCAGTTTGAGACCGTCGGTGCGCACAACTTGGGTAACCTTGCGGCCGCCAAGCTCAGCGGGATCCTTCTTCAATTCTTCAGTGAACGCGGCTTTCCGTTCCGGGGTCAAGTGGAAGTTCTCGCGAACGGGATAGAAGGAACCAACCTTGGCAAACAGTTCTTTGAGTTGCTTGCCGAGGCTCTTGCCGCGGGCAGCAACCATTTCCGTGACCAGCAGCCCTGCGATAATTCCATCCTTTTCCGGAACGTGACCGCGAATCGTGAGCCCTGCCGACTCTTCGCCACCGATGGCGATCTTGTCGGCGATGATGAGTTCGCCAATGTACTTGAAGCCGACCGGCGTCTCGAAAAGCGGCACCTTGTGGTAGTCCGCAAGTGCATTGATCAGGTTGGTGGTAGCGACGCTCTTGGCTACGCCATTCTTCCAACCGCGCGTTTCGACGAGATAATCGAAGAGAAGCGCAATGATGTAGTTGGGCTGGATAAACGTGCCATCTTCGTCGACGATGCCGAAACGGTCCGCGTCGCCATCCGTCGCGATACAGATCTTGGCGCCGAATTCCTTCATCTTCTTCTTGGCGTCTCCCAGCAGGTGATCGTCGGGCTCTGGGGCATGTCCGCCAAAGAGCACATCGCGATAGTCATGTACCGTTGCGACCTCGACTCCAGCCTCGCGAAGAATATGGCAGCTATAGCCGCGTCCCGCTCCCCAAAACGGATCAAAAACGACCTTGATATGCGACTTGGCGATGGTCTTGAGATCGACAAGTTCTCCCAGGCGGTGCAGGAAGCCGGGCTTGACGTCGGCCGTTTCAAATCCTCCCTCCGGAGGATCAGCGTGGGGGATCTTGCCCTCAGTGTTAGCGTTGATCGCCGATTCGATCTGCTTGGTCACCTCGGGCAGCGCCGGCGCACCGTCATGAGTCGAGAACTTAATGCCGTTGTACTCCGGCGGATTGTGAGATGCGGTGAAGTTGATCGCGCCCGATGTCTTCAGTGCGCGCACAGAATAGGCAATCGCGGGCGTAGGCGCAGCATCCGGAATGACGATGGGGGTGATTCCCGCGCCGGCGAGGATCTTGGCGGCCTCGGCTACAAAGCTTTCTCCGAGAAAGCGCGGATCGCGACCGACCAGCACCCGGTGTGGTTCAGGCTGCGTTTTGACGTATGCGGCAATGCCTGCAATCGCGAGGCGAATGTTGGCCAGCGTAAATTCGTCGGCAACGATGGCCCTCCAGCCGGAGGTTCCAAATTTGATGACTGAACTCATCGATCGATCTCCTGTGCGGCAGGGTCTCCGCAGAATGTATGAACTAGGATGCGCGAGCCGCAAGGAACATACTGCAACACCGGAGCCAAGTCGGCAAGTTGGAGAATAAAGTGCCGCGCTGGATACCGGATGAGGGTTCAGCAAATGGGTCACTTGGATTCGGGAAATGAAAATTGTGATCGGAACTGCGGGGTTCGCTTCGTACACTGGACGCGTGGAGAAAGAAATGCCCGAATCGAATCCGCAGGCACGCATCGTCCTGACCACCGAAAGCACCCTCGATGAAGCCAACAAACTTGGCCGCACGTTGGTAGAGGAGCGCTTGGTGGCATGTGCCACCCTGCTGCCGGTGGTGCAATCCATCTATCACTGGAAAGATCAGCTCCAGTCCGCACCCGAAACCATGATCCTGCTAAAAACCAGTTCGGAGAAACTGGAAGCGCTGGAAGCGCGCCTGCGGGAGTTGCACAGTTACCGGTTGCCGGAATTCCTGGTTATTCCGGTCGAACACGGCAGCGGACCCTACCTGGAATGGTTGTTTGCCTCACTTGCTCCGTCGAAATAGCAGAGTCGGATGAGTTTTTTCGCGCACTGCGTCGGGAACCCGCGCGGCCCGGAGTTTTTCGTCCATCTGCTATCCTGAGCTTCGGCTGTGATCCGTTGGTTAATCATCGCTCTGTTGGTTTCGATGGTCGGGCTGCTGCTCGCGGCCGCAGGGGTGGCGCGTCACATTCTCCGGCAACGCAGAAAACTCAAGCATCTCGCGTCTAAAGGAGATGCAACTGTAGTAGATGCGCCCGAAAATGCCGACATGGAATCCGAAAATTAAGGAATAGACGTGGAAAACAGACTTTCGAATCCGCTCACTTCAGAGATCGCGAATTCTGCTGTCTCGCAAGGTCTACGCACAGGTGCGGTCATTCTGGGTGGTAGCGCACTTGTAGCGGTGTCCTCGCACATCGCCCTCCCGCTCGGATTTACCCCCGTTCCTCTTACACTGCAGCCATTTGCCGTGCTGCTGCTGGGTTTGCTGCTGACGCCGCGATTGGCCGCCGCAACTCTTGGCGCTTACCTTTTCGAAGGCGCATTGGGTCTGCCGGTGTTTGCCCCCGGGTTAGTCTTCGGTGCGGGCATTGCGCATTTGCTGGGACCGACGGGCGGCTACCTCATGGCGTATCCGGCGGCCGCAACCCTGATCGCCTCCCTTTGGCGACGTAGTGGACGTGGGTTTTCAGCCGCACTCGCCAGCGCTGCGGTGGGCAACGTGTTGATTCTGCTCTCCGGCTTCGCATGGCTAATGGTGTGGACCCACGGAGCCGGATCACTCACTTCGGTCAAGACAGCTTTTGTCATGACTGTGCTTCCCTTCCTGCCGGGTGACGCGCTTAAAGTGGTAGCCGCTGCGGCTGTCGCTAAGGGATTCGAACGGGTTCGCCGCCACAGCTAGCCGGTACTCGTTCACCAACCCGCATCGCAGTTTTATTGAAAGGATCTTGTCCCCGTGAGCACCAGGCACTCTGAATCAACCGTTTTGAATCCGACCCGGGAAATCTCCATCGCGCATAGCCCCGACTCGGATGATGCATTCATGTTTTACGGCCTCGCGACCAACAAGATTCGCGTGCCCGGATACAAGTTCTCGCATACTCTGTGCGATATCGAAACTCTGAATAAGCGTGCCCAGAATGAGGCGTTCTACGACGTTTCGGCGATCAGCTTCCATGCCTATCCTTACGTTCAGGAAAATTACACTTTGATGGGTTGCGGTGGAAGCGTCGGAGAGGGCTATGGCCCCATGGTCATTTCGCTGAAGCCAATGTCGCAGGACCATCTAAAGCGAGTGAGGGTGGCTGTTCCCGGTACCATGACCACTGCTTATCTGGCCTTGAAGATCTTCAATCCTGAAATCGAAACCGAGGTCGTCCCGTTCGACCAGATCATCCCGGAAGTACTCGCCGGCAAATACGAGGCGGGGCTGATCATTCACGAAGGGCAACTGACCTACGGCCGCAGCGGCTTGCACAAAATCATCGACCTCGGCGTTTGGTGGCGAGACCAGACCAAGCTCGTGCTGCCCCTGGGCGGCAATGCGATTCGCCGCTCTCTGGGCCCTGAAGCCCACGCCATCATCTCCAAGGCTCTGCGCGACAGCATTCAGCACGCCCTGGACCACCGCGAACAGGCGCTTGAATACGCCATGCAATTTGCGCGCGATCTCGACACCAGCCTCGCCAGCCGCTTTGTCAGCATGTACGTGAACGAGCGCACGCTCGACTATGGCCCGGACGGTCGTGAAGCTATTCGCAAACTGCTGGACATGGGCCATGAGCGCGGAATCATTCCAATCGCGCCCAAAGTGGACTTCATCGACTAGCTTGTTTGCGGCGTTCAATCATTGACTCCCGCAAATAAACCTTTTGCGATTCTCAAGGATCACTAATCCCAGCCGATGCATTGGGTGTGGGGGTGGACTTGATCCTCGACCGTGAAGAAATTGTGTCCGCGCTCTTTCGCGAGACCGATCGCGCACAACGCATGAAAATGCCGCTTGCGCTGATCAAGGTTAAGATCGTTACTTCTGGGCGGAGCAGAACTGCGCCGGAAGCGACGACATTTGACGCCGCGCTACGAGAGATCGTTGAGCGAATCACGCCTCACCTGCGCTGCTACGACGCTGTGGGCCAGATGGCAGACCGGGAGTTCCTCTTCGTCTTGCCCGGTTGCAGCCTCTCAAATGCCAGGACGCTGGCTGAGCGATTGCGAAATGAGATATTCGATGCCTTGGCGCCCGATTTCGCCGCCGTGATGCAATTCCAAGCCTGCTTCGGTATCGCGTCCAGCGGTGGAAGAACTCCATTTGTGGTGCTGCGCGAAGTGGATAAAGCCTTGCTAAGCGCGAGGGCCGAGAATGCAGATTCGATTCAATGCGTTGCGATGGAAGAAGACACAGACCCCGCCGCATTTTTCCTGCCTGTACTACAAGACGAAGCGCTCCACTGGTAACGCCTCAAACCATTTCAAACCGCACTTTACGACTGCGTAGCCAGACGCGGGTGCAACGGTGCGATCTCAAGAAATTCCTGAAAGACATCGTTCGAAAGCATGCGGCCCTGGCCAGTGAGTCGCGCGGTTTCGCCATCGAATGTGAGCAAACCGCGGTCCGAGAGATGTTTGACGACCTCCACCGCAGGCGCAACCATTTGGCTCCCAAACTCGCGACCGAGAGCAGAAACAGAAACGCCGCTATTCATACGCAGCCCGAGAAACCATGCTTCCTCATGCTGCCTGTCCACTGACAGCCACGCTGTTTGCGGCCGTTGCGGCCCTTCTAGATAAGCCTTAAGGTCATCCGTCGTTGTGAAGCGCAGAACGTAACCCAGTTGCGGATCCTCCCCGGCGTCTCTCGATCCGCGGAGCATCGAAGATGCATCCAGTCCAATGCCGAGATAGGGCCGACGCTGCCAGTAGCGCAGATTGTGTCGCGACTCGAATCCCGGCCGCGCGAAGTTTGAAATTTCGTATTGAAGCAAACCCGCAACAACAAGCCTCTCGATTACATGTTCGTACATCCGCGCGATCGTGTCGTCGCCGGGAACGAGCCCTGCGTGATAGCGAGCGCCGCCCGAGAGCAGTTCTCTGCCGAGCCTCGAATCTTCGTCCACCTCAAGCATGTAGATGCTTGCGTGCGAAGCCCCGCTCTCCACCAGCACCGAAACAGATTTCTCCCAGGAGGCGAAGGTCTGATCGGCAAGTCCCGCAATCAGGTCCACATTCAGATTCGAGATTCCCGCGGCCCTCAGACGCTTCAAATCCTCAAGCACAATCGCCCGGCTATGAAGTCGGCCGCTCTGTTGCGCCTCGCGATCGATGAATGACTGAACACCAAGACTGACGCGATTCACTCCTACCTGGACAAGTGCCGCAAGCGTAGTGTCTGCAATCTGGCCCGGCGCACACTCCACCGTGATCTCTACATCCGGATCGATCAGAAATTCCGCGCGAATGGCACCAAACAGCTGCGCGATCAGGTTCGGCTCAAGCAAACTGGGTGTTCCCCCACCCAAATAGATCGTGTCCACGCTGGTAGGCAACTCGGCGCGAAGGTTTTCGCTCCATTTTCGCGCGCCACGCATCTCATTGATCAGGCGCTCAACGTAACGTGCGTGTTCGCTCGCCGGATAGACTCCTGAAGCAAAATTGCAGTAGGTGCACTTCGAGCGGCAGAACGGAATCGATACATAGAGCCCGAGTTGTTCGCCAGCCGTTGCTGCCATACTTTTAATTCTTTCATGTTTGTGAAAATCGGCAGGCTGAGGTGGCGGTAACTGTGCATATGAATGAGAGGTTTTTTTGAAGGCCAGGCCATTGATCGCTATCGTGATTGTTCAATCATTTCTTTGCCTTGCCCATTGGTTCATGTACCGCACCTGGGTTGATTTCTGGCAGCCGATGACCCCATCCGCCGCGCGCATTCTGCAGGTTGCCTTTGGGGTGCTCTCTTTCATCTTTGTGTCTGCGTCCCTGTTGAGCTTTCGTTTTTTCAATCCGGCGGTCCGGTTGTTCTACCGCGTAGCGGCGCTCTGGGTCGGGGTGGCCAATTTTCTATTCGTTGGCGCGTGGATCGCGTGGCTGGCTGATCTGGTTCTTCGCTTTACAGTCTCAACGACGACCAGGATTTCAGACCGCCCATATATCGCCGGATCTCTGCTCATCCTCGCAATCGCAACAGCCATCTACGGCCTCGTGAATGCTCGAGCGATTCGGGTTCGACGCGTCACGGTGGAGTTGCCGAACCTGCCCCAGAGTTGGCGCGGACGTCAGGCTCTGCTTGTTTCAGACGTACACCTCGGTCATGTAAACCAGGTCGGGTTCGCGCGCCGGATTGCAGCAATGGCCCGGGAGTTGAATCCTGCGACCATTTTTCTGGCTGGAGATGTCTTCGATGGCAGCAAGATCGACGCGCATCGTTGGGTCGCACCCTTGCTTGAGCTGAAACCAGCGTTGGGCGTCTTCTTCGCCGGCGGCAATCATGAGGAGTTCGGGGGAGCCGCCCACTTCGAAGATGCGCTGCGGGCAGGCGGAATTCGCGTGCTGCACAACGAGTGCGCGGATGTGGATGGATTGCGCGTAGCTGGCATTCCATATGGACATACAGTTCCAACGCAGATGCACAAATTCCTTGAGGGATTGAAACTGCAGGAAGGACAGGCGAGCATTCTGCTCAATCATGTTCCCAACCGGCTGCCGCTCGCCGAACATGCAGGAATCAGTCTGCAACTTTCTGGACACACGCATGGCGGCGGTCAAATGTTTCCGTTCAATTTCATCACCCGTCGCGCATTCGGAAAGTTCACCTATGGGCTGCAGCGATTCGGCAAGATGCAGGTATACACTTCCAGCGGTGCCGGAACCTGGGGGCCGCCGATGCGCGTCGGCACAACTCCCGAGATCGTCTTGCTCACTTTCGCCTAGAAGTGTTCTCATAGTCCTTCCGCTTCAAGATTTCGTTTTTTTGTTGCGAAAGGATTGCCATAGTGTCGTTCAGAAAGCGCTTTCTTTCAACGCTCGTCTCAGCCTCGCTCCTGCCATTCGTTGCCAGCGCACAACAGACGCATAGCGACACTTCAACGCCAGCACAACAAACGCTGGAGTTCCCGACCGTGCTGTACGGTGTGGCTTATTACAACGAGTACATGCCGGGAGATGCTGCCGACCATGACGCCCGTCTGACAAAAGACATCGCCATGATGAAGTCCGCTGGTTTGAACGTCGTGCGCATGGGCGAGTCCACGTGGAGCCTGTGGGAACCAGAAGATGGCCGTTTCGACTACGCATGGATGGATCACATCGTGGATGCGATGGGCAAAGCCGGAATCAAGGTCATCCTTGGTACACCCACCTATTCCATTCCCGCATGGATGGCACACCAGCATCCTGAAATCCTTGCCGACCGCATCGCGGCAGGTCCCTTCGGTGGTTCTACCGCGCCTGCCCAATACGGCCCCCGACAGAACATGGATACCGATTCGCCGGCGTACCGCTTTTATGCCGAACGTCTCATCCGCCACATCGCGGCGCACTACAAAGACAATCCAACCGTGATCGGATGGCAACTCGACAATGAGACCGGCAGCTATGAAGCAGCGAACCGCGACGTGTTTATCGGCTTCCAGCACTATCTCGAAAAAAAGTTTGTAACTCCCGAAGCACTGAGCAAGGCATGGTTCCTGAACTACTGGGGCGAAAACCTCCACACATGGGAAGATTTGCCCGTGCGAAACAGCGCCCAAAGCACCGGCTACAAATTGGAGTGGTCGCGCTGGAGCCAGATGCGTGTCACGGACTTTCTGCATTGGCAGTCTGACCTGGTCCGTGAATGCGCGGGAGCGCGTCAGTTCATCACCACGGACTACGGTGGCATGATGAAGCGCGATGTCAACGAAGAAGCAGTTGCCGAGAAGCTCGACGTCGTGGCCGACAACATTTATCACGGCACGCAGGATCACTACGACGGATCATTCCAGGCGCTGCAGTCTGATTTCTCGCGTTCCCTGAAGCACGGCAACTTCCTGGTCACCGAAACCAACGCGCAAACCATCGGATGGAGTTCGGGCAGCCAGTTCCCACCCTACGACGGGCAACTGCGCGAAGACGTCTACACCTATCTATCGAACGGCGCCAACATGGTGGAGTACTGGCATTGGCACTCTATCGCGGCCAACCAGGAGACCTATTGGAAAGGCATTCTCTCGCACGATCTGGAGCCGAACCGCGCTTATGCAGAGATGAGCCGAACGGCGCATGAGCTTGAGAAGGTCGGTCCGCGACTGGTTGGTCTGAAGATTCACAACGATGTGGCCATCCTCTGGAGCCGCGATTCCGCAAACGCCATCAGCTTCATGCCATACGGCGGCGGAGTTCCAGCAAGAAGCTGGACGGGTGAGCGCGATGGCTACGTGTCCCTCGTGCAGCAGATGCACCACTCTCTCTATGAAATGAATGTAGGCGCGGATTTTGTCTTCCCGGAGACAAAGGATTTCTCAGCATACAAAATGCTGATAGTACCGGCGCTGTACATCTCCGACGATGCCTTGCTCCAACGTATATCGGACTATGTGAAAAACGGCGGCCACGTCGTGATGACCTTCAAGAGCGGATTCGCGAACGAAAACTCGGCCGTCCGATGGGTACGTGCGCCCGGTCCCCTGCGCGAAGCCACAGGCATCAGCTACCAGGAGTTTTCCAATCTCGAGCGTCCTCTAATGCTCAAAGACGATCCGTTCCACGTCGGCAACGCGGAGAAGGATGCCAACCAGGTCAGCGATTGGGCGGAATTCCTGATGCCGGAACACGCCAAGCCGCTGGCCTACTATGACCATCCTTTCTTCGGAAAATGGCCGGCGATCACCGAGAACCAGTTTGGAAGAGGCACACTGCTGTACGAAGGCACATACCTATCGGACACACTTCAGACCGCGGTGATGAAACGCGCACTGGATGAGGCCGGTCTCACAAGCGCGGATCAGCAATTGCCGGCGGCAGTGCACGTGACTCACGGTGTGAACCGCATGGGCAAACGCGTCCATTACTACTTCAACTATTCGGGGAGCGAAGTGAAGGCCAGCTACACCTTCGCGGCGGGAGTGAGCCTGCTGGATGAGAAGGCAGTTTCAAAGAGCGATTCGCTCACGCTCGGACCATGGGACCTTGCAATTGTGGAGGAGAAATAGAGCCGGCAAGACCGCAAAAAGATCAAAGTTTTTTCGCAAATGCCACGTGAGCTGCGAGAAGCACCGTGGCATTCTAGCACCGTTGGGCAGCATTGCAAGCGATTTCAGATCGTATTATATATAGCCTATTTTCAGTAACTTAGACGGTGATCGTTCCTCCAGTTTGATTCCTGAAAACGTGCAACCTCCTGAGGAAAGCATGGCATCCCAGTGAAGGCCGGCGTTACGTACGCGTACGAGGTGCAGCGCGGCTTACACAGGAGCAGTTCAATGGCGAACACACAAGGCTCACAGCAAGGTTCAGGTACCCGCACCAATCAGGATCCCTCTCAGAAGAGCGGAACCGGGCAGCATAACCAGCAGGGTAACCAAGGCAGCAAGGACATGAATGAGGAGCGTCAGGGTAATCGCGGCAGCCAAACCGGGCAGCAATCTGGCAACACCGGCACAGGGAGCGGACAGCATTCCGGCAGCGGCTCCGGCGGATCAGGCAGCCACAATCGCTGAGTAACAAACAGACGCCCCAGCTGAGCGCTGTAAGCGTCTGACAATTCGAGCAGAAAAAGGCCCACGCTCTCCGAAAGAGGCGTGGGCCTAAGTGTTTTGCTCTTGGCACTCCCTGTAGCTCTCCCAGATTCAGCCGCTTACGAGCCGTTGCTGACGAGTTGCATACGTCACAGGCGAGGGACTTTCGATTAGCTATCATCGACGAGTTCTTGAATGCTGAATTGCATTGAAAGAGAGCTTCCAGTGAACGAAACATCCCCAGTCCATTCCAATCAGCCAGATGCAGAGAGCCCGGTTTTTCACACCCGTCTTCATGGCATAGACCTGCTATCAAACTCCAGGCTCAATAAAGGCACTGCATTCACAGAGCACGAACGCAATATCTTCGGCCTGCATGGATTGCTCCCGCCGCACATCGGCACACTCGAAGATCAGCGCGCGCGACGCAAGCGAGTGCTCGATTCGCGTGAGACGGCTTTCGGCAAATACAGCAACATGCGCGATCTGCAGGACAACGACGAGACGCTTTTCTATTCGATGATCGAGCACTACACCGATGAGCTGCTGCCGATCGTCTACACACCGGCAGTGGGCGAAGGCTGCCAGCGTTTCTCAGAAATCTGGAGGCGGCCACGCGGACTGTTCATCAGTTATACCAACCGGCATCGCATCGACCATATTCTCGCGGACAAGCGTTACGACCACGTGCGCTGCATTGTGGTCAGCGATGGCGAACGCATCCTCGGCCTTGGCGATCAGGGCGCGGGTGGTATGGGAATCCCTATCGGAAAAATGGCCCTCTACACTGCGCTCGGCGGCATCCCCCCGGAGCATTGCCTGCCAATTCTGCTCGATGCGGGAACCGATAATGAAAAACTCCTGCGCGATCCGATCTACATCGGCTGGCAGCACAATCGCGTGCGAGGTCAGGAATACGACGACTTTGTCGAAGCCTTCGTGACCGCCGTCCAGAAACGCTGGCCGCACATCCTGCTGCAGTGGGAAGACTTTGCAGGAACCAATGCGGCACGATTACTGGAACGCT
This sequence comes from Telmatobacter sp. DSM 110680, assembly GCF_039994875.1. Lineage (GTDB taxonomy): Bacteria > Acidobacteriota > Terriglobia > Terriglobales > Acidobacteriaceae > Telmatobacter. The sequence goes on along the minus strand of NZ_CP121196.1, from coordinate 2,072,554 downwards.
ATCGCGATCGCCTGTGCACCTTCAACGACGACATCCAGGGCACCGCCGCCGTGACCACCGCAACGCTGCTTGCTGCGGTGAACGCGACGGGAATTCCCTTATCGCAGCAGACCATCGCGATGTTTGGCGCCGGTTCCGCAGGCATCGGCATCGTCGAGTTGCTGATCGCCGCCATGAAAGAACAGGGCCTGACCGACGAACAGGCGCGCAGCCGCATCTACGCGTTCAATCGCTACGGCCTCCTGGTGGAAGGTGCACGCGGCATCAAAGACAGCCAGACGCCGCTAGTGAGGAAGCGCGCCGACATCGCTGGCTGGAAGCTCTCGGGCGGAGAAGATATTTCGCTTCTCGACGTCGTACGGAACGCAAAACTGACGGCACTTGCCGGCGTATCAGCGCAGGCCGGAGCCTTTACCGAAGAGATTGTCCGCGAGATGGCGTGTCACACCGAACGACCGATTATCTTTCCGCTATCCAATCCGACCTCGCAGGCTGAAGCCACACCGGCCGATCTGATGAATTGGACCGGAGGCCGCGCATTGGTCGGAACTGGGAGTCCGTTTGCTCCCGTCGAAATTGATGGCAAATTGGTGCGCATCTCTCAGGTAAATAACTCATTCATCTTTCCAGGATTGGCTCTCGGCATCCTTGTATCTCAAGCTACACGCGTTACAGATGGAATGATCATGGCTGCGGCAAAGGCATTTGCCGGCCTCTCGCCATCAAGGACAGACAAGAACGCGCCGTTGCTGCCGCCGATTCGGGAATCGCGCAACGTGGCGCTGGTTGTATCCGAAGCAGTCGCCCAACAGGCGATCGCAGAAGGCGTCGCGGCAATCGAGGATGCCGCTTCCCTTACCGAACGCATCCGCGCGTATGTCTGGAACCCGGTCTACGTACCTTACGAACATACTCACCATGGTCAGCGTTCGACTGACGCACCTTAAGGCCCTTGCGATTAAAACGCCTTTCTCTGGCCTTTATTGATAGTATGGGTGCGGCCAAGATAAACGTTTTATCAAAGAGGGAAATATGAAACCAACACCACTGCCGACCGGCATAAAAATTCCGGCAATGTTGCTCTTGTGTTTTGCATGCATTGCGCTTTCAGGTTTTGCGCAACGGCCTCAGAGGCCATCCGCACCCAGCGGCCCCTGGATGAATTCGAGCCTCTCGCCGGATGAGCGCGCCGACCTGGTGATGAAGGAGATGTCCGTCGACGAAAAGATTGCGCTGCTCCACGGTGTAGGCATGCCGACCGACGACGCAGTGACGCCTGAGAACGGCCCCTCCAATCGTGGCGTAGGTTATACAGTCGGTGTGCCGCGCCTTCACATTCCCGGCATCGATATGAGCGATGCGGCCTATGGTGTCCGCTCCAGCGGCGTGAATGGCCGCTACTCCACGGCACTCCCGGCGAACGTAGCCGCGGCTGCAAGCTGGGATACCGAAGCAGCCTATCAATATGGTGCCTTGATCGGACATGAACTGCGTGCGCAGGGCTTCAATATGTCCCTCGGCGGCGGCGTCAATCTGACCCGCGAACCCCGCAACGGCCGCACATTTGAATATCTAGGCGAAGACCCGGTTCTCGCCGGCACACTGGTAGCGCGGCTCATTCAAGGAACTCAGTCTGCCAACGTGATCGGCGACATCAAACACTATGCTCTGAACGACCAAGAAAGCGGACGCAACTCTGTCAACATCACCATCAGCAAGCGTGCCGCACGCGAAAGCGATCTGCTCGCGTTTGAAATCGGCGTAGAACAAGGCAAGCCTGCCGCCGTGATGTGCTCCTACAACCGCGTCAATGGCGACTTCGCTTGCGAGAATGAATGGCTCCTTAATGAGGTTCTAAAGAAGGATTGGAAGTTTCCAGGCTTCGTTTTGTCTGATTGGGGTGGAACGCATAGCGATGTGAAGGCCTCTGCCGCCGGCCTCGATAACGAGCAGCCCGGTCGTTTCTTCTACGAGAAGCGCTTCAAGGACGCCCTCGACGCAGGCAAGATTCCGCAAGCTGAACTCGACGAACATGTACATCGCATTCTTCGCGCAATGTTCGCCGCAGGCGTGATCGATCATCCCCGCCAACGCAGCGTGATCGATCCCTTCGCTGGATTTGAAACCGCTCGCAAGATCGAAGAGGGCGGCATCGTTCTGCTCAGGAATGAAAAAGCGGTCCTGCCGCTGAGTGCCGCTAAGCTGCACACCATCGCCGTCATCGGGTCGCACTCGGATGTGGGCATGATCTCGGGCGGCGGATCGGCGCAGGTCGACCCGATCGGTGGCAATGCAATCAAGCCCGCGGGCGAGGGCCCAACCCATTGGATGGAAGAAATCTGGTTTCCAACCTCGCCGCTCAAAGCAATCCAGGCGCGCGCCCCGCACGCAACGGTGAAGTACGATCCTGGCACTGACCCAGCCGCGGCTGCTTCGACCGCCAAGGGCGCGGACGTGGCAATCGTATTCGCCTACATGTGGGCGAGCGAAGGCATGGACCTCAAGAGCCTCTCATTGCCGCATGATCAGGACGCACTCATCGCCGCCGTGGCTGCCGCTAATCCGCATACCATCGTGGTACTTGAAACCGGCAATCCCGTAACCATGCCGTGGGTCGACAAACCCGCCGCAATCATGGAAGCGTGGTTCGCCGGCAGCGACGGCGCCAACGCGGTAGGCAATATTCTCTTCGGCAGCGTCAATCCCAGTGGCAAGCTTCCCAATACCTTCCCGAAGAGCGAAGCCGATCTTCCGCATCCTACCATCACCATGCCGCCGCCTGAGTCCTCGCATTTCGATGGCGCCGCTACACCTGAGAAATGGGCAATGGGACTTCCGCCGTTCCAGATGGCCTATGACGAAGGCGTAAAAGTCGGCTACAAGTGGTACGACGCCGAGAACAAGAAGCCTTTGTTCCCGTTCGGCTATGGACTCTCCTACACGACCTACCGCTACTCCGGCCTTCAGGTCACTCCAGGAGATAAGGTCAAAGTGACGTTCACGCTGACCAATGCAGGTGCGCGTGAGGGCTCTGAGGTCGCCGAAGTCTACGCAGCGCTGCCTGCAGCCGCACAGGAACCGCCAAAGCGCCTCATCGGTTTCTCAAAGGTGAAATTGAAACCCGGTGAAAAACAGAGCGTCACAGTGGAGGTCGATCCCAAGTACCTGTCGATCTTCGATGAGCAGAAGAACGACTGGTCCCTCTTGCCTGGCGACTACACCATCATGGTGGGAGGATCCTCGGCCGATCTCCCACTGAAAGCGACCGTCAATCTGAAGTAAGATTGAATTCAACGCAACACGCGCCGGCGGATTTGCCCACCAGCAGATCCGCCGGTTTTCTTTTTGGGCTCAGACCTTCTGCAGCAGTTTTGGATTATTCTTGTCGAGTTTGAGGATCAGTTCGCCAAACAACGTGTTGGCCCACGCAAACCACTCCCGCGTGAACTTCGCCGGATCGTTTTTGTTGAAGCTCTCGTGCATGAAGCCAGTCCCAGCGTGCGTCGACTTCAGCCATGCCAGGCACTGTAGATGCTCCTTCTCGTCGTCAGTAGTCAGCGCGCGCATCGTGATCGCCATAGGCCAGATCATGTCCTGCCCGATGTGCGGTCCGCCGATTCCCTCGGCTGCTGAACCACGGAAGAAGTAAGGATTCGCCTCGCTCAGCACAAACTTGCGAGTCGCAAGATACGTCGAATCGGATGAACTGCACGAACCGAGATAAGGCAACGCCAGCAAGCTCGGAACATTGGCGTCATCCATGCAGATCGCATTCCCAAAGGCATCAATTTCGTATGCCCAGATTTCGCCCGCGGTGGGATGATGCACCCGTCCATGCGCATCAAGCGCAGCCTTGATTTCGGACCGAAGCCGGCTGGCCTGCGTTGCCCCGGCATTGTCATGCGCAATCCCCGTCAGCATCTCTTCAATCCGTTGCAGCGTCTGCACGGCAAAGAAATTACCCGGAATGTTCAGCGGATACACGCACGCATCGTCCGACGGACGAAAGCCCGAATGAATGAGCCCAACAGGCCGCGCCGGGCTACCGTAACCATCGCCACTCAGCGTGTCTGTGGGATTGAAAGCCTGGCGCTGGAACGAGTAAGGTCCACGCGACGTCTTTCGCTGCTGTGCCGAGAAGGTTTCAAGAATGGTTTGCATCGCACGTGCCCATTCTGCATTGAACGGCTTCGTGTCATGCGTGATGCGCCAGTACTCATGCGCCAGTCGCACCGGGTAGCAGAGCGAGTCGACTTCCCACTTCCGCTCGCCCACGCCGGGCTTCATCTCGGTATGGTCGGTCTTGCTCCACGAGAGCGGCTCGTGGCTGGCAAGGTCAGGCATAAACGCATTTGCGTACGGATCGGCAAGGATGCATCGCGTCTGCCGCCGGATAACTCCTTCGATGAGTCGCGCCAACTCTGCATCAGCGTTAAGGAACTGCAGATAGGGCCACACCTGTGCGGAGGAATCCCGCAGCCACATTGCAGGAATGTCACCAGTCACGACAATCGTGTCCGGCCCCGACGGCCCATTGGTGAATTCAACTGTAGTGTCGAGAGTGTTCGGCAGGCAGTTGGAGAAAAGCCACGCCAACTCTGGATCACGGATCTTCGCCGCGGTCGATGCGATGGCAGCATCCACAGCCTTGCTGCGGAATCGTCGCGCCCCCGGCGCAGGACGCTTCGATGTGAAGCTCTCTTGCGCAAAAATACTCTTCGGAGAGATAGCAGCCGCTCCAACCACTCCCGTCACACCCTCAAGAAAACTCCGACGCGAAACGTCCATTCATCACCCGCAGCTCTAGGATTCAAATGCGACAACCATCATAAAGCGCAGATCGGTCTGGACGTACTAATCCAAAACTCAATCATCTTCTGACAATCAAAGCTGTTTGCCCAGAATCACGAATTCCAGATCATCGCGCAGCGGGGTGCCGAACCGGTTGTCCCCGTAAGGATACGGCTCAGTTTCGCCAGTGAGCTGATATCCGCGCCGTTGGTACCATGCGACCAGCGCGCTGCGAACGCTGAGAACTCCCATGCGAATTGATTTGGCTTTGTGCGCCCGCGCGAAGTCTTCCGCCGCACTTAGCAATTTACGGCCCAGGTGCTGCTTCTGCAACGCGGGATCGATCGTGAAAAGCCCGAGGTACCACGCGCGATTGTTCACCGGTTCGAGCCATACAGTTCCCACGATCGCGCCGCCTGCCAGATCGCGATGAACGAGAAAGTGAGCATCCGGCTTTGTAGCGAGGTCCTGCCGCAGCAGGGAATCCGTTAGCCGCGTTCCCTCGATGATGCCCGTCTCGATGTTCCAGCTCTCCACGGCGCCGGTGCCGCGATAGGCTGCATTCACCAGCTCGATGATCGCGGGATAGTCGTCTTCCTTCGCATGTTCGAGAAACATCGCGGTCACTCCGCATCCGGCGGGACTTGTTCCAGCAGTCGCTTCCATGTCTTCTGATTGCGTCGGAATCCCTTCTTCAGGTCTTCGAGAATGCGTTCGAAATCAGCATTGGTGCGCAGGTTGTTCCAAGTCGGATTTTTCTGGAACCACGGATAATTTTCGTTGCCTAGATAAATCGCCCGCCGCAGCCAGTGCAGCGCTTCGCTCGAATCGCCTTCAACCGCAAAGTAAGTTGCCAGACGATACGCCATCTCGCTGTCTGCCTCAGCCGCAGCGAGCGTCTCATCCTTCAGCAGCGCCGCAGCGTGAGCGCGCTCGCCCACCTGCACGTAACACATCGCCAACGTGGGCACTGCTATCCGCAATGATTCATCGTCGCGAATCACACCCTCTAGAATCTTGATTGCCTCGTCAAGATTTCCCATCCGCATTTGCTGATAGCCGGAGGACGTTCGCAGCAGAGGATGACGCGGCTCAAGCGCAAGCCCTTTTTCCAGTTCATCGCCCGCTAGCTCAATCTGATTTTGATAGTGATACACACGTGCGCGGTGGTTATAAAGAATGGCGGCATTCGCTGGGTTGAGCTTCAAGGCGCGATTGAACTGCAGCAGCGCCTCATCGTACATGCCATCGCCGCGCAACGCGATCCCGGCCACCATGTGGACGTTCCAGTCGTTAGCGGCGCCCGCCAGCAGGTTAGCAATGCCATGGCGGGCCGACTCCTTTTCCCCGCGTGAGAGCAGCATGTAGATGCGGTACAAATTCGCTTCCGTTGCCGCCGGATCGAGACGCAGCGCTTCGTCAAAGGCGCGTCGCGCATGCATCACGTGAATCTGTCCGCCAAATCCATGCCGCACATATTGCAATTCCGCGATGCCAAGTCCGCTCCACCCTGAAGCAAACTCCGGATCCTTCGTAGTGACGCTTGTAAACAGCGTGTGCGCTTTATCAAGATCGTTCTTCGACCCAGTCCGCACCATGAAGGAACTAAGCAACGCGCGAGCCTGTAGATACTCCTCGCTCACAGGTCCGGGCAGGGATCCATCGCGGAGCGCGCCACGCGGCGCATCCATCTGGTCTGCGGCGCCGAGGCCATGCAACGCGGCAAAAACCTCGTTTGAAATCTCCGACTGCACCGCAATCAGATCGAGCGAGGCCACTCGAATTGCTCCTCCGGAGCGAACGCTCTGCGATGCAACATCAAGCAATTGCCAGTTCAGATCGAACCCGTTTTCGGAACGGAAGAAGCTGCCCGCAAGCACATACGAAACTAAAAGCCGCTGTCCGACGGACAGTGGATCCATCTGCGCAATCGGCAGTGACATTAGAGTGCTCGACGGTCGCACTACCAGTGCCTGAATACGCGCAAGACGTGCGGCGATGGCATCGGCCAGCGCATAGCCATACAGCGGTGCCACCTCTGTCGCGCCAAGATTTGCGAATGGCAGCACCACGAGAGAATTCTGTTGCGCTTGATCGCCTGCCGATTCGCGAAATCTCTCAGCCAGCATGGAGAGAAATCCAGTCGCCCGCTTCTCCGCTTCAGCTTCAGTAGTGGGTAAGTTAGCCGCGGCCTCGCCGGGAATCGCGCCCGTCTCAATCTGCAGCGCTTTCATAATGGTCTTCAGGGCTTCACGCACTTCCGCGGCGGAGGCATACCGCGTAGACGGAGTCTTCTCGAGACACGTTGCGATTACGCTCTTCAATTCCGTCGAAATGTCGGGCACAATCTCGCTCAGGTCCACCGGATCGGAAAACTGAATCGCGCGAATCGTCTGAAAATCTTCGGCATCGGGACGCGAAAATGGATGGCGTCCGCTGGCCAATTCGTAGAGCAGCACGCCCAGCGCCCACACGTCCGACTGCACGCTCGATTGCCCGGTAACAAATTGCTCCGGCGCCATGTAGCGAATAGTGCCGCCACGCGCGGTGTAAGTAGCGGCGACCGAAGCATTCTTGGCAAGTGCTGGCTTTGAAGGATCAAAGTTCGCATCTTCCGGACGAAGTCGCCGCGCCAGACCGAAATCCAGAATCTTCACCAGGCCGCCATCGGTGAGCATCACGTTCTGCGGTTTTAGGTCGCGATGAAAAATACCCAGCGAGTGCGCCGCCTGCAGACCGTCTGCAATCTGGATACCGACAGAGAGAACAAGCTGCGGAGTCGCCGGGCCGCGTACAATCAGCTGATCGAGCGACTGGCCGGGCACATACTGCATGACGATGTAGCCCTCATCGCCCGCCTCGCCCACTTCGTAAATGGCGCAGACATTCGGGTGCTCGATCGCAGATGCCAGCCTCGCTTCGCGCAACACCGTTGTTCGCAGTTGCTGTGCCGAGAGCAGGCCCGTACGCAGAATTTTGAGCACTACCGGCCGTTGCAGCAGCGTGTCGTTGGCCAGGTACACCACACCGCTTCCGCCAGCCCCCAGGCGGCGAATAATTTCGTAATGCTCAATGATCTTTCGTTTCATCGCTGCTTTAAGTGTAGTAGCAGCATGATGAGGACCGTATCAATTTCCGATGTGGGCCAGCGCAAGTGAGCAAGGCATGATCTAGGCTGATCCCGATTCCCTAATTCCCGCTTCTAATGTCCCCGACGCACTTCGCCCTCTTCTACCGGCGGAGGCGGTTCTTTCGCAAGCCGGCGTTGGCTGCGCTGGCCGAGAAGGAACATCGTTAACCCGAACACAAGCAGCACCAATCCCCACCATAAATTCGCGTTAATGCCGAGGCTACGTGCATAGAGATCCACGTTGCCGTTCGTCTTGATGCCCCATGTCGTCATGATCGCGCCGGTGAAGGTGAACATTAGTCCCATGGGAACGCGCAGATCGAGATTCATAGTTCTCCCTTCAACTCAGGCAAAGAAAATATTAAGTGCCACGCAACCCAGCAGCACGGCGATTCCCAGAGCCTCGGGACTCTTCCACCAGCGATCATGCATAACCGGCGGCTTCGGTGTCAGAGAGTGCACCAGCCCCACCAGTTCCGATTCCGGCCGCGGTTTCGTAAACAAACTCACAATCACCGTGATGATGAAATTAGTACCGAAGGCGAAGATTGCACCCCAGAAATTCTGTGCCATGTCGCTTGGGTAGTGATGAATTACCGTAATCCAACCGCCATGGATGCCCGTATGCGCCTCGATTGGCAATGTCAGCCCGTGGTGCAACATCGCAGCCACTGTGCCCGAGATCAGCCCGCTAAATGCGGCGTGGCCGGTGGTGCGCTTCCAGAACATGCCCAGCAGGAACGTCGCGAACAGCGGCGCATTCACAAAGCTGAACACCAGTTGCAGCGTATCCATGATGTTGTTGAAGTTGATGGCTGCATACGCTGTGGCGATCGACAGCAGAATTCCGCCCACCGTAGCCCACCTACCCACCGCCATGTAATGCCGGTCGCTGCCGCCCTTGTGAATGTAGGACTGGTAAAGGTCGTACGTGAACACGGTATTGAACGCCGTCACGTTACCGGCCATGCCGCTCATGAAGCTTGCTAGGAGAGCCGTCAAGCCCAGTCCGAGAATGCCGGTCGGGAAATAATGCAGCAACATGTTCGGCGTGGCCATGTCGTAATCAAGCAGCGGATGGCCACTGGCGTCGAGCATTGCTTTGCCGGTTACCGGATTAATCTTCGCCGGAACCAGCCCTCTGCCTTCTTCTACCTGTTTCGAAACAACGTTAGTCGTGTGGTAAATGACGCCATTGCTTTCGTGAATCGTGGTCGTCGTCTTCGGAGTAGGCAGCGAGATCGCCAGCAGTCCTGGCAAAATCACCAGGAACGGAAACACCATCTTCGGCACGGCAGCTATCAGCGGGACGCGCCGCGCCGACTCCATGTTCTTCGAGGCCATCGCCGTCTGAATTACGAGGAAATCCGTGCACCAATATCCAGACCCCAGCACAAATCCAAGCCCCATCCCGATGCCGATAATCTCAATCCCCATCGGGTTGGTGCTTGCGTGCATCACGCCTTTCCACTCATGCATCATGCGCGGATCGACAGCCGACACCGCGGTCTTTAGTCCGTTCCATCCGCCAACATTCTTCAGCCCCAGCAGCACCAGCGGCAGAAACCCTGCGATGATCAGGAAGAACTGCAGCACCTCGTTATAAATCGCGCTGGTGAGTCCCCCGAGGAAGATATACAGCAGCACAATCACGGCCGACATCACGATGGAAAAAGTAAAAATTCCTTCAGGCGCCCAGCCGAGCGCACGAAACAATCCGTCGAAAACGTGCAGCGCCTGGATCAGCCGTGCCATCGCATACATCGAGATACCCGAACTGAACACCGTCATTACAGCAAACGAACAGGCATTCAGCGCGCGCGTCTTTTCATCGAACCTCAGCCGCAGAAACTCCGGCACCGAGCGCGCCTTCGAGCCGTAATAAAACGGCATCATGAAGATACCCACAAAAATCATGGCGGGAATCGCGCCGATGCCGTAGAAGTGCGCCGTCTCCAGGCCGTACTTAGCGCCTGAAGCACCCATGCCGATCACTTCCTGCGCTCCGAGATTCGCGCTGATAAACGCCAGACCGCAGATCCACGCCGGAAGCGCGCGCCCTGCCTGGAAGAAGTCTTTGCTGGTTTTCATGTAGCGCTTGAGGGCAAAGCCAATGCCCAGCACGAACACGAAATACAGCAGCATGATCAGCCAATCAACAAAAGTAAGCTGCAAGTCGGCTCCTCGAAGTCCCCCCGGCACACCCATCTAAACGGCAGTCTCATTCTTTGAGCAGTTTAGCCGTGTTGCGATGCCGAGGATACGCAAACCAATCTACTGACGAGAGGTTCGCCTCGTCCAGCACAAAATGAAAACCTTTTCAGCTCTGCCGGCAGCCCTGCTTCGGATGAGCGAACAGGTAAACTAAAGAAGCATGATTCCTACCCTTGCCTGGACCCCGGAAGGCGTCCGTTTCATTGATCAAACCAAGCTCCCTCTCGAGGAGAGCTATGTGCTGGCCACCGATTACGAACAGGTGGCTGATGTCATCTTCACCATGGTCGTGCGTGGCGCCCCGGCGATTGGAGTCTCTGCCGCTTATGGCGTAGCCCTCGGCGCACTCCGAAGCAACACAAAAACCGCACTAGAGTTTGCGCCTGAATTCGAGAAAGTCTGCGCCCGCCTCGCCAGTACCCGTCCCACCGCAGTGAACCTCTTCTGGGCCATCGACCGCATGAAGCGTGTCTTCGCGGCCTTGCTCTCCACCGGAGCGTCCATGAAGCAGGTACAGGACAAACTGCTCGCCGAAGCCCACGCCATGTACGAAGAAGACATCGCAGCATGCAAGACCATGGGCGCCTTTGGCGGCGCGCTGCTGCCCGATGAAGGTGGCGTGCTCACTCATTGCAACGCGGGCGCGCTGGCCACCTGCGGCTACGGCACGGCTCTCGGCGTAATCCGTTCTGCGGTTGAGCAGGGCAAGCGCATCCAGGTTTACGCCGACGAAACCCGGCCATTCCTGCAGGGTGCGCGGCTCACCGCGTGGGAGTTGATGGCCGACGGCATTCCCACCACCGTCATCTGCGACAACATGGCCGCAAGCCTCATGCGTGCCGGAAAGATCAAAGCCGTGGTCGTCGGCGCCGATCGCATTGCCGCCAACGGCGACTTCGCCAACAAAATTGGCACCTACAACGTAGCCATCCTTGCGAAGGAGCATGGCATTCCGTTCTACTGCGCCGCCCCTTGGTCCACCATCGACACGGCAACACCCAACGGCGATGCCATCCCGATCGAAGAGCGTTCTGCGAAGGAAGTCACGCATCATGGCGGCAAGCAACTGACGCCCCACGGGGTAGGCATCTGCAATCCCGCATTTGACGTGACCCCGGCAAAATACGTAACGGCCATCATTACCGAGCGCGGTGTATTGCGCGCGCCCTATGCCGAGTCACTTAAGGAGATGGAACTGGTCGCCGGATGAACCTTGAATCGGTCCCAGTTCCAGCTTCCGCTCCTCACAGACTCACCGCGTCGTGGATTGTCATTTGCGCGCTGTCAACAGTACAGTTTATGAGGTCCGCTTTCGACGTCTAAAGTTGTAAGAGTCGTGCCTCCCCGCCTCACCATCTTCCGGCTCCGTCAAAGATCTTTGGTGCGCGGCATAATCCTGTCGCTGGCATCGTTCATCGCAAGCCTTCTGCTGGCAGGCTTTCCTCATATTGAGAAGTTGCACGGATCTCCATGGCAGCTCGCATCTCTGCTCATCGCCGCCTGGGGCATGGCTGAAACCGCGCGATGCCTCCGCGGCAAGTGGAGCCTCTACCATGCAGGTGTCATTCTCTTGCTCTATTCCGACCTGATGATCCTCACGCTGATCGTGTTTCTGGTCGCATATCCGTTGTGATCCGAATTTCAATCAGTCTGAGTTTTTGTCCTGTCACATCACATATCTTTTCTGCGTTGGTTGTGTAAGATATGCGGACGCATGGCGACGCGTCTGGCGAATTGTCAAGTTTTTGTTTTCAGATCGATGGGCCTGTCGAGTAACATGTGCGCAATTAACTTCCAGGAGGTTGACATGCTGAAGGGATTTCGTGATTTCGTTCTTCGTGGTAACGTACTCGATTTGGCAGTTGGCGTCATCATCGGAGGCGCATTCGGAACGGTCGTAGCTTCTCTCGTCAAGGACATATTCACCCCGTTCATTGGCAATCTTGTGGGCAAGCCGGACTTCAGCGCGATCCAGTACAACCACATCATGATCGGCAACTTCCTGAATGCCCTGATCGCATTCCTCATGGTTGCAGCGGCCGTCTACTTCTTTATCGTGGTCCCCGCCAACGCGCTGATGGCCAGGTTTCACAAGCCCGTACCCGATACACCGCCGGCGACAAAGGTGTGCCCTGAATGCCTTAGCGACATTCCGATCGCAGCGAAACGGTGCTCGCATTGCACTCAGTTGGTCGCCTGATCCGCTCTCAAACGTTGGCCTAGTCCAGTTCGCGCAGCGCTGGCGAAGACGCATAGAACCCTACGAAAGACAGCAGCGAAACACCGGCCATCATCGCCAGCGCATGACCGGTGTCCATGTGTCGCGAGAGTTCACCCGCAACGAGCGCACCGATCGGCGGCAAGCCTAGAAAGCTTGTCGCGTAGATGCTCATCATGCGGCCTCGCATCGCGTCACTCGACAGATGCTGGATCGATACATTGAAGCAGGAGATCATCAGGATCCCGCAGAACCCCTCGAAGAACGCCAGACCCTGCGAAAGGGCGAAAACGTGGGAATAACTGAACCCGATAATTGCCGCAAAGAACACCACGCCGCAGCCCGTCAGCACGCGGCCGCGATGACGAATCACGCCGGAGATAGCGATCGTCATAGCTCCTAGAACCGAACCCACTCCTGAGCACGCCAGAAGCCATCCCAGCCCGCTCTCCCCGGCATGAAGCTGCACCTTTGCGAAATACGGAATAAACGTGATAAATGGAAATCCGAAAAAGCTCGCGAAGGCAGTCATCCAGATCATCACGTACATCTGACGATTACTGCGTAGGTAAGCAAAGCCGCCCTTGAGGCTGTCCCACATACTCTGGTGGCGACTCAGGTCTTCTTTGGGATAGTCAATTCGAACTAGCGCCCACAGCACCGCAAGAAAGCTGAGCCCATTCAAGAAAAAGTTTCCAGCCATGCCGAAAACCACCATGGCATAGCCGCCCAGCGTTGGACCGAGAATGCGCGACATATTGAACTGCGCGGAGTTCAGCGCAATCGCATTGGTAAGATCTTCGCGCTTCACCAGTTTTGGGACGAGCGCCTGGTAGCTTGGCGCGTTCATGGCCATCGCCACGCCGTTGCCAAAGGCAATTGCCGCCACTCCCCACACGCTGATCGCGTGAAAATACGTCAGCCCCGCAAGCAGAAAAGCCAGCAGCATCATGATCGTCTGCGTTACCTGCAGCAGGCGGCGCTTGTTCACCCTGTCCGCGATGACCCCGCCAAAGAGCGTGACGAACAAAAATGGAATTGACCCCGCGAAGCCGACTACGCCCAGCCAAAACGCCGAGTTTGTGAGCGTGAGCACCAGCCATCCCTGTGCCACGTTCTGCATCCACGTGCCGATGTTCGAGGTGAAGTTTCCCGCCCAGAAGAGCCGGAAATTTGCATTGCGCAAAGCGCGAATTGCCTGGGGGAGTTCCGCTGTCTCCAGTTTCGGAAGCTCCTGCACAATCGCTGCAGGTTCGTCGGAAGCAGCGGCCAGGTTCTCTTCGTTCAGTTTGGGCCTGTTTGTCAGAGGGGGAGGACTCCAATTCATAGTGTAAGCTGTGGGAACTGTGCCGAAGCCGCATGTTGCCGTGCTTTGTCTATGCTCCATCACCCCACTTTGCTCCTCAAAGGTTTCGCTTGATGATGATTCGCAGGCTTTCGGTTGTTCCCGTTTTGTTGGCCGCAGTTTTTACCCCCCAAACTCGAATCAGTACAGCGCAAAGCGCAACAACACCCGTCGCTCCCACGCAAGTCTTCGGCTACAAAGACTTCAGCAAAGAAGCCAGCATCGAAGAAAAATTCCTCGCCGTCCCAAATGCGAAGCTGGCAGGCGAGCACCTGAAGACTCTGACTGCCGAGCCGCACATTGCCTCGAGTCCTGAAGACCGAAAGACCGCCGAATATGTCGCGGAGAAGTTTCGCGCCGCCGGACTCGAAACCGAAATCGTTCCCTACCGCGTGCTGATGAATCAGCCCAAGGTCGTCAAGGTCGAAGCCTTCGACGCAGCCGGCAAGCAACTGATGTCCGGTCCGACACCCGAGCACGTCGAGGGTGACCCCTTCGATAAAGACCCGCGCGTAGTGATGCCCTTTAACGGCTCCTCGGGCTCTGGCGATGTAACCGGCGAAGCAGTCTACGCCAACTACGGCCGACTCGAGGACTTCGACGAACTCGCCAAACAGAAGATCGACCTGCACGGCAAGATCGTGGTCGTGCGCTACGGCGCGAATTTTCGCGGCGTCAAGGTCTACATCGCCGAGCAGCGCGGCGCCGCTGGCGTCATCATCTACTCCGATCCTCAAGACGACGGCTACTACAAAGGCGATCCCTATCCACTCGGTCCGTGGCGGCCTGACAACGGGGTCCAGCGCGGATCCGTCCAGTATCTCTTCAAATATCCCGGCGACCCGGAGACACCCGGAGTAGCCTCCACAACCGACCTGCCCGATTCGGCGCGCATCAACCCTGAAGGCAACCAGCCCCACATCATCTCCATCCCGCTCAGCTACAAGGATGTCGCGCCCATTTTGCAAAGCCTCAGAGGTCCCGGCGTCCCCCAGGGCTGGCAGGGAGCACTCCCCTTCCGCTATCACATCGGTCCCGGCGGCGTGCGCGTTCATCTCGTTTCCGACCAGGACTACCAGCGGCGCACCATCTGGGATGTGATCGGCAAAATCAAGGGCACTGACGATCCGGAAAACTGGGTGGTCGTCGGCAATCATCGCGACGCCTGGGTCTACGGTGCCGTCGACCCGAACAGCGGAACCGCCAGCATGCTTGAAGCCGTGCACGGCGTTGGAGCTCTTATCCACGGTGGATGGAAGCCGAAACGCTCCATCATCTTCTGCAGTTGGGATGCCGAAGAAGAAGGCCTGATTGGATCGACTGAATGGGTAGAGCAGCACGCACAGCAACTCACCAACGCCGTCGCCTACCTCAACGTCGACGTGGCCGTTGCCGGTCCTGACTTTTCAGCCTCCGCC
Organism: Telmatobacter sp. DSM 110680; assembly: GCF_039994875.1. Lineage (GTDB taxonomy): Bacteria > Acidobacteriota > Terriglobia > Terriglobales > Acidobacteriaceae > Telmatobacter. Next base: position 2,057,438 of record NZ_CP121196.1, on the reverse strand, counting down.
GTTCCCTCGCTCAAAAACTTCATGCGCGAAATTTCCAAGTCCGTCCCCAGCCCCATGGGGGACACCGTCTACCAGGAATGGCGCGCCAATCGCCATGGCACCAACGAACATCGCGCCAGCAACGCCCCGCCACAACCCGGCGAAGAGGTGCGCGTCAGCGATCTCGGTTCCGGCTCTGACTTCACGCCATTCCTGCAGCACATCGGAGTGCCTTCCACCGACATCGGCTCCGGCGGCCCCTACGGCGTGTATCACTCCGTCTTCGATAACTACGCATGGTTCGTAATGAACGCCGATCCGCACTTCGTCTACCTGCAGCAGATGGCGCGCGTTCTCGGGCTCGAGGCGATCCGAATGGCCGATACCGATGTGCTCCCTTACGACTACGCGGCATACGCTCGCGAAGTGAAGGCCTACATCGAGGCTGCCAAGCGCAAGGCAGCTGATACTGGCCTCTCTGGCCTTGATTTCGCGCCCGCCTTGGAAGCAGCAACAAAATTCGCCAAGGCTGCAGATCATGCTCATCAACTGCAGATGAGTCCCCCGGCCGATCTCGCCGAGTTCAACACTACCCTGCGTGCCGCTGAAACCGCTATGATTGCGCCCGCCGGCCTGCCTAACCGACCCTGGTACAAACACACCATCTACGCGCCCGGCGAATACACAGGCTACGCCGCCGTCGTAATCCCAGGTGTAAACGAGGCAATCGAAGCCAAGGATTCCGGGCGGGCCTCCGCGCAACTTGCGGTCTTGGCTCAATCGCTGGACAAGGCTGCGCAAACCCTTGAAAGTGCTCACTAAACAGGGAGCAGAGTCGTCTTTCTAAGCAGCAGAAAATGGCGAGCCAATTTGTGATCTAGATCACGGATGTTGGCTCGCCCCATTGACCCGCTCCACAGGCCCCCGTATCGTTAAACTCAAGATATGAAGACGTCTTCCAATTCGGTAAGGATCGGTATTGCGGTCGCCATCATCCTCGGCACCATCGGCTGGCTGTCGTTTACCGGATACAGCTCCAATAAGAGCTACTACGTCACCGTCGCTGAACTCGGCAAAATGGGCGACAAAGCTTATAAGAGCAACCTGCGCGTGGAAGGCTTCGTTCAACCCGGCTCGATCCAGCAGGAAGGACCCCACGTCACCTTCGTTCTCAACGAGTTTGAAAGCCACTCTCCCAAAGCTCCCAACGGCCGCAAGCTCACCGTGATCTACAAAGGCTCTGAGCCACCGCCAGATACCTTCAAGGACGATTCACAGGCGTTGGCCATCGGCACCATCGGCACAGACGGGGTCTTCCACGCCACTGGTTTGCAAGCCAAGTGCGCCAGCAAATACGCTCCGGCAACGCCCAACGGCCAACCGGGCGCCATGCCTGCGCAGCCCGCTCCTGCGAGCACCAACCCCCGCGCCAATGCCGCCCCTGCTCCTCAACCGGGTAGCGCCCCAGCTGGAATTGCCACGAACTGATTCCATGACAGCGCAAGCCCCGGAGGCCATCAGCTCTACCCTTTGCGCTCACCTCGAAAACGTTTCGAAGCTATTTGGTTCTTTTGCCGCGCTGCGCCAGGTCTCGGTCGATCTCGAGCCCGGAAAATGCTATGTTCTGATCGGTGAAAACGGCGCTGGGAAGTCGACGCTTCTTCGCATTCTTGCCGGGCTTCTGCGTCCAACCGGCGGCAAAGTCACGGTTTTCGGCGACAACGAACCCCACGACTCTCGCGAGCGCATCGGATACATGAGCCATGCCCCCATGCTCTACGACGAGCTCACCGGCAAAGAGAATCTTGCCTACTTCGCCAGCCTTTACCTCGGCCGCAAATGCCTTCAGCCCGCTGAAGCACTCCGCCAGGTCGGCCTCGATCCGGACCTCTCACGCCCGCTCGGCCAGTATTCGCAGGGCATGCGCCAGCGCACTTCGCTAGCCCGCGTGTTGATGCCCATTCCAGAATTGCTGCTTCTCGACGAGCCCTTCTCCAACATGGATGTGGAGTCAGCCCACCAGATGGTTGAACTGTTGGCAGGCTTTCGGCAGAGCAATCGGACGATCGTGATCACCACCCACCAGCGCGAACAGGCCGCGCCCATCGCCGACTGGATTCTCCGCCTCAAGGCAGGCCGCGTTGCAGACTTTGCACCGGGGAACCCCACCCTATGAAGACCAACGGCGCACGCTTCCTCGAATCCCTCGGCATCCCCTTCGAACTGCGCGAGTACGAAGTTGACCCTGAAGATCTATCCGCGATCACCGTAGCAAAAAAGATCGGCATGCCTCCCGAACAGGTTTTCAAAACCCTGCTGGTAACCGGAGGCCCGAACATCTACCGATTCGCCGTAGTCCCGGGTGATGCTGAACTCGATTTCAAGAAACTTGCTCGCGCCGCAGGATTGCGTAAAGCTGAGATGGCCCCGCTCAAAGACGTGCAGCCGCTCACCGGTTACATTCGCGGCGGCGTCACTCTCTTCGGCTCCAGAAAAGTCTTCCCCGTCTACATCGACGAAACCGCCATTCTCTTCGACAAGATCAGCGTCTCCGCCGGCACGCGTGGCACCCAACTCATCCTCAGCCCCGACGACTATTTGAAGGCAGCCCACGCCCTCGATGTCGAAGTGCAGACCGCCGACATCATCAAGGACGGCCCGAGGCTAACCGCAGAGGGACACTCGGCATGACCTCGACCCTCTGGACACACCTCTCCAAGGACCTGCGCATCGAATGGCGATCGAAAGATGCGATCAATTCAATGCTCTTTTTCGCTTTCCTCGTGGTGGTCTTGTTCTCGATGTCGTTCGATCCGCGCGGAACCTTCGCGCAGCAGATCGCCGGCGGAGTTCTCAGCGTCGCCACCATGTTCGCGTCAGTAAGCGCACTCAATCAGGCATGGGCACGCGAAATTCGACACCAGGTGATGGACGCGCAGCGTATGGCGCCGAGCTCGGGAGCAGAACTTTTCCTCGCCAAGGTCCTCGCCAATTTCATCTTCGTCAGCATCGTTCAGATCGCGCTCGCACCAGTCTTCCTCGTGATGTACAACCTCCACGCCGAAGGCAACGCATGGCTGCTGATGCTGGTTCTGCCACTAGGCACATGGGCGCTGGTTGCCAACGGAACCTTTTTCGCTGCTCTCGCCATTCGCAGCCGCAATCGTGAACTCTTGCTGCCGCTGATTCTGTTTCCTATTTTTCTGCCGGCGCTATTAGGCATGGTGCAGGGAACCGGAAACATCCTCACCGGCGAAAGCGATCCCTGGCTCTGGATCAAGATGCTCATCGGCTACGACATCATCTTCACAACCGTGAGCCTTCTGCTATTCGACGTCATCTTCCACGCCGAATAGCAGATACGAGCCGTCCTGACTTACGGCTCTACATCCTCTAACAGGATAGGACGATTGGTTACTGTGACACTCGTTGCGCCATTCATCTTGTAGAGATTGCCATCCAAATCCCGATACTGTGTGTAATCTGTTCCGACGGATACCGACTGGCTGGCCAACCAGGCAGTTGTCCAGATGAATGTGCCCTTGTAGCCAGTTTTTGTAATTGTGCACTGCCAGATCGTTCCGGAGCTGGTGCATGGCCCGGAGAAGCTCGCTCCGTTAAGCCAGCTTGTCATTTGCATCCACGTCGCATGGATCGGTGTAAAGCCCGGCTGAATCTCCGGATCTGTTGGACATCCCGTCGTTACGGGACTGGTTCCGTAGCCCATCATCGTTCCCCAGCACGAATCGTCGAACTCATACCAGAGATTGGTCACGGTGCCCGTGCTTCCCATGGCCAGAATCCATCGAGCTACATAGGCCTCTCTCAGCATGTTGGTGTTCGCGCCTGTCTGACTTGCAGGATCCACAAGATCGTCGTTTCTTCCGAATCCGCCCTCCGTATTCCAGATAGCCAGATTCGCCGCCCAGCTCCGCTGCTTCAGCACGGCCCGGATCGCCGCCGTCTCCCCAAAAACCGCAGTGCGGCAATTCGGATTGGGCGTATTGGTAGGCGTGCAAAGCGAACTGCTGTGCGAGACATTCGTCTCCGGAAACGGATAAGGAATGACATTACGGCGCGCGCCGTATGCATGGTAGCTCACCGCATCAGGCAGCGACGCGTTAGGAATCGCATGCCACGCATCCAGCAACTGGCCGATGGCAAGATCGAAGCGGCCCGACACCGCCGGGACCTTAATGTAATTCGCGTTGTATCCGTCTCCGCCCGCAGATGTATTGCCGGAAAAAAACACGCAATCCCCGCAATACTTCTTCACGATCGTAGCGGCGTCGTTGGCCATTTTGGCCATATCGGTGTAGTTCGACGACCAATACTGGCCATCATTGAATTCATTCCAGGCTTCGTAATAGTGAATCTTGCAGGTGCCTTTTGAAGGAGTCGATGGCGCTGTGCTCACTCCACACACGTGTTGCATGAATTTCGTGATGAACTCCGCCCACATGCAGTTCCCCGTTGGCCGGACAACGCCAGCCAGGGGTGCCTGGCACGTCTCATTCACGGCATTCAAATCCTTAGGCGGCATAGTGCTGTTGCTCGATGCCCAGGAAGGCACGCTGTAGAAAGTGAATATCAGCTGTGTATTGTGGTTTTTTGCGGCGGCGATCCAGCTATCAAGACTACCGAACGTCGAGCTATAGGTCCCACGAGTCTTCTCAATCGTCGACCACACCAGCCCCCGGATTCGTAGATAGCTCGGCGAAGGCGTCGGCCAGTGACTGGGGGATAGCGTACCGATATTCATACTGCCCGGTTTCTGTGCCGTACAAGTCAGGCCGATGATTCCGATCAGACAGAAAGCCAGAAAGAACCTGATTTTGGCCGCTAATCCCCTGACTATCGACGGTCGATGCCCGCTGGCACGCTCCTGACTCCGCACAACTTTGCCGTCAGGAAATGCTGATTGACTTGAGATAAGGCGATTAGGGCAGGCGGAAGAGAGACAAGTGACGAAAATCATAGGTATTCTGGCCCAATTCTTTCAGGATACGAGGAGGGGATGCCACGCCCTCCACGCAAGTGGCCTGTCTATTACCAAAGAGCTAACTGCTGTTACGTTTTTAACGATTTGCGCGAAAGGTCTCAATGCCGAACATCCACCTTTCGAAGGACAGGTGCTTTCCGGTGAGGTCGTACACTAAAAAGGTCCCAGCCCTGTCGAAACGTGAAATGGAATGCTGGGTGATGGGTTCATCACGATGAAAAAAGTCTTGCTTACTCTTTTTCCCCTCGTCACTATCTTGCTGATGGTGTGGGGATACCACCAGGCCATCTACGTCGCGCCCGACGACGCGTTACAGGGTTATGTTTTCCGCATCATCTACTACCACGTGCCCTCGGCCACGGTGGCTTTCCTGTTCTTCGCCGTCAGTCTGATTGGTTCAATCGGCTATCTCACCTACCGCCGCAGCAGTCCTAATCGCGCGCAAATCGCCGATGCTTGGGCATTGGCCGGAGCTGAAGTTGGAGTGGTCTTCTGCACCGTCGTGCTGACCACTGGCCCGCTGTGGGGCCGCCGCGCCTGGGGAATCTGGTGGACGTGGGACGCTCGTCTCACCACAACACTCGTTCTGTGGCTCATCTACGTCAGCTACCTGCTGCTGCGTCGCTTTGCCGCCGGTCCGCAGATGCAGACACTCGCCGCCGTGCTCGGCATCTTTGGAGCGCTCGATGTGCCCATCGTCTATATGTCGAATCGCTGGTGGCGAACGCAGCATCCAGCCCCAGTTTTCGGTGGCGACCAGGACTCCGGCATGAAAGATCCCACCATGGTTCACGCCCTGCTTTGGAACATGCTGGCATGGTTTTGTTGGGGATTGCTCGTGCTCTTCATCCGCTATCAGGTAGAACGCCGTCATCAGCAATATGCAGCACTTGAGGCCCAGGAAGCCCTCGAAGCCAACGTTTAAAGCGCGTCAACTCAGTCCGATACGAGGACATATTCAAAGAGGAATGAATGGATCAACGCGACATTCTCGATCATCAATTCGTAGCCGCCGCCTACACCGTCACCTGGGTCATTCAGCTCGGCTACCTGGCCTTTCTCGGCCTCAAGTGGCGCAGTGAAAAACGTAGTGCCGAGCGCAAATCACGCCAGGCACGCTAAGAATCCGGTGCCGTCTGCGAAATGTAGCCCGGCACCCCAACCCGGCCGGAATCACAGAATTCCGCCGTTTGCCGTAAACTTACTGTGAGGTTCCAGTGATGTTAGTCGTGATGAAGGCGCAGGCAACTGCGGAACAAATCCAGGCCGTCTGCGAACATATTGAAGCTTTGGGCTATCGCGCCCACCCCATGCCCGGTGCGCAGCGCACCGCCATCGGCATCACCGGCAACCAGGGCGAAGTCGACCGCGGCAACATTGAAGAGCTCTCCGGCGTCGCCGAAGTGATCCGCGTCTCCAAGGCCTACAAACTTGCCAGCCGCGATGTTAAAGAAGAAGACACAATCATCCGCTTCCCCGGCACCGATGCCACCATCGGCGGACGCAACCTTGCCATCGTGGCCGGCCCCTGTTCCATCGAAAGTCGCGAACAAGCCTTCGCCATCGCCGAGCAGGTCGCAGCCACCGGAGCACAATTTTTCCGCGGTGGCGCTTACAAGCCGCGCACATCTCCATACGCGTTTCAAGGCCTCGGTGTTGAAGCACTCAAAATCATGGCCGAAATCCGCGATCGCTTCGGATTGCGCATCATCACCGAAGCCATCGACAACGAAACCCTCGAACTCGTTTCCCATTGGGCTGATGTCGTGCAGATCGGCGCACGCAACATGCAGAACTTTTCGCTGCTCAAGCACGCAGGCCGTCTCCGCATGCCTGTTCTGCTGAAGCGCGGGATGAGCGCCACGCTCGACGAGTTCCTGATGGCCGCCGAATACATCATGAGCGAGGGCAACTACGAAGTAATCCTGTGTGAACGCGGTGTGCGCACCTTCGCCGATCACACCCGCAACACCCTCGATCTCAGCATTGTTCCCGCTGTCCAGAAGCTAAGCCATCTGCCCATCCTCGTAGACCCCAGCCATGGCACCGGAAAGCGAGACAAAGTACTGCCGATGGCGCGTGCTGCTGTTGCTGTAGGCGCCGACGGCATCCTGGTCGAGGTGCACCACCAGCCTGAAAAGGCGCTTTCAGACGGGCCGCAATCCATCTATCCGGACCAGTTCGCGCGCATGATGGACGAGATTGAACAGATCGCTCCTATCGTCGATCGCAAGCTAGTCCGCGGCATCCGCGTTGAAACCGTCGCAGCGCAATCCCATGTCGCTAAAACCAAGTAAGCGACAACAGACTCCTGTCATCCTGAGCGCAGCAAGCTTGGGGCCCCGCGAACAACTTGTTCGCGGGGTAAGCTGCGCGAAGGGCCTGCTTTTCGCAATGCTCCAATCGTCACGATTCTGGGTGCCCCAGGTCTCGCGGTTGAGACCTGGGATCGTAACCGCATCCCTGCTGGCAACATTCGCCCTAACCGCCTGCCGTCCTCACGACTTCCCCCAATACGACCCCGCCTACCGCGAATATGCATACGTAACCAATGGCGGCAGCGGCACCGTCTCCGTATATGACGTCGTCAACGTCCGCGTAGACCGCGAAATCCCCGTCGGCCAAAACCCGACCGCCGTGGCTGCGAACCCCGTGCGCAACGAGCTATACGTAGTCAACTCCGGCACTCTCGGTGGCCAGGGTTCCATTGCCGTCATCAATGCGGAGAACAACTCCGTCACTGCCACCGTCCCCGTTCACAAGCAGCCGGTCGCCATCGCACTTGATCCCAGGGGAGATCTAGCATACGTAGTCAACTCGGGTTCAAACAGTGTCTCGGCGCTTGATCTGAAAACGCATCGCGAAGTCGCGCAGATTGGCGTCGGAGAAGATCCAGCCGCGGCCCGAGTTTCGCCTGACGGCAAAACTCTCGTCGTTGCGAATCGCGGCGGAAACTCCATCAGTATTATCGACACCGCCACCGGCAAAGTCCGCACCGTCATAGTGGGTTGCCCTGGGGCCAATGATGTTGTCATTCTGCCCGACTCATCCAAGAGCTTCGCAGCCTGCTCCGGCGGCCATCAGGTCATGGCCATTCAACTCGCGCATGAAGCCCGTCCCGACGGCCTCCCCGCGGCAACGGATCGCATGGAATCGCTCCTCGACGTTGGCCGCGCCCCGGTGCAGCTTGCGCTGAAGCCTGATGGCGGCGAACTCTTCGTATCCAACTCGCTGTCGAATTCGATCTCTGAAATTGTGACCAGCACCGATGATGTCGGAGGCGCGTACCTGATGGGCGCCGACCCCGTCAGAGGCATTGTCTCCGCTGACAATACCTTGCTCTACATCGGCAACTTGCGTTCCCAGGAAGTAACGGTTTACTCCATCGAAGACGGCAAACGCGTTGGCTCAATTCACGTGGGTGACGGCCCTTCGGCGTTGGCGTTTTCCACTGCTGGCCATCTGCTCTTCGTAGTAGATGCACGCTCCGGCGACGTGGCCGTGGTGCGCACACTCAATTGCGCCGTGTCCACACCTTTGCGCACCGGTTGCCAGATGTTTACGATGCTCCCCGCCGGACGCGCGCCAAACGCCATCGCCGTGAAGTCATTCAAGGCCTCGTAGCTGCGAAGCACCTTATCTCATCGCGCCGCTATTCTCCGGCCGTCTTCTCCAGAGGCTGAACCGCGCTGAACTGAGCGCCTGCGAAAAGAATGAGCCCCGAGATGTACGCCCAGAATAGCAAACCCACAGAGACATAGAACGGTCCGTACAGCGCCTTCAAATCCAGATGCGGAAGCACCGCCGCGAATGCTTCCTTGGCGATCAACCACACAATTCCCGTAATGATCGCTGTGTGTGCCACCTGCCTTGCGCGAATTTTTCGGTTAGGCAGCAGCCAGTAAATAGAGAAAAAAAACAGGATCGAAGCCAGCCCGGTCGTCGCGCTCAGCCACAGATAACTGATTCCTTCGAAAACAAAATTATCTGTGTGATGGAAGAACACAAATCCTAAAAGCTGCCGCTGCCACGTGCTCAAAAAAACGCTTCCCACGGCCAGAAACAACATCAGGATGGCGAGCCCGAATGCCACCACTTGATTAAGCAGATAATTCCTGCTCTTGGCCACACCCCAGGCCTGGTTCAATGCAACCTCAAGAGGGAGAAAGATCCCGGTACAGGAAACCAGGATCATCAGCAGAGACAAGGCCTGCAGGTTGTGGCGCGACGACGTGACAGCCACGGTTCTGAGCCAGAACGCCAGAAAATCCTCATTGCCTCTGCTCGTTGCCTGTATGGCGGTCGAGGGGAGGAACTGTTCAACGATCTTGTTCACCACGTTCACCATCTCCTGCGAGTGGAAGACGGACAGTGCAATCGTGTACAGCAGCACAATCAATGGAATGAAAGAAATAATCGCGTTCGCCGCGACACTGAACGCATATGTATGCACCTCGGCGTCCAGCAGATAGTCCGCCAGCGCCACACCGCTCCTGCGCCATCGGTACCATTTCGAGACAGTCACCGGCTGCTTAGTTTCGAACCCTCCCCCTTTGGGCAGGGCTTCAGCCCCTCTGACCTCGGTACTTGTAAGACTTTCCAAGGGATCTCCCTGATGACAGGCTACAAAACAACAACCCTCCTGGACTGTGCGCCTCCGCACGGAACCAGGGACCGACGATTCTGACGAGTAGGCTGATTTCATTTTTCCACAATTGAAGAATCCGCAGAAGTTACCTTGCGGTACGGAAGTAAATTTTCTCCTTGCTTTTGAACAGACTTCCTGCCATAAAAAGAGCACGGCGCGCCGGGAGGCACACCGTCTGCAAGTTCAGGAAGGCCATAGCATTGGAAGTTTTGGTGTTCGGGAAGCACAACCCCAATTCAGAAGTAACCTCGAGCTGCCTCAGCGCGCCAAGTATGGACGCGTGGGCGGCTCGCGCCGTTTCTGGGTTGGAGTAGACCCAAGCCTCCATATCCTGCGCACTGCTTAGACAGGAATGGAACGCGAAGGTTTTCCCCAATGTGCTCCACAAAAAAGGAGAAGGTAAATGAAGGAACAGGGTGTAGTGAAATGGTTCAACGGTGCCAAAGGCTACGGGTTCATTCAACGGTCCAGCGGTGAGGATGTGTTCGTGCACTTCTCCGCTATCCAGGAGAACGGCTACAAGACCTTGAACGAAGGCGAGTCAGTCGAATTTGAGTGCCAGCAGGGACCCAAAGGACTGAGCGCCGCCAACGTCAGCCGCGTAGTCGGTTAGACCTGTTTTTTTGCGGCCTCGTCTTTGAGGTCACTTTGAATTACTGATTGCCTGTGGTAGTTCTTCGTCCCCGGGGTTAATTCAAAATTCAGCTTGCTCAGCGCCCATCGTGCGGCGGCGCCTAAGGTTTTGTCTGCCGATTCGGACCACTCGCTGAGCCGCGGCAAGAAGCCTTTGCTCCCGCTGTTGCCCATCGCGATGGCGATGTTGCGGCGCAGACCCATGTAACCGGCGCGTCTCACCGGTGAGCCGTTGAAGACGTGCTCGAAAGATTGCTCATCCAGGGAAGCCAGCCACGCCAGCGTGGGATTCACCAGCTCCGCTCGCGGCTCTAGTTCCGCATCTGTCGCGATCGGCGCCTTGCGATTCCACGGGCACACATCCTGGCAAATGTCGCAGCCGAACACCTGCCGCCCCATCCCCTCCATCAACTCCGACGCGATCTCTCCTTTGTGCTCGATCGTCAGATATGAAATGCACCTTGTCGCATCCATCTTGTACGGCGCAATCAATGCTCCTGTCGGACAAGCATCAAGGCACCGCGTGCACGTCCCACATCGATCCAGCATGAGCTCCGCTGTTTTTTCTTCTCGACTCACATCGAGCGACGTCAGCAGCACCGCCAAAAATCCAAACGACCCCAGCTTGGGATGAATGAGGCAAGTGTTTTTTCCCGTCCATCCCAGCCCCGCTGCTATTGCCAGCGATCTCTCCACCACTGGCCCCGTATCCACATACGCGCGTGATTCAAATGCACCGTACCGCTCGCGCAGCATTGCATCGAGAGACTTCAGCCGCTTTAGCAGCACCTTGTGATAGTCGCTCGGCCTGCGACTTCCATCCGCATCCACGCGGCTGCTCCATGCGTAGCGCGAAATCCACCCGCTCCGCGGGTCTTGTACTTCGATTGAGAGCGGAGCAGCGGAATGATAATTCGCAAAACACACAAGCGCAGAACGTGCCCACTTGAACGGCGTGTTAACACGCGCGCGCACTAGCTCGCCGCTTTCGTTTGTGCGCGAGAGATACTGCATCGTGCCTGCATGTCCAGCCGCAATCCATTGCGTGAAACGGTTCGCATCGCGGGACGCTTCACCATGCGGTAGGGCCACCACGTCGGCATTACTGAAGCCACAAGCCTTAGCGAGCTCGCTAGTAACGTCCTTTTCGAGATATGTCCCGCCTGAATCCAAGCCTGCACCCGCTTCATCAAATATATGGAACTTCTTCTCACCCAGGATTCGTATTGATCAGCAGACTGTTCGAATGTGAACGAGCAACAAAGGTTTCGAACAGTTAGAGCTTTAGAGTAGACCACGGCCAAAGCTGTATGTGTTTTAGTTTCATTGGTTTGCTCGAACGCTGCTTTGGCGGCTCAGGTGCTGAGTAAGAGGATGAGAAGCCGACACCCCGTTTCCTTCGGCTTTTCCTGCGGGCGCCGCAGATGGGCGTTTCAAGGGAGGTTTTTATGACACGCAATTATCAAAACGTTATGGAAAGAACGATCATCATCGAAGGCAATCTGCACGAACTGGTTCGCGGTGAAGAACAAAGGCTTGTGAACGAGCTGAAGCCTATTGTGCGCGAGCATTCCGTCACGCTCGACATGCGCCACATCGAACGCATCGACGCTGCTGGTATCGCTGTTCTCATCTCTCTCTACGGAGAGGCGCGCATGGCCGGACACGAGTTCGCGATCATCAATGCATCGCACCGTGTTTCCGAAATTCTTGAACTGGTCGGCCTCGACCGCATCCTCATCTCGGGCGAACCCTCGCGTTGCCCCGATCAACCCTGCTACGAGATGCCGGCCGCGTAAACCAGCGCGGCCCATCTCGACTTCTCTGTTTCGAACGTAAAGCTAGCGACTAAAATCCAATCACCGATCATGGCGCATAACTGCCGCCGCAATGATTGCCTCAAGGGCAGAACTGTGGGTAGCAGCATCTGCCTGATTGAAAGGACCAGACCAGACCAACCCGAATTTGTAGTCAGCGCCCCGCGTCGCATTCCAGATACTGTCTGCGTTGATCTCGACAAATGACCTGTAGGCGGGATCTGGATTCAATTCATAAAGCTGCATCAGATTGCGTACAAAGATGCCTTTGAACTGAGGCCCATCTGCCCCGCACTTGGGTTCGCAGGGATCATGCAGAATGCCTTTGGCATCGACGAGATGGGTCGTTGCTGACGTGGCAATTGCACGTGCCCCGGATATCAAAGTGCGGTCAGCGCTGAAGCGGCTGAATTCCGCAAGTGCCCCGAGAATAACTCCTTGGTTGTAGGACCAGGTGGTCTGGTCATTGTTCTTGCAGGCTGTAGGAGTTGAAGAATTCAGCCCGTCGTTGATCAGATGTTGGGCATTGATCATTCCTGATGCAGAGAACCATTCCCACTCGCGCCTGCTCCAGTCTCCATACAGAGCGGCCTGCCGATTCGCTACACGATTCGCGAGATGCGCGGCGACTGAGAGAAAGAGTTCATTGGCGATGGCATTCTTGTAGGTTTTGTCTTTGCTCCACCAGATGCCGCCGCCACACGTCGCCGTGTCCCAACCTCCAGCCATATCGCCGAAGATCGATTGCGCCATTTGCAGATAACGAGCATCGCCGGTCAGATCGTAGACGTCTATCCACGCGAGCGCCCACCATCCTTCATCGTCGTAGTAGCGATTGAGGAAGCCTGCATTCGTCTTTTGCGCTTCGGTGAACGTGTTGGCGAACGTGGAAACATATTCCTGCGTGTTTGCTGCCTTGGAGTAATCCGCGAGCACTGTGATGGCGTTTGCGCTGTTCCACCACCCTGTCGTCTTATAAAGACCAGTGCCTTTTTCGTACCAGCCTTGAAGCGTCTCAACTCCCCGGGTCGCGTGCTGAAGGTACTGGGATGAGTTAGCAGATTCAGAAGGAACTGACTGGCCAAACGCAATCGCATACGAATAGACAACCGCCGCAGTAAGAACCAATAGTCTCTTCCCGCCACGCTTCATTCTTTCCTCCGGCCAGCAATCCTCATCTTGAGCCTAAGTGCGTTAATTTCGGGCGCTCTCATTCCCACAATACGAAGTACCTCTTCGCAATCCGAACCCACACAGCCGTGCGCCTATCGACGGTCGGACGCACCGCTGCCACCCATCTCCATTTGCCAGGCGTACCTGCACGCTTGAACGCGTTCACCCGGGTCAAAAACCCGCGTAAGTCCAAGCGCATGTTGAGGGTCTGTGATCACTGGCACAGGCAAGTGTATACTTGCCGCGCTATTTGTACTTGCGAATTAGGAATAGCCGTAATGGCACACCCCTGTGCCGGATGACCGCTCGCACTTGGTCCAAAAAGCTTTTAAAGGCACTCAGTCCAAGCCCGCGTTCTGCCTTCCCGCATCGGTGTCTCTTTCCGCTATTCACGCACGAAATTCTTATATCGGAGGCTTTATTCCATGACGCAGGGCGTAGTGGATCAGCAGCTTGCCGGACCGGCAGGCACGACTTCAACGACAACCCAGTATGTGTACTTCTTCGGTGACGGCAAAGCGGACGGCAACGGCCGCATGAAGGATGTTCTCGGCGGCAAAGGCGCAGGCCTCGCGGAGATGACCAACGCCGGATTGCCCGTCCCTCCAGGATTCACAATTCAAACCGAAGCCTGCCGCGAATACATGCGCGGCAAGGTCAGCCCACAGATTGATGTCGAGACGCACGCGGCACTGGCGCGGCTTGAAAAATTGCAGGGACAGAAGCTCGGCACCGGCGAAAATCCTCTGCTCGTCTCCGTGCGCTCTGGCGCAAAGTTCTCGATGCCCGGCATGATGGACACGATTCTGAACCTCGGCCTGAATGACAAGGCCGTAGAAGCGCTGGCCAAGCGCACCGACAATCCGCGCTTCGCGTATGACTCCTATCGCCGCCTCATCCAGATGTTCGGCGATGTGGTGCTCGATGTTCCAAAGAAGAAGTTTGAGCACATCTTCGACTCCATCAAGCTGCGCGAAAAGGTCAAGTTCGATTACGAGCTTCAGCCCAAGGCGCTCCAGGACATCATCGCGGAATACAAAAAGCTCGTTCGCAAAGAGACCGGCAAGGATTTTCCGCAAGGCCCGCTTGATCAACTCGTGCAGGCGCGCGATGCCGTTTTCCGGAGCTGGAACAATGACCGCGCCAAGACCTATCGCCGCATCAATCACATCGATGACTGGCTGGGCACAGCCGTCAACGTGCAGGCCATGGTCTTCGGCAACCTCGGCGAAAACTCCGGCACCGGCGTTGGTTTCACACGCAATCCCGCCACCGGCGAGCACGTCTTCTTCGGCGAGTACCTGATGAACGCGCAAGGCGAAGACGTCGTCAGCGGCGTACGCACTCCGCTTTCGATCAGCGAGCTCGAACGCGCCATGCCCAAGGTCTACGACCATCTCAAGGCCATTACCTGGAAGATGGAAAAGCATTATCGCGATATGCAGGACTTCGAGTTCACCATCCAGGATGGCAAGCTCTATATGCTGCAGACCCGCAATGGCAAGCGCACCGGCCTCGCCGCTGTTCGCGTCGCCATCGACATGGTGCGTGAAGGCCTCATCACGCAGGAAGAGGCAATCTTCCGCGTTGAGCCGAACCAGCTGTATGACTTCCTGGTTCCGCGCCTCGTGGAAAAGGGCGAGAAGATTGAAGTGCTCGCCACCGGCCTCCCGGCATCACCCGGCGCGGCCGTAGGCCAGATCGTCTTCACCGCTGAAGATGCTGTGAAGTATCACCAGAACGGCGCCTATCGCACCATCATCCTGGTACGTGGCGAAACCACACCTGAAGACATCGCAGGCATGGAAGTTGCAGCCGGCATTCTCACCTCGCGCGGCGGCATGACGTCTCACGCTGCTGTGGTCACCCGCGGCATGGGCAAGTGTTGCGTAGCCGGCGCCGGCGATTGCGTCGTCGACGAAAACGCCAAGGAACTCCGCGTCAAGGGCCACACCTACAAGCAGGGCGACTGGATTTCGCTGGACGGCACCACCGGCCGCGTCATCGCAGGACAGCTCAAGACCCTGCCCGCGCAGCCCGATGACCAGGACCTCGTGAAGTTTATGAGCTGGGTCGATCCGCTACGCAAACTGAACATCCGCGCCAACGCTGACATCCCTCGTGATGCCAAGCAGGCTCGTCTGTTCGGCGCAGAAGGCATTGGTCTCTGCCGCACCGAGCACATGTTCTTTGCAGAAGACCGCATCGGACACGTGCGTGCCATGATTCTGGCCAACAACGAGAAGGACCGCCGCGACGCGCTCAAGAAGCTTCTGCCGATGCAGCGTGCCGACTTCGTTGGCCTCTTCAAGGCCATGGAATCGCTGCCCGTCACCATCCGCCTGCTCGATCCGCCGCTGCACGAATTCCTGCCCAAACGGGAAGAACTGCTCGTCGAAATTCAGCACCTCGAAGACACCAAGCCCCGCTCGCCCAGGCTGAAGGAACTCCGTCCGCTGTTGGCACGCGTCGAAGAGTTGCACGAGATGAATCCGATGCTCGGACTGCGTGGCTGCCGCCTGGGCATCACGTTCCCCGAGATCACGGAGATGCAGGCTCGCGCCATTCTCGAAGCTGCGGTTGCCGTCAAGCTCAAGGGTGGCGATCCGCACGTCGAAATCATGATCCCACTCATTGGCTCCATTGAAGAGATGCGTCATCAGGCGACGATCATTCGCCGCATTGCCGCAGATGTCTTCAAGGAAAAGGGTGAGAGCGTCGACTACATGGTGGGAACTATGATCGAGCTGCCACGCGCTGCCTTGACCGCCGATCAGATCGCCGAAGAGGCTGAGTTCTTCAGCTTCGGCACCAACGATCTGACCCAGACGACCTACGGCATCTCGCGCGACGACATCAACAACTTCCTGCCTGCGTATCTCAAGGCTGGCATCTTCAAGCACGATCCATTCGCCACCCTCGATCAGGCTGGCGTGGGCTCGCTGGTGAAGATGGCCACCGCCAAGGGACGCAACACGCGCGGCAACCTCAAAGTCGGTATCTGCGGCGAACACGGCGGCGATCCAGAATCCGTCAAGTTCTGCCACAAGATCGGCCTTAACTACGTTTCCTGCTCACCCTTCCGCCTGCTCACAGCGCGCCTCGCAGCCGCCCAGGCAGCCGTGGAGGAATCGACCGGAACCTCCCACACCAACAAGTAGTCCACAATCGGCCAGTGACAAGAAGGGCGTCCGCTTCGGCGGGCGCCCTTTTCTTTTGGCCTCTAACCGAATCTCTTAAAACCCAGGAGGTGTCATCCTGATTCTCTTCAAACCCACGAGGTGTCATCCTGAGAGAACGGGGCCCCGAACGTTTTTCAGTTCGGGGGTGGTAAGCGAAGGATCTACTTTTCGCTACCTCAATCATCAAAGCTAGACCCTCTCTTTTCCCCTAAATTCCGGCCAAATCCCCCTCAAAACTGCATCCAAAGAAAATGACGGCTGGAAAAGTGCCGTCCCTCATTCCCTGCTCGGCCTCGATCGAACCAGCCTCGAACAGCGCACCGTGAGGCATTCTCAGAACATTAAAGGCTCAACCTCATGCTCATTCGCATAGGCTACGACATTCAATTCGATATCCCTGCCCCCGTTCCCATGGTGGCGCTTCTTCATGTTCATCCGTCGCGCGATAAAGACCTTATCGAACCGGACACTTTCCGCATCGAACCCCAAGTCGACGCGACAGAATACATTGACTGTTACGGCAACCGCTGCACTCGTTTCGTCGCGCAACCCGGCACTCTCCGCCTTCATAACTCCACCCTCGTTCAAGACTCCGGCCTGCCCGACGAAGTGAACATCGATGCCCGCGAAATCCCTGTCGGCGAAGTGCCCACCGATTTTCTTGGCTATCTCCTCAACAGCCGCTACTGCGAAGTGGACCGCTTCACTAACATCGCCTATGAACTCTTCGGCCACGTCACGCCTGGCTGGCCACGCGTGCAGGCTATTTGCGACTGGGTGCACGGCAAGGTCACCTTCAGCTATGCGCACGCCCGCCCCACTAAGTCCGCACTCGACGTCTACACAGAGCGCATCGGTGTCTGCCGCGACTTCCAGCATCTCGCCATCACCTTTTGCCGCGCCATGAACATCCCCGCACGCTACGCCACCGGATATCTCGGCGACATCGGCGTACCCTACGGCGGCCCCATGGATTTCAGCGCATGGTTTGAGGTGTATCTCGAAAACCGTTGGTGGACCTTCGACGCGCGCCACAACACCCCGCGTATCGGCCGCGTACTCATGGCTGTGGGCCGCGACGCCTCCGACGTGGCCATCACCACATCCTTCGGCACCGCCGCCCTGCGCGTCTTCACCGTAGTCACCGACGAAGTAACTGAAGCCGCACTCGACGCCGCCGTACTAACTGAACCCGCGATCACCGAGCCCGCTATGGAGTCCACCGCAAACGAGTGTGGTGTGTCCTGAACTTCAAAATAAAAACTGACGTGTCATTCTGAGCGAACGGGGCCCCGAACGTTTCAGGGGCCCCAAAGAGCGACTAGCTCTTTGGGGTAGGTTCGGGGGTGGTGAGCGAAGAATCTGCTTTCTTGACTCCGCCTAGGGCGAAAACTTTTGGAGAAACGTTATTTCGACGATCTAAGTTGAGATACGCACCCAATTACTTCGAGTCGTCCCCACCCGGCGCATAATACCCTTCGCGCGTCACCACCTGCAGATCGCCCTTAGTAGCCTTCACCGCAACCTTGTGGAACCCGCCCTCGTTATCGACCTTGTCCGGTGTGTAGGTCAGTAGGTACTGGCTACGCAACTCCTCAGCAATCAGCTTGTAGATAGCGTCGAGATCGTCGCGCTTCTTGGCTTCGTATGCATGTCCACCAGTACGCTCGGCAATCTGCGCCATGATCTTCTTTCCATCGATCACAGGTTTCGGCTCGCCTCCCCGCCGCTGGCCTCCACCCGGATATCCACCTCCACCACCGGGATACCCGCCACCGCCACCGGGATAGCCCCCGCCGCTGCGGCGATTACCACCGGGAAACCCGAAGTTCGAGTCCCGCTCCTGCTCGCCCTTGAAGTAGATCGTGTACACCACAACGTTGGCGCGGTCCGCTGCGTCCACCGCATCGTTCATCGTGTCCTTGCTGCCACGGTCCACACCGTCTGAAAACACCACCAGAGCCTTGCGCCCATCCTGGTGTTTCATCAGCTCGTCCGAAGCCAGAAAGATAGCGTCGTAAAGCTGAGTTCCCCCGCGACCACCTCGGGCTGGCCGCTCGCGATCATCCCCGGTTGTTTCAGGACCCTGGGAATCGTCACGAGTCTGATGCGATGCGCTCATGTCATCCAGCTCGTGATGTAGCTTGTCGCGCGATGTGGTGAAGTCCTGCAGCAGTTCCACCTGCCGGTCAAAATGCAGCAGAAACGCCTCGTCCGGATCTTTGGCGCGCGGGTCGGCAGGCAGCATGGAGTCAAAAAACTGCCCTCCCGCCTTACGTTCATTCTCAAGAGCGCCAGAAACGCTTCGGCTCGTATCCACCAGCAGCCCCAGCTTGTAAGGCAGATTGGTCTCATGTGAAAAACTCTTGATGACCTGCGGCCGCCCATCCTCGGTGAGCGTGAAGTCACTCTTGTCCAGGGAGGTTACAAAGCCGCCCTTCTTGTCGCGGACGGTCACCGGCAGCAGCACTTCGCGCGCCTGCACTTTTAAAGTCGCAACCGGCTTGTCGTCCGCCTGAGCCGCAGGTTGCGCTGTAGATGCCTGCTGCGCCCGCACCGCGCAAGGAGCAAGAGCCAGCGCCAACGCCAACGCCGCAACATTGGCCGTCAGAAGTATTTGATTTCGCATCACGATTCGCTTCATGGGGGATTCAGACCACACTTTCAGTGAGTTAGACGCCGCAACCCGCCAACCGTTGACTGCCAGCCCTTGTGAATGGGTATCCAAAGCAGAAGGCTAAACCACCAGAGCCAAAGCAATGCAACTATGAGCATCGCGAACCGGAACAACTCGTGCAGATGAGCAAGGAACGTTAATGCGGTGCCCAGAACTGTGAAGAGCGTGATCAGGACTGACGGTTCCAGCCACCAGCGACGGGGACGGATCAAGGGAAAGCCGCCGACGAGCATCCACTGGACGAGGACGCCACTACAGAGGAAAGCGTCTATCGCGATTTCGGCGCGGCGCGTATTTCCACCGAAGATGCCCTCCATTCGATTTGTGATCCAAGATCTCTGGATTTGCGGCATACAGGGAGAATGCCAACCAAATGCTACTGCAAGCGGAAGGCTCGCGGTGGCGGCGACCTGAGCAAGTGGCGAAGGGCCGCTATCGTAAATACCGGAGTCGCATACATTGTCTGGGAATTGTTCTTCCTGAAAGGCCGCAAGTCGCACATGCGGAATTTCGGGTGGAAGGCCGGCGCCCCTTATCCAGTGCCAAAAGCTAACCTCGTCTCGCACAAACGACGCGGTGGCAATAAGAAGATGTACTCCAGCCAGCAGAAGTCCGCGCCGCCACTTCATGCCAGCAAGATTACCCGTCTCCGCTTCAAGGACACAACCGCAGGCTATTCCACCGCCATCGGCAATCTACTGCCCCGACCCAAAGTGCGGAACATCGTCGTTCATCGAGAACACATCCTTCAAATCATTCTCGAACGGAAACACGTGAATCATCCACGTGAACATCACGGGATAAAACGTCCCTCCCTCCGCTTTGCACGCCTCCGCAGTAGTGATCGACCCGAACATGCCGAACTTCGGATGCTTGCCCAGGTACTCCTTCACCTTGTCCGCTGGCGCCGCGCAGAACTTCACATGCTTGTGCCACCGCACCACGCTCAACGGAATGCGCGCGTTCAATTCATCCTCGCTCGCCGTCGGCGGCACGGTGTACATCACGCCCTCCAGTTTGTAGCGCTGCGTCGGCGTTTGAAAATAGAGCAGTGACGATGGCCTGGTCGGATCAAAATGTTTCTCCGCCTCCAGCAAATTTACCTTGTTGTTGAAATGAAACTGGGGCTCATCCACATTGGGATTCGCGATGACGTACCCATCTTCGAGCGCCTTGTGATAATCGCGATAGCGCTCGATGGCCGCTTTCACCTGCGCCACGACGGCTCGCGCCTTCTCCTCATCGCCGGGCTGCTTCGGCCGCAACCGCGTGACGTACATGTGTCCAGCCATCGCCGCCATGCTCGGCCCCATGTCCTTCATGTCGCCGCTCATGTCCATCCCAGCCATGTCGTCCTTGGGAGGATTCGGCTGTTGCTGCTGCCGTGCCCCGATCGGCGCCGAAGTAAGCGCAACTACGATAAGCGCCAGGAACCAGAATCCGTACCCAACACTGATTCGTCTTCTTGATCGCATTAAATGCACGCGTCGTCCACTCACCGCGGCGAGATTACTCCAACATTTCATGCCCGCATTCTACGCATGCAGAAGCGCGCAGAAACCGAACATGTTCCCGAGCGGACAATGCGCACAATACGCCGGACAAACAGGCTAGGAAGGCTCGAGAAAGATTAATAGGATTTTGGTAGCGCTAACGGGAATCGAACCCGTGTTTTAAGATTGAGAATCTAGCAGCCTAGCAAATAGATTCAATCGCTTACCGCCAATTGTGACCACGCTGTGTACCGCTGTGTGTACCACGGCTAGGAATGCGTCTCGACTACCGTTTGAATCTGCGTCGCAACGCGAAGAGTGCAAGAGCCCATTGACCAGCGACATACCGCGCGATCTGGTATGATCCGCGCAAAGCCATGTCGGAAATAACACCCGAACAGAGAAAAACCGCCAATGATATGTTTGACGCGCGCCGCGACTCGCACGAAATAGCCGAAAAGACCGGGCTGTCGTTAGGGACCGTCGCCGCTCTGAGGGCACACCACACGATGCGTAAGACTCCCCTAGGTTCGGAGGAAGCAGAAGTAGTAGAAGAGGCACTCACGGCGCTTACGACCACCTTCGGCCTTGAGCGTGATCTCCAGAAAGTACTCCGAGACAACATCGACCAACTTGAGCCTGGGTTGAAGATCGCCGACGACAACAAGGAAAAACGGGTTCGTTCAGGCTATATCGACATAACCGCCCAGGACAAAAACGGCGCAACGGTCGTGATCGAACTGAAGGCCGTGGAAGCCGACAGGGACGCCGTGGGCCAACTGCTGGCCTACATGGGAGACCTTATGAGCGATGGCGGCAGATCAGTGCGGGGCATTCTCGTAGCCCCAAGCTTCTCCCCACGCGCAACATCGGCGGCGCACGCTGCACGGGTCGAACTAAAGCGGTACAGCGTTAAATTTTTGTTTGAATCGGCGAACAGATCAGGAGCACATTGAATCGCAGCAAGCTATCGCTGAGGCACTCCAAAGCGGTCCAGATCGGTAACGCAGATTTCAGACACTACCACCCTATTGAATCGCTTCACTTGCTTGGGGGAATGCCTCTGCGAGTCCCTCCGCCACATTGCGCGTGTGGTACTCCACAAACTTGCCGAAGCCAGCGGCAACGTGTGTCTCTGTAACGTGGACGTAATACCGTGCAGCCACGGCTGGCGAGCTGTGCCCCATCAGCCGGGCCAGTGTGAAGCGGTCCATACCAGACTGTGCGGCCCGGGTGCCGAACGTATGACGCCAGCAATAGAACTCAAAGCTCGCCAGTTTCGAATCTTCAATTGCTGTCTTGTGCGGGTGCTGGACAGAAGTGATGTGTCCCGAGATGCCAGCGCCCGGAAACACAAAGGCCGATAGCTTCCCTTTGGCTTCTGCTGCCTTTTTGCGCCGCTGTAGAACCTCTGCAACGCGCGGAGTGAGGGGAAGGCTTCGCTGCGCACTATCTGTCTTGCCTTGGCGAACGTGGAGCACTCCGTGAGGGGATTCGGGCCGCACCGTCAAATCCACATCGGTCCATTTCAGCGGGAACAATTCACTATTGGGGCGCATGCCGGTATCGACTGCGAGAATGGTCGCATCGCGGAGATTCTCAGAAGCCTTCGCCAGATACTTCGCTTCTTCCGCGAAACTCAACACACAGTCTCGGCCTTGGGCTTGGGGCAATTCGTGAATCGAAGGCACACGGTCCAGTTTGCCCCATTCAACCGCGATATGGAGAACCCGCCGCAAGGTGCGTAGATCGCCGTTTACGGTCACAACGGAATTCTCTGGAACTTCCTGCCTATGCCGAGCGTAGCGGCTCACTGTCTCGCCTGTAATCGCGTTTAGCGGGGCATCTGCGATGGCTGCGAATGTCAGCAACCTGTCCAGGCACACACTGTAGAACGTGTGCGTCCCGGGCTTTGTGTGCGTCTTGGCGTATTGAAGGAATTCCTTGGAGAATACTCGGAATACTGGCGGAGCGCTAACCGCAGGCTTGGGCCACGGATCATTTGGGTGAATCTCGCCGAGCCTCAGCGCTCGCCGATGTTCGTCTTCTGCATCCTCTGCCTGTTTCCGTTTGTGCGTCTTGGCAGATTTCACGATGCGAAAACTTTCAACTGTCCCGTCTTCATTCTTGAGAGACCAGCGAAAGTTATACCAGTAGACTTTGCCGCGCTTATAGATCATCGTTTCACCTCACTGGTTTGGGGTTTGGACTTCGGTTTGTTCTTGCTGCCTTTGGGCCGTCCACCCAGTTTGCCATTCTCGCGGGACGACGCTGCCTTGCGCTTGCTTGTGGCTTCGCCACGGCACGCCGGGCAGTAGCAGATAAGCTCGACACGGTGAATCGGACACTTCATGCTCAAGGATAATACCTATCGCGATAGGTTAACGCAAGACACTACTGAATGCCACGATTCACAGTGCCGGAATTCCTGCTATTCCACGAGCTATGCTCTCTTCGATGCCCACCAGCTCACAAGTCAGACACTCATAGGTGCCGACGTTGTTCTGCCGGTAAAGAGCAAAGCTCGCACAGTGCGGGCATCGAGGCATGGAAGGTAGCGGCCCGTCTGCTGACCCAGCCAGCCCCGCACAGGACACATGAGGGCATTTCTCACTAGGGGCTTTCTCTTGATCCTCACTAGGGAAGCCCAAGCTGGAAATTCTCACTAAACCATTAGTTAGGGTAAGGGGTTTAGTTAGAGTCTTTGTGTCTGTCGGAATCTGGCTTTCAATTAGGCGGTAGTGACCGGCCCGCCTGTGTGCGATGTACTGCTCAACCGGCTTTAGCCAACCGCGTTTCACAGCGTCTTTCCTGAAGTTCGATACCGTTGTCCAGTGAACGCCCATCAGTTCGCCAATTCGTTGAATTGGCAGTGCGATGGACTGCTCAGCGCGAGCGCTCTGGAGGTGCCTGCAAAGCTCGACGAACTGCGCTGTGCGCGTCGGGGGGACCTCGCTTTGCACGGCCTGCCATGCAAGCTCTAACGGGTCCGGGCCGCCTATGGGATAACGAACCATGCTCTCTGCAATCTCGCAAACCTCATCTTCTTCCAACGGCGGTTGGCAGTGGCGAGAATTGTAGATGAGCAGTTTTTCCTCCAGTTCAGCCAGTTCCGCTCCCTTGCGCCGCAATGCGCCTCCGTAACTCGCTAGTCCATCGTTGCGCTTACCCTCGGTGAGAATGCCGAAGCATTCCGACAGCGGGATGCGGGGGTTCCCAGTCTTGTCTGTCAGCATTTCAACTAGTGAGGCTGGGGCGTCCGCCACGGATCGTTGGGGCTCTGCCCACTGGTAGGGTTGCCCAGTCTCGTGGATCGATGGCGGAACGACCACATATCCCTTAGTAGCCTTCACGTCCAAGCCCACGCCAAGTCTGCCAGCATTACCGCGTATTTCTCGGCCAGCCGGATACTTGAACCATCGGTGTTCTCCGCCGTCAACACGTCCCGTTCGTGACGTGAGCGTATCGGGGAGTGGGCCTTGCCGCTCCTCAAGCGTGATTAGGGAAGCTCTGCCCTTTTCCCCGTCAATGTCGAGGACGAAAACGCCGGAATCCTTCCCGGTGGCAACGGCCCAATTGCAACCGGTATACTTGGCCGCCCACTTGCGGATAGTCGCGAGATCGGATGACGCCAAGGTGGGCCATCCCTTCAGCAATGCCGCCTTGGAACGATGGGCGCATGGAAGCAGTCTCCACCCGCTGTCAGCCAATCGCTCAATCTCTCGCATTCCGGCGTCGGCGGCCCCTAGATTGGCCGCCATGTCTAGCGCCCTTCCACTGCCGCCGGAGCGCTCAAGCGGGCTTCGACCCACGAATCAAGATCGAAGCGACGATAGCGAATGAGCTTTTCTCCGGCCTTGAAGTAACGCGGCCCTTCGCCCTCTGAGCGCCAAAGCCGGAGAACAGCCTCGGAAATTCCCAGGTATTTTGCCGCCTGAATGGGTGTTAGTGTTTGCGGTAGTTCCATCATGGATGTTGCTCCTCATTGAGCGCTCTTTTTGTGTAAAAGCGCTGCTAACTCCACCTTGCGGACAACTGAGGAGTTTGGGAAGATGGACGAAATATGAAGTGAGATTATGTACGGGGGCGCTATTCGCTTTGCCTACGGCGTGACCGCCTCACCGACGCCCGGATGCGTTCAGTTTCTTTCCGAATGAGAACCTGCTTCGCTTCGTCGTCTTGCACAGATTGCTGCTCTTGAAGCAATTCTTGCTTCGCAATGTCCGCATAGGATGAATCGACGGAATGTTGCTCAAAATAACTTCCACTTTTGCTGTCTAGCGGCCTGCCGGGTTTCCCCTTCGGGGACTTCTCAAAATGCTCTTGGGTCTCTCGCGTCTTACGCAACCTCTCCCGAAATCTCTTGCAATACTCGTTCCACTTAGCGGGGAGATGGCGGAGGATAGACTCATATTTCGGCTTTAACTCAGTCACTCTGTTTTGATTGTTTATCCATTCGAGGTTTTCCTCAACCGAGCGGAATGAATAATCCCTTTCCTCAAGTGCGGCTTGCAACCAAGCTGGCAGCGGGGCGAGAAATTCCTCTAGTTCTCTTTCTCGATTGTTGGGCACTTGTCACCTCCCGGAGTGGCATCCCGGTAGCGAAAAGATCGGCGAGGCAGGCCGGGAGAGCCTGCCCATTCGGGAGCGACCCTAGCCGAATCAGGGAAATGGTACCTGATTGGGAACAATCACGCAGGGTGATGTCCAGAATCTGGACTTCAATTCTGCCCTGGGTGAATAATCATGAGCTTGCGCGCTTGCACGTCGAGATCGGGGAGACGGTCTTATTGCCCTGGACGAACATTAAGCTGGAGTGTCCCGCTGAACCACTGTTGCGAGGAGTCTGCCACGTTTGAACCGACCCTCTGGGTTATCTTTGTAGCGAGCCCATTTTCAATCAACTCATGCCGGGAAGTGCTCAGGGTGACCATGTTCGAACAGGCCTTTAAAAACATTGATGATGTCCTTTGGAAAGAAGCTGGCTGCACAACTGAACTCGATTACACCGAGCAGGCTTCCTGGCTGCTGTTCCTGAAATATCTTGACGACCTTGAGCAAGACAAGAGCAGCGAGGCCGCGCTGGAAGGCAAAACTTACTCTTACATCCTCGACAAACAATATCGGTGGGGAGTTTGGGCTGCTCCTAAGGGCAAGGACGGCAAACTCGACCACAACAAGGCCTCGACCGGCGATGATCTACGCGACTTCGTGAACTCAAAGCTCTTTCCCTATTTACACGGATTCAAACAGAAGGCGACCGGCCCCAATACCATCGAGTACAAGATCGGTGAGATTTTCGGCGAGATCAAGAACAAAATACAGAGCGGCTACAATCTTCGCGAAATCATCGATCACATCGACGAGTTGCGGTTCCGCTCCCAAGTCGAGAAGCATGAACTCTCGCATCTCTACGAGGCCAAGATCAAGAACATGGGCAACGCCGGACGCAATGGCGGCGAGTACTACACCCCGCGTCCGCTCATTCGCGCGATCATCCAGGTCGTGAATCCACGGATCGGCGAACGCATCTACGACGGTGCGGTGGGCTCCGCGGGTTTCCTTTGCGAGTCCTTTGTGTACCTCACTTCAAAGACAGGCCTGACGACGAAGGACGCGAAGACACTCCAGGAACGCACATTCTATGGCAAGGAGAAGAAGTCCCTTGCCTACGTGATCGCGATCATGAACATGATCCTGCACGGCATTGAAGCGCCCAACATTATCCACACCAACACGCTGACCGAAAATCTCGCCGACATCCAAGAGAAAGACCGCTATGACATTGTGATGGCAAATCCGCCTTTCGGAGGTAAAGAGCGCCCGGAGGTTCAGCAGAACTTCCCCATCCGTACCGGCGAAACGGCTTTTCTCTTCCTCCAGCACTTCATCAAAATTCTCAAGGCGGGTGGGCGCGGCGGCATCGTGATCAAGAACACCTTCCTCTCCAATTCTGACAACGCCTGTGTCAAATTGCGCAAGCTGCTACTGGAAAGTTGCAACCTCCACACCGTTCTTGACTGCCCAGGCGGCACCTTTCAGGGGGCGGGCGTAAAGACCGTCGTGCTCTTCTTCGAGAAAGGAGCGCCAACTCGCAAAATCTGGTATTACCAGCTTGAACCTGGCCGCAACTTGGGCAAAACGAATCCGCTCAACGATGGCGATTTAGCAGAATTCGTGAAATTGCAGAGGGCCGATGCCGACTCACCCAAGAGTTGGAGTGTGGACGCCGAGACCATCGACAAAGTTACCTTTGATCTCTCAGTGAAGAATCCAGACGGCGGTAATGAAATTGCGCACCGCTCGCCGCAGGAGATCATGAAGGAGATTGCCGCGCTTGATGCCGAGAGCGCCGAAATATTGAACAACATAAAGGCGCTGCTATGACGAGAAATTGGCAGACAAAGCGGCTTGGTGAACTTTGCGAAATCGAACTCGGAAAAACTCCAGCACGATCAAATAAGGCGTTCTGGGATGAAAAGAGGAAGACCGGCAATGTGTGGCTCTCAATTGCTGATCTTCTGAACGCCGAAGATAACGTCGTCGTTGACAGTAAAGAATACCTTTCGGATAAAGGCGCAGCGATTTCTAAGATAGTCTCTGAAGGAACGCTGTTGGTCAGTTTCAAGCTTACGCTGGGACGCCTGGCATTTGCAGGGCGTGACCTATTCACAAACGAAGCTATTGCTGCGCTTAAGATTTTCAATGAGCGTGAATTGTCGAAGGAGTTTCTTTTCTACTTCCTTCACTTCTTTGATTGGCGCAAGGCTGCCGAGAACGATGTGAAGCTCAAAGGGATGACGCTTAACAAGGCGAAGCTGAAGGAGATGCCCGTAAGTTTTCCTGCGTTGGTTGATCAAAAGAGGATAGTCGGTATCCTCGATGACGCGTTTGACAGCATTGCTACCGCGAAAGCCAATGGCGATAAAAACCTCCAAAATGCCCGAGAACTTTTTGGAAGCTACCTTGATTTTGCAACAGCAGGGTGCCTCACGAAGGAATGGCGACGCGATCACGAAAATGTTGAACATGCTTCCGCCGTTTTAGCACGGAGGCTTGCCGAGCGCCACACTCAGTTTGGCGGAAAAGGAAAATACAAAGGTCCGGACGCCCCTATTACTGTCAAGTCCGTTGATCTTCCAAAAAGTTGGATTTTGGCCTCACCCGAACAAATCGCTATTCATATAGTTGACTGTCCGCACAGCACACCGAGATGGGCTAAATCTGGAGTGCTATGTCTCCGCACCACGAACTTTAAGCCCGGATTTCTTGATCTCGAATCAGTTCAATTTGTTTCCGAGCAGACGTACAACGAACGGATTACTCGTCTTGAGCCTAAAGGTGGTGATGTTCTGTATAGTCGCGAGGGCGGGATTATGGGAATTGCATGCATGATTCCAGAACATATGAAAATGTGCTTAGGGCAAAGGATGATGCTATTCCGGCTGGACACCAAACTCGCATTGCCAGAGTACTTCACAGCTGTGATGAATTCGACCTTGATCCTCTCGGAGGTCAGGCGCCTAACAAATGGAGCGGCTTCGCCTCATCTAAATATTTGTGATATACGGAGGTTCCCGATTCCCCTTCCTCCGATTGCTGAGCAGCACCAAATTGTCGTTAAGTTGAACGCTAACTCTGCTGACATTCAGCATCTCGAATCTATTTACCAGCAAAAACTCGTATCGCTGGGAGAATTGAAAAAGGCTATCTTGCGTAGGGCCTTCACGGGAGAACTTTAGGGAGTTATGAGCAAAGACAATCACAAGATTGATGCTGACGATAGAACGATCTTTGATGTGCTGAACGAACGGAAGTACACCGTTGATTATTTCCAGCGCGAATACAGTTGGGAACAGAAGCACATAGAGCAATTGGTGACGGATCTGACATCCAGTTTTCTCGATGCTTATTCTCCCGGCGATTCACGCCCGTCCGTAGAGCACTACAACAATTACTACCTTGGACCGTTTGTGGTGAGCAGTAAGGGCGGGATGAAGAGCATCATAGACGGGCAACAACGTCTGACTTCGTTGACGCTATTTCTGATTTACCTCAACAACCTGCAAAAGGAACTCGGAGGAAATGAATCCATCGAACCCCTTGTATTCTCCGAGAAGTACGGCAAGAAATCTTTCAATATTCAAGTTGAGGAGCGCAAAGAATGTTTGGAGAAACTTTTTCTAGATGGTTGCTATGAAGTAAAGCCCGGCGATGACGAATCAACGGTCAATATGGTTCGACGCTATGCTGATATTGGTGAGGCCTTCCCGGAAGATATCAAAGGCAATTCTTTCCCTTATTTTCTTGATTGGCTGAAATATAACGTCATTCTCGTCGAGATCACAGCTTATTCGGATGACAACGCCTATACGATATTTGAGTCGATGAATGATCGTGGGCTAAATCTGACATCCACCGAAATGTTAAAGGGGTATATTCTCTCGCGCTTCGACGAGGCCAAAGATCGAGAAAAGGCGAATCGATTCTGGAGAGACTCGATTCAGAGTCTCCATCTGCATAGCAAAGACGAAGATCAGAGGTTCTTCCAAGCCTGGCTGCGCAGCCAATACGCTGACACGATTCGCCAAGGCAAAGCGGGTTCTTCGAATGAGGATTTTGAAAAGATCGGCACACGATTTCACAGTTGGTTCCGTGACAATCTCGCGAAGATCAGCGTGGATGCAAATTCTCCGGAAGATTTCCGAACACTTTTGCATACCGAGCTGAAGTTCTATCTTCGAGCTTATCTCGAAATCCTCGAAGGTCAGAGAACGGAGAAAGCTGGCTGGGAGAATGTGTTTTACCATTCACAATGGGGTATTGCTGACTCGCTAAGCTTTCCTTTGATGATGGCCCCGCTTAAATCTACAGATAATCCCGACGTTACTCGCCAGAAAATCAACGAGGTCGCGAGCTTTCTTGAAACATTCGCTGTTCGCCGGTCGATCAACTTCCGGAAGTTCGGGGCAAGTTCAGTCCGCTACACGATGTATTCCTTGGTGAAGGAAATACGTGGCAAGACTCTTAACTCTCTGCGCTCCATATTGACGGCCAAGCTGGCCGAGATGCCGGAAACATGGGAGGGTATGGGTGAATTTCACCTGCACGGAATGAACCGCGCCTTTGTGAAATTCCTACTCTCTCGTATTACCGGGTTCATTGAGCAACAATCTGGTGGAGCAACGAATTTCTCCACCTACTTCCTAAATAATGGGAAAAAGCCCTTTGAGGTTGAACACATTTGGGCTGACAAGTTTGCAGAGCATAGAGATGAATTCGAGCAAAGACACGAGTTTGAAAGTTATCGAGACAGAATCGGTGACTTGGTCTTGCTGCCACAAGGTACAAATCAGTCCTACGGATCGATGCCCTATTCAGACAAAGTAGAACACTATTTGAAGGAAAATCTCTTAGTAAAATCGCTCCATCCGAAGGCATATAAGAACAATCCGAATTTTCTAAAAATGAATGAAAGACTCGGACTGGAGTTCAGACCACACAAATCTTTCAATAAGTCTGACATCGATGAGCGCCAAGAGCTTATACAGAGCATTTGCGAAGTGATCTGGAGCCGGGAGCCGATCCCATAGTCATGAACGAAGCCGAGACCAGGGCCGAGTACATCGATCCCGCGCTGAAGGCGGCGGGGTGGCAAGTTGTTGAGGGAAGCCGCGTCCGCCGTGAGTATCCAATCACGCTTGGCCGAATTGAAGGACAAGGAAAGCGCGGTAAACCGCCCACCGCCGATTATGTGTTGGAATATCGCAACACCAAGTTGGGAGTCATCGAAGCTAAGGCGTGGGACCAGCAATTGACCGAGGGTGTCGCTCAGGCAAAGAACTACGCCGATAAGATGGCAATTCGCTACACGTATTCTTCCAATGGCCAGGACATCTACGCCATAGATATGCACACGGGGAAGGAAGGCGAGACGCTTACCTACCCAACTCCAGACGAACTCTGGAAGATGACCTTCCCAACCCCAGTCCCGTGGCGTGATCGTTTCGCCGCCATACCCTATCCAGACAAGAGCGGCATGTGGACGATTCGCTTCTACCAGGAGATCGCGGTAACGCGCGTACTGGAGGCAATTGAAAATGGCAAAGATCGCGCGCTCTTGACGCTGGCAACTGGTACCGGAAAGACATCTATTGCCTTCCAGATTTCCTGGAAGCTCTTCAATGCCCGATGGAGTGTGGCGGAATGGAAGAGCGGAGCCCAGCCTACGCGCCGCCCGCGTATCCTGTTCCTCGCCGACCGCAACAATCTCGCTGATCAAGCATTCAACGATTTCACATCCTTTACAGCATTTCCCGACGACGCGCTGGTCCGGATTAAGCCTGAAGACATTCGCAAGAAGGGGAAAGTCCCAAAGAATGGGAGCATTTTCTTCACTATCTTTCAGACCTTCATGAGCGGCCCGCCAAAAGACGGCAAACCCTCTCCATATTTCGGCGAGTACCCACCAGACTTCTTTGATTTCATCGTCATCGACGAGTGCCATCGCGGCGGAGCGAACGACGAAAGCACCTGGCGGGACATCCTCGAATACTTTACTCCTGCGGTTCAACTCGGCCTTACGGCAACGCCAAAGCGCCAGGAGAATGCGGATACCTATGCCTACTTCGGTGACCCGCTATATATCTATTCGCTAAAGGATGGCATCAATGACGGCTTCCTGACTCCGTTCCGATTGAAGCAGATCACAACATCACTAGACGAGTACACCTACACATCCGATGACAAGTTGATTGAGGGCGAGATCGAAGTCGGCGATCACTTCGAAGAAGCGGACTTCAACAAGATCATTGAGATCAAAGAGCGCGAAGCCCACCGGGTCAAGCTGTTCATGGAGCAGATCAACCAGAAAGAGAAGACGCTTGTTTTCTGTGCCACGCAGATTCATGCTCTTGTTGTCCGTGACCTCATCAACCAGATGAAGATAAGTTCAGACCCGAACTACTGCCAAAGGGTCACCGCCAAGGATGGCGAACTTGGAAATCAGCATCTCCGAGACTTCCAGGACAACGACAAGACCACTCCAACGATTCTGACGACTTCGCAAAAGCTTTCGACCGGAGTGGACGCTCGAAACATCAGGAACATCGTTCTCATGCGGCCCATCAATAGCATGATCGAGTTCAAGCAGATAATCGGGCGCGGCACACGGCTCTTTGATGGTAAGGACTATTTCACAATCTATGACTTCGTGAAGGCTTACCTTCATTTCGCCGATCCGGAGTGGGATGGTGAGCCTCAGGAGCCAGAACCATGCGCGAAGTGCGGTTACTACCCATGCCAGTGCGTAAAGGAGCCAAAGCAGCCGTGTCCTGTTTGCGGGCAAATCACTTGCGCGTGTCCTAAAGAAAATTGTGCGGTCTGCGGGCAAGACCCTTGTGAATGTAAGAAGAAACCAAAGACCAAGGTGAAGCTCGCCAACGGAAAAGAGTTGGCGATCCAGCACATGATTTGTACGACGTTCTGGCATCCCGACGGCACGCCAATGTCCGCTCAGCAATTCCTTGAGTTGCTGTTCGGCAAACTGCCGGAGTTCTTCAAAGATGAGGCGGAGTTGCGGACTTTATGGAGCAATCCCTTAACCAGAAAGATGCTCTTGATTGGGCTCGCAGAGATGGGCTTCGGTCCGGACCAACTTCACGAGATGCAAAAGATCATTGATGCGGAAAAGAGCGACATCTTCGACGTGCTCGCCTATGTCGCCTACGCGCTGCCCCCGCTCAACCGTGAAGAGAGGGCTGCAAGAGCGAAGATCTCGATAAGCAGCCACTTCAACAGCAAGCAGCAGGGCTTTCTGGACTTCGTGCTCGCACACTATGTTAGTGTCGGCGTCGAAGAGTTGGATCAGGAAAAGCTCACGCCTTTGTTGCGGCTTAAATATCACAATTCCATTTCCGATGCTCTTGCGGACTTGGGACAAGCGGAGGAGATCGGACAGATATTTGCCGGTTTCCAGAAATACCTCTATCAGCCTATGGCAACCGAGGTCTCCTCAACTTGAACGACTTCGCAGAATCTCATTATCAAAGAGGCCGTCAAGAATCTGCATGGGATGGTCCCATTTGTTCCCGAATCTCGAATTGGCGGCTGTCGAGGCTTTGTTGATACACTGCGCCTCATCTGCGCCTTGTATCAGAACGACGGCGGAAATCGCATCGACTCCTCCAAAGGCCTCACTCCTTCGGGGTCTTTGCCACTGTGACCTGTGCGCAAACGACAGTTTAGTGTCAGACAGGCTTAGCTGCTAGACAATGATGAACGGTGCGCGGAGTCATATTGGCGCAGGGTTGAAATCTCTCTGCTTGGTACACTGCGATTGTTCTGGCAGCCGACTCGTTCGCTACCAACTCGCCTCTAATTCGATTAGCGCCTGCACATATAGTTGCTTCGCTTTCCTCAAATAGCGGTACGGTATTCGTGACGTCGGCTTCCCAGTCTTCTTCACGATAGGGTGCGAAAGGCTGCTTTTTAAGCGTTCTGTGTGAATTGCGTCACACAGTGTATGGACGGATGGGTAGTTCGTCTTCAAGCGCGTACTGGAGAGAATAGACCCAATGCTTCCCAATAGATAAGTACCCAAGGAAGGATCATGAAGATATAGCCGACTCAACAATCGGTCATTAAATACATCGGCTGCGTTCACAAATGCAGTCACATTGGTATCGCTCAGGGCTCTCATTTGTACGGCTAATCTCTCAGCGTGTCGATAGGTTGAGCCGAATATTGAGCGCCAATTGATGCTAGACGATCTTCCAGTCAATCGAGCCATGCTCCAAGAAATACCGCAGGATCTTCCAGTTACTCGGGTCAAAATGCCGAACTGGCGCAACGCCTTGCCGCCTGAATGCTGAATCGTGCGAAATGGCGGAACGACGGTGATGCCCAAGAAAGCTGCCTGTTGAGCAGCCGCTAGACTTACATCGGGATTATGGTCTCTGAGGGCCTGATTCGTGATAGTCTCTAAAGCGGCTTTTCCATAGTGTTGGTCGTTGAGTGCCGATACCAACTGAGCACGCACCCATGATTCCCGGACCGAAAGAATGGCATGGCGTGTCTGATTGACGTTCAACAATCCCGCGCGAATTAGACGCTTTCCAGCTTCAGCCTTCAGTTCCGGACTGAGTGTGCGCGGTTTCCACTGAGCTTTCAGAATCACATTGAGAGCCAATGAGTCGGCATCACTGAGTCTTCCTGCAAGTACATCGAGCCAATCCGCCGTGACGTACTCATAGAGTTGCTCGTTGCGAACTCGGGCTATTAGCTGCTTTGCGACGGATTTTGGTAGCCGCTGATATCGCTTAAGATATCGCGCGATTGAAGGCACGAGATCTGGTCGCGCCGCACTAATGGTCAGCAGTCGGTCGTTCAGTTTTGAGGTAGGCAATGCGTGGGCCAAAAGGAATTTGAAGCGGGTCTCATCCTCGATTTTCACAACTGGTCTCAATCTCGGGCTCAATGCAGCAATCCGCTTCGCGAGCTTGGCTTGGTCAACGATTGCGCCTCTCACAGCGACCACGGTTGGATTGCTTATAGACTTCAGTTCCTTCTCGATATCAGTAACTCGGTGGATATCGATCTTGGCGGCCTGCGGGAACAGTCCTATGTCCTTGCTGAGTCGATCGAGTCGAACAAGCATTCGACGCAAGTCGATTTCTTTGGTTGCGAACAAACGGATATCGTCCACATATCTTAAATAGACCAGATTCGCTTTCGGCCCATAGTGCTGATCGAAGTGCTGCAACACCACCTCAGAGAGCAGGCCGGAGCTGAGTGGACCTTGCGGGATACCATGGTTCTGATAAATGCGACGATCATTTGCTGTCCACTTGCTGAGACAAGTGCGAAGAAAATCGCAAAAGTCCCGTTCGACCCCGAGCTGTGTCAGGAAGTGGGATAGTACGGCATGGTCAAGGCTGTCATAACAAGCAGTAAGATCAAAACTCGCTGTATAGACCAAGCCTCGCTTGAATGCTGCTCGTGTTGCCTGATTGAAAGCCTTGTAGCCATCGTTCCATCGACGATAGAACCATTGGCTTGTCTTCCCTGCATAAATATGACCGAAGGTCTCGCTTAGATAGCTATTGCGAATCTTCGGAGCTAGTTTTTCTGCGATTACGTTCACCAACGCCTGGTAAACAATTTGATCTTCAACTGTCAGTATCGAATACGGTCTAAGTATTCCTGACTTTTTGGGCATCAGGAATTTGCACGAATGGCTCGGCTCGTAAAAACCACGTTGCAGTCGTTGCTGAAGATCTTCGATGATGAGATCATCGGCAACCGCGAAGCGCGAATAGAACTCGGAGCAATATCGCTTATAGGTAGGATCAGGGTTACTCCTAATCCACCTCCATGCGCGTTCAAGATTGTTTCGATCCTGGAAATCACTTAATGCGGTCATAGCTTGGTTGGAAGGCCGATCTCTTCACGATTGGGAGTAGACCGCCCCGCTTTCTGGCCCACGTTGTTGATG
Organism: Telmatobacter sp. DSM 110680; assembly: GCF_039994875.1. GTDB lineage: Bacteria > Acidobacteriota > Terriglobia > Terriglobales > Acidobacteriaceae > Telmatobacter. Next base: position 2,022,340 of record NZ_CP121196.1, on the reverse strand, counting down.
CGCCTAGAATACTCCTCGCTCGAATCCACGGGATGCAACATTGGGACGACGATGTAATCCATAAGTAATGGACTTGAATCTCAGCGTCGGGAACGTTGTTGAAGTTTCGTCTATGTGTTCCCGACCAGAACCATCGGAACGCTTCATCCGACATTGCCCACCTCCCAACCAAGCGACATCACCGCGCGGACGAAGCACCCACGATTCATCTAGGCTGAAGGAATTAAGCAGATCCCCTCGCAGCGATGGATAGAAAAACGTGACGAATGGATGGGGCAGACTTTGGTCCAATTTCTGTCATTCCGCCAACCGAGGATGCCGGACAAATTCACGCAAGAATAGGTAATGCAATCAGTGCAGATGTGATCTGTCGGATTTGGATGCGTGCTTGCTACTCCCAAAAATGCTTGCATTGAATAAGCATCGACGTTCCGATGCGCAAGCATGCTGATAAACAAAGTCCACACGATCACGATTCACTGACTCTTGGGTATTCCAGCTACGGGACGAGGCTTGTCGGACGTCGGCGGTTTTTCCGAAGTGTTTATAAACCGACAAAACCTCCTGCTTGGCTCGCCTTCCTTGGGTGGACACGATTCCAGAGTCTGGACGACTGGTGGGGGCTTCCTATGTGAGCGCTATAAGATCTCACGCACAACTCCAAGTTCGACCATACGCCTGAGGTGGTAAAGAATAGACATTCGCAAAAACAGCCATGCTTCGTCCTGTGCAACCGTCCTCTTGTATGTTTCCTTATACTTCAGCGCAGAACAGCGATCCGCGATGTTCTCAAGGGAACGCACAGTTGAGTGAGGACAAAGGGACTGGTAAACCAGTTCCATTTGGCCTCGCTGCAACCTTGGAGTTCCGGCGCTCGTAAGGGCAAAGCGCGGGTTCTTTTCAATATATGAACGGGATCGCGAGATTGTCATTGATCGCTCTACAATACATTCTGAGTCAGAAAAGGCAAGTCCGATGACTATCCTCCTACAGGCCCTTGAGTTGCATTTCTCAATAGTGCAGCACAATCGCCCTGAAGGTAGAAGGCGAAAATGGAAATCACGTCACAAAAGTACTTGTCTACGAGAGACCTAACTAGAGTTCCGGCCAAGGCCAGATCCCGCAAGCAAGATGCGTTACGGCGTCTATTCAGCCCGCCGTCATCACCGCAAGCTAAAGCTGAAATTGCGGAACGCTTCCGAGCCCCTCGCAAGAGAAATTTCATGTCGCAATCTGACTTGGGCAATGCCCTTGGCATTTGCAGGCAGAGCGTGAACGAGATCGAAAATTGCCATTCATGGCCTCACTACACAACAATGGAGAGATTTTTCGATCTTGAAGCCAAACTCAACCAGACCTCAAATGAGTCTCCGCTTTCATTAGCGATTATGTTTCTGTCTCGGCAGTAACTGGCACTTAACTGGCACCAAAGCCGACCTCTTCTGCGCCTGCTCTGCGCTTACTCACGAAATCCAACATAATCCGGTGGGCTCAAAAGGCGTAGTTGGGTTCCCGCAAGGTGCCACCCAGGACAACTGAGTACGGCTTGTATTACGCCCAGTACTGTACGTACAGGTCGAAAAAGCCGATCCCAAATGGGTACAAATACCTGAAGGCGTTGACAGCGTCAGCTCAAACAATCGAGGTGAATAGTACTCGGAAATCGACCACTCTTTCGGTACGACTCATACGTGGTAAGGGACAAAAACTCCTTCTGAGTCGATTGTGCCTATCAGAATCATAAAATGGGGTCTGGCAGCGGTCCTGAACTCCTCAACCAGATCGATTACCGGTTGCATCGTTCGCTGTTCCCCGACAACAAATACAAGAACAAGGTTCAGACCTGAGCTGACTGGGCTATTTAGCATCACGTTCAGAGAATTGGAAATCATTTTCTTGTAGTCAGTTACTGAACGCAAATCCTTAATTTCGTATCCTTCGATTATCGTGCCGTGTGAAACGACGAGGTCGGGGAATCCGTCCCACTGTCTGATGATTTCGCCTCTAGAAATGCCGAGTGAACCCATCAGCCATCGATAAACTGCCTCCTCCGCATCCTTCGTTGGCCGAACATATGGGGCAGGAACATCGTTCCATGTGTCTCGGTATTCTGCAAAACCACGTATGGCGCTAAGTGGCTCCTTCTCCTCCACCTCTGCAATCACGTCGTCAGTCGCACCAAAATGCTTCAGAAGATCGGCAAATCCGATCATCAAAAAGCTATGCCCTCCGGAAGCTCTTCGATACTCATCTACAAGCTCAAACCGGGGATAGAGTGACCGGTTTTCAGATCGGTACCACCAGTCGGGCTTTTCCTCACCAGACACGAAAAGCAGATGCTTTTTCTCAGATTCACCCAGCTTCAGCAGTGCCATCCAAATGAGAAAATCTCCAGCCCCTGAATGCTCGTTGTTAGCGTCTTTGTAGCCTGGCGGAATTTTGTTCTCCTGGCGATAGGCCAATTCCTCCAGCAACTTTTTCTCATCATGTTTCGGATCAACCACAACAGGACCTTTGAACAATTCGCGGTAGATCGTGGAGACCGGGTCGTCCCACTTCCAAGATTCGACTGTTTCCAGCAGTTCTCGTACTTGGTCACGATAGCTCTCCATGATCTCTGCGAGGTCTTTCTCCTTTTCCAGAAGCTCGTGGTACTGCTCGATGCCCTCGAGAAGCGGATACTTGCCGACCTTCAGAGTGACATTGCGTTTCTGAGAGAGCTGCTGGTAGAGAGTCTTCAGCTTCTCAGCTCGAATGTCAGCGAATTCTCGCGCCACTTGTCCTGGTATTCTCAGTCGATTCTGATCTACCAAAGTCTTATAGGTTTGCCTGATTCCTTTGAGACTTTGCTGTCCTGTCAGGTATGGCAGTACAAGGACATTCGTGTCCACTGCAACGAGGCAATCGCTCAGGGCGGTTTCGAGGCTTACGGGAGCAAAGTCAAATACCTGCTCTGGATGTGGGTACACTCGCGTCCGGACTAGAGGGTCCATGAGCTTCTTGTCAGCCATGCCACCGAGTCTAATTCCTGGCCCCAGGAGACGACGTGACACTTACGTTGTAATGAAGAGCTAGGCCCATCGGCTGGTTCAGATCCCAGCCCGATACCGAATCGTAGTCGCGGATCGCAGAATCAGGCATTCATGAACCTGCGTGAAGATTCTCTGCGCCTGCTCTGCGCTTTCTCCCCAAAATCTCAAAAGGATCGAGAGGGCACAAGGCGTCAGTTGGGTTTCCCGCAAAGCCGGGGTCTGGACAACCAAAAACTGCCTCTCGGAGAAGTCCCTGGTTTTATCGGAGCGGCGCGAGTCCTGACTCAGAACTAGGGTCTGCCCTGTGTACCATTTTGTGTACCACCGCAACCGCGAACATCGACGAGCGAGCGCCAACAGACATTTCCAGCAAAAGCAAAGCCCGCTGAAATAGCGGGCTTTAGCTGATCTTGACTGGTAGCGCTAACGGGAATCGAACCCGTGTTTTAAGATTGAGAATCTCACGTCCTAACCCCTAGACGATAGCGCCACACCTGGAGGGGACAGCCATTAAGCTGCCTCACTAATCTATCAAAATTTCAACTGCGTGCCAAAGGCCGCCACACGCAAACCACGGTCAAATCCCCAGTTTCCGCACTTCGTCGTTGTAATACTTGCGGTAGAGGATCTCCCACTCCTGCGAGCCTTCCATGATGATCTTCCGCTGCGAGGCAATCTTCTGCCGCGCCGCAGCATCGATCCGCGCTTCTTCCGTCAGCAGATTCTCGAGCGCTTTACGCGCCTCCTGGCGAATCGTGTTGCGATCCTCATTGAATCCCACGTCGTCGATGTCGGCCAGCGTGTCGGCCACGGTGTGAGCCAGCTTGTTCAGCTTGTCGCGGCTGATTCTCATAGCACCGCCTTGTATTTCTTCGCTAGCTCGGTCTTCACCTTCTTAAACATCTCGGCGTATTGCGCGCCGGATTTGCGCATCTCGTCGGAATACGCTTCAAGAATCACGCGCACCTCTTCGTTGATGCGGTCTTCGAGCGCAAGCTCGTCCGTAAGCCCAGCTGTAACGCGCGCCTCCGTGCCCTTCAAGTCGCTGGTGGTGATCAGCTTGGCATCAATGAGGTGCTTGACCGTACGGCGGGCGAGATACCCAATGTATTCGCGAGAAAAAATCATGAGCTAAACTTCAGGATACCGCATCAGACCGCACGGTGTACACCGACATGCCGAACTGATCACTGGCCGCTGCTCACTGACCACTGATTGGCCGATGAGGACAGCTCTTGGTATTGATGCACTCATCCGCCAGCCGCAACCGCTCCACAGGCCGCCCGTTGATCAGGTGCTCCTCGACAATCTCAGCGGCATCCTCCGGCTTCACATGCCCGTACCAAACGGCCTCTGGATATACAACCACCGTCGGGCCGTGCTCGCACTGGTCCAGGCAGCCCGACTTGTTGATGCGCACAGCGCTTCCCAGGCCTGCAGCCTTGCTCAACTGCTGCAGTTGTGTGTGTAGATCGCTCTTTCCATCAGCGGTGCACGAGGGCCGCGGAGCGCCTTCAGGACGGGTATTATGGCAGACAAAAACATGACGTTCGAACAGGGGCAAGTTTCACTCCTCCAGCTTCCAGCTTACAGGGGCGGCGCGGACCGCAAAGTTTCCACATTTACGCCTGCCCAACCCTTCCCCATCTGAGAGAATGATTGCTTGACTATGAGCACGGACAACCTTCTGTCGCTGAAAGACGATATGGTGGCCTTCATCGAAGGTCACGGACTCGTACGTCTTCCGGGATACATTACGGAAGATATTCCCTCCGTCGTCTGGGAAGGCGAACACAATCCTGACGCATGGAAAGACTTTGTCGAGATGGCCAAACGCGTCGGCGCGCCATTTGTCACTTTCAGTGAAATGCGCCTTGAGCGCGAAGAACTCGATCGGCTGATTGAAGAAGCCGGCGAGATGAACTTCCCTGACGAAGAAGCCTCCGAACTCGTCGAAGCACAGTGGCTCCGCAAGTACGCCGGCATGGTCGGATATATCCAGCTCGGCTTCATCTACCAGGGCATCGTCTTCCTTCACGAAACCACCACCGAGTGGTACGAGCGTTTTCAGTCGCTACTTGAAGATGTTGAAAGCTTCAACGACATCATCATCGACGACCACGATCACGAACACGATGAAGAGGACGAATAAGCACGGTGAGCGCATCAGGCGCAGCTACGAACAGCGCCACATTTCTTTCGTCGCCGCGCCAGCGCTGGATAATCGCTGATCCACATCCGCACGAAGCCCAGGCCCTGGCAGCATCCGCTCACATTCCCGTCGTTCTCGCTGAACTCCTCGTCGCACGCGGCATCAACACCTCCGCCGAAGCCTTCGCATTTCTCAATCCTGAAATATCCCATCTGCACGATCCGCTACTCATGCTCGGCATGAAGGCCGCAGTAGAGCGCGTTGAGAGGGCCATCGCGAGCAAAGAGCCCATCCTGCTCTACGGCGACTACGACGTTGACGGCACCACCGCTGTCGTCCTGCTCAAGACAGCCATCGAATTGCTCGGCGGCGAAGTTCGCTTTCACGTTCCACACCGTCTGCGCGAGGGCTATGGCCTCCAATCCTCTGTCCTCGAATCGGCATTCGCCGATGGCGTTCGACTCGTCATCACCGTCGACACCGGCATGCGCGCCTTCACGGAAGCAGAGACGGCGAAGCGCCTCGGCCTGGACCTCATCATCACGGACCACCACCTGTCGCGTTCAGATGATGCTGTTCCCGTCGCTCTCGCCATCCTCAACCCTAATCAGCATCAGTGCGGATACCCCGAGAAATCCCTCTGCGGCGCAGCCATTGCACTCAAGCTCGCGCAGGCATTGCTCGAACGCGACGACGCTGATCGTACTCGCAACAAGTTGCTGCCCAGCTTTTTGAAAATGGCTGCCATCGCCACCATCGCCGACGCAGTTCCTCTGCGCGGCGAAAATCGCGTCATTACCGCGCTCGGCCTTCGCGAACTCCGTAAGCCCGTCGGCGCTGGCCTCCGCGCTCTTTTCACTGCGGCGCAACTCGATCCCGCAACCAAACCGGTCACAGCCTTTGACATCGCTTTCCGTCTCGCGCCGCGTATCAATGCAGCAGGACGCATGGACGTTGCCTCGGAAATCATCGAGCTCTTCTGCACTCGTGATCAGGCCCGCGCCGTTGAACTCGCCAACAAGCTCGAGCGCCTCAATCGCGACCGTCGCGAAACCGAAGCTCGCGCGCTCGCCGCGATTGAGGCTCGCCTCGCAACTGATCCCGACCTTGCCGCCGCTCGACTCGTCGTCGTCGACGGGGATGGCTGGCATCGCGGCGTAATCGGCATTCTTGCATCGCGCGTCGTCGAACGGACCGCGAAACCTGCCCTCGTCATCAGCGTTGAAGACGGCATCGCTTACGGCTCCGGCCGCTCAGTCGACGGATTCCAATTGCTTGAGGCCATCGAGACATGCGCGGATCTCTTCACGCGCTTCGGCGGACATGCATTTGCGGTCGGCTTTGCTCTTCCCACCGAAGCCCTGCCGGAACTCAAGCGCCGGCTCGCTAAGTGTGCTGCCGAACGCCTGGCAGAGCGCGAGCCGGAGCGCGTGATCGCCATCCATGCTGAATTGCCGCTTCATCAGATCACAGCGGTACTTGCTGGTTGGCTTGCCAAACTCGAACCGTTGGGTCATGGAAATACGGAGCCCATCTTCGTCGCACGCGGTGCCCGCCTTGTCTCCGGCCCTCGCTTGATGAAGGAACGTCATCTGCGTCTCGAACTCGCACAGGATGAAGGCACGGCAGCGACCCGCGCCGTTGGCTGGGATATGGCAGCGCGGTCTGCGGAACTCAGTCTCGCTCAGGGGTCCCGCATCGACGTCGCCTACCGCATTCGCGAAAATCTGCATCCCGACTTCGGCGGCCTAGAAATCGAAATCGCCGGAATGCAACCCGCAACCCTTTAGACTCTGTCCTGACGCACGAAAGCCCACGGCATACCGCGGGCTTTCGTGCTATTTCAACAGGCGCAGACTTCAACTATCTGTGCGGCGCCTTCTCTTCGTGCTGCGGCCGGGACTGCTCACGCGGCTGGGCTGCAGGCCGTGACTGCTCGTGCTGCTGTGGTGCAGGCCGCGACTCATTCCGCGGCTGTTGATAATTTCCACGCGGCTGTTGCGCATTTCCGCGCTCCTGGATCTGGTTCTGCGGCTGCCGCGATGGCTGATTCTGGAACTGCGGCCGGCTCATAGCACCGCCGTTTGCGTTGCCGCGGTTGTTGTTGAAGGAACTCTGCTGCTGTGGCCGTGCATTGCCTTGCGCACCATGATTGTTGTTGAAGCCCATGGGCCGCTCGGCCGCCAATGTCTGCGGACGTCCCCCATTGTTCTTGGCGTAAAAGCTTCTGTCGGAACGAGCCATCTGCATGTGCTGCTGTTGCACTTGCGTCGCACCGATGTGTTGCTCGTGCATCGCGTTCCGCTCTTCGCCGGTAGGCTGGTGATTGATGCCGCCCGGTCCGCCGCTATAGGCGACGTGACGTTCATTCACAATCGTATTGCGCTCTACCACCGTGCGATCGATGTAGGTGTTGTGCACGTAAACATTGTTCACGTGAACCACCGCCGTGTTGTAAACGAAGTCATGGCCGCGCCACATGCCGCCCACAAAGCCAACACCCATGAACCCAAATCCGTAGTTCACGCCGCCGTAATAGCCCACGTGTGGTCCCCAGTAGCCGCCGTGAAACACATACAGGCCACCAGACCAGCCCCAGTAGGGCGGAGTCCACAATGCGCCTTCATACGGCGCAGGCACCCACGCGCCCGGAACCCAATAATACCCATCATCGCCATAAGCCCAATATCCCGGTGTCCACATCCATCCCGGCTGCGGGCACGGGGGCTGTTCGTAAACCGGCAGCACCGGTGGCGCAATGCCGACGCTGATCAATACGCCCGCGAAAGAAGATGCGGGAACCAGAGAAAGCAGCAGTGCTAAAAACATCCAGCGTGCTTTGCGGAGTAATTGCATGGGAATCTCCTTAAATTTCTTTAAACCTCTCGTGAGCGGCACCTATGTTTCGCCGCTCATCGGGAATGTTGATCTTACGCGGCCTTCGAGCGCCTTCAAATGTCAGCTCAAAGCAGACACACAAAGCTTCTTGCCTCCAGCCCGGTCTTGAGGCCAGATCACGAAGAATACCGCTTGCCGCATATTCAGACTACGCATGGGTAAACCCAGGGCGCCATGGAAAGTTGCACCCCGTTTGGGCACTTTAGTTATACCGCTCTATATAGACTGCACAAGGCACACAACTTAGCGCGTGTGTGCCCTGTGCAGTTATGAATCCACTTAGTTAGTAGCGGAAACTCAGCCCTGTTCCCACAACCTTGTTGGCCTTCAGATCGATCGGTACAAGCACGATCGGCGGATAGGGTGGGGGCAGACCGGTTGGCACCGCCGTATCTCCGATGACACCAGCGACATGTCCAATGCCTATATCAAACGCGAAGTGCGGATTTTCCTTCTGTGTGACGCGCACCGCATAGTCCATGGTCGTTGGAATATGCGCGCCCGCTCCCGGCGGATAGAGGACCGGAAACTTCAGGTTCACTACCTGCGGAGGCTCCTGCGTGAATCCGATCGCCGGCACCGCGGCGATGTTGTGTCCAATCGGAATCGGAATACCGAGTCCACCGAAGAGCCGCCCCATAAACCGCGTGGACTGCCCGCCCAGCCCGTAGATCGACGCGTTCGTCATCTTCAAGCCAAAATTCAACAAGAACGGCACTGGCGGATGCAGCCATGTCTTCGTCGCCGCAACGTACACATCGCCATTCGTGTATGACTTCAATGGACCGCCTAGTTCCTGACCGATGGCACCGCTCACAAACTTATCGCCCGTCCGTACCACGAATCCCGCGCCAATGCCTGGAGTCCACGGCCCGAACTGCCCGTCCTTAATCCCCACGACTTTGGCGTTGAATATATTCATGCCTGAAAAATCCCACAGGCCACTGAAATTTGGATCATTGCCCTTGGTGTGCACGCTACGCGTATAGCCAAACTCGGCACGGTTGCCAATGCCCTCTTCAATCGAGAAGGTGTGCACGTAACCGATCACGCTCGATGCGTTCACAAAGTGATAGCCGATTGCGGGATGCGACCACACATGGTCCTTGTCGGAGTACACCACGTAGGCTGTCGGTGTGATAAACCCGCCAGTCTGTCCTTCGAGTGTTAGGTTCTGTGCGTTGATACGTGCGGCCGCAAATAATGTAGCCGCAATGGCGCCGCCGGCAGCGAGCCTTTTTAACAAAGAGAGCTTCTCCACAAATACTCCAATCGAGCGCGATCAGCACCCGCAGTTTTCCCAACCCTTCGAGTACTCAGTGCGTAGCAGTTTGTGATGTGTGCGGGATTTTTCGTCAGCCGGGCACCCCGGCGACTGGCGTGATTGTCGAGGGGTCGGGCCGTGTCCGCTGCAACCATGTTCCGTTGCAGGACCGAAGAAAAATCTCGCAGAGCACATTCCGCCCCGTGAGCTAACTCCGACTTCGAATTGAGAATCTCCTGTTTGTAACACAAATTCAGCAACATCGTCATCCCGTCCTCGCCACCGCGTCGCATTACATACGGGTGGTAGACTCTCGGCATGCCGCGCGGACTGTTCATCACTCTCGAGGGCCTTGATGGCTCCGGCAAAACCACGCAAATCAAGCGCTTGGCCGCGTGGATGCAAAAGCGCAGCCTCGATCCCGTCATTACCCGCCAACCGGGGGGCACTGCCACCGGCGATCGCATCCGTGCCCTGCTGCTCGACTCCGGCTCGACTCCGCTCGCCTCCATGACAGAAATGGCACTCATGTTCGCCGACCGTGCCCAGGCCATCGCCGAAGTCATCGAACCCGCGCTTGCCGCCGGCCGCACGGTTCTCTGTGATCGCTTTACCGACTCCACTGAGGCCTACCAGGGCGGGGGCCGCGAACTCGGCTCCCAGCGCGTCCTCGATCTGCATCGCCTCGTCTGCGGCGATCTCAAGCCCGACCTCACCCTGCTTCTTCTGCCCTCGCTCGACTCCAGCCTGGCCCGCGCACGCCATCGCAACGAACGTACCGTCGCGCAGACCGGTAAAGATGAAAACCGCTTCGAGACGGAGCAGGGCGAGTTCTTTAAACGCGTCTGGGAGAAATACAAAGAGATAGCAACGCGCGAACCCAACCGCGTCGTCCTCATCGAAGGCAACCTGAGCATCGACGAAGTCCACGAGCAAATCGTAGAAGCCGTCTCCGAACGCCTCATCGCCACCTCGCGCATCACGTAGACCGGCCTGTCCCGGTAATCACAGAACTAAACTCGCCGTCAGAACGTATAGAGAATTCGAGCATCCCCAGGGCTCGTATCGGAGGTCGTCTATGCCCTCGCGTCTTCGTAGTTCTGTCTTTCTCTTCGTCACCCTTGCCTTCGCAGCCGGTGCCCTCCTCGCGCAATCCAGCGGGAGCACGCAAGGCTTGGCCCATATGTCCGGACACATGTACATGACAACCCTTCGCGCAAAGCAGCCAGGCGATCAAGCAAAAGCCGACGCGATCGTCAACGCTGCGAAGGCCGCCATGGCTCCGTACCAGGACTACCATCAAGCACTCGCAGACGGATATCGCATCTTCCTTCCCAACATTCCCCAGCCCATGTATCACTTCACCAAAGCCGCAAACGGAATCGCCGCACGGAATCATTTCGATCCGCTCAAGCCTACGTCGCTTCTTTACCGCAAGACATCCGAGGGCGACTACAAACTCATTGGTGTCATGTACACCGATCGCGTCGACGCCAACGAGGATGAGATCAACGCACGCGTGCCCCTCAGCATTGCGCGCTGGCATCAACATGTAAATTTCTGCAAAGCGCCAGCCGGCCAACTGGCTGCCTACTTCGGAACAAATGCCAAATTTGGATTGCTCGGCTCCATCCACACGCAGGAAGAGTGTGATGCCGCGGGCGGAAAGTTTCTTCCGCACGTCCTCGGCTGGATGGTGCACGTTTATCCCTATGAATCCGATCCGCGTAAAGTCTGGTCCGTAGACGATGACGACAACGGCCACGACAACATGGACCACTCCGCCATGCCCGGCATGAAGATGGATTAGAGAATCCATCGCAACAAATGCAACTCGGCTAAAGTGAATCTTCGATCGGAAGCACTGAGAAGTCCTCGCTCTCAGAACTGAAATATCGTCTCTGCATCCAGAAGGCAACATTCACCAGCCCAATTAGTGCTGGAACCTCAATGAGCGGCCCAACCACGCCTACAAAAGCCTCACCGGAATTCAACCCGAACACTGCCACCGCGACCGCAATCGCGAGTTCGAAGTTGTTCCCAGCCGCCGTGAATGACAGCGTTGCCGATTGTGCGTAGTTCGCACCCAGCCGCTTTCCCATCCAAAAGCTCACTAGGAACATGATCAGGAAATAAACCACCAGCGGAATCGCAATGCGCACCACATCCAGCGGCAGTCTCACGATCAAATCGCCCTTCAGCGAAAACATCACCAGGATCGTGAACAGCAGCGCCACCAGCGTCAGCGGACTAATGCGCGGAATAAAGCGCGTGCGATACCACGCCTCGCCCTTCATCCGGATCAGCGCAAAACGTGTAATCATTCCCGAAACAAAAGGAATTCCAAGATAGATGCCAACACTCTTCGCAATCTGCACGATGCTCACATCGACCACACTGCCCTGCAGACCAAACCAGCGCGGCAGCACCGTGATGAACACCCACGCATAGAAGCTGTAGAACAGCACTTGAAACATGCTGTTGATGGCGACCAGTCCCGCCGCATAATCCGTATCGCCATTCGCCAGTTCATTCCACACCAGCACCATCGCTATGCAGCGCGCAATGCCGATCAGAATCAGCCCGCGCATATAAGCTGGCTCTCCGCGCAGGAAAGCAACGGCAAGCCCAAACATCAGCGCCGGACCAATCACCCAGTTCTGCACCAGCGATAGCCCCAGCACGCGCTTCCGGCGAAAGACCTCGCCCAGCTTCTCGTAGCGCACCTTCGCCAGCGGCGGAAACATCATGATGATCAGCCCGATGGCAATTGGAATATTGGTCGTCCCGCTCTGAAAACGATTTACAAACGCGGCGGAGCCCGGCACAAAATGCCCCAGCCCGACTCCAACCGCCATGGCCAGAAAAATCCATAGTGTAAGAAATCGATCGAGAAATGAAAGCTTCTTCCGCTCCAGCGGAGCGCAAATCTGTCTTTGCGCATAAGGAGCGCTCGCCATAATCACCTGGCCTCTGCAGCAACTGCGCAATCCACAGCGGCCGGCCGCGGAGCACTTTGTAGAGACACAAATTTCGCCGGCGCGCAGCACGCCTTCGCCAGCGTTGCCCTGTCCGCCTGCATCGCACGATCCTCCGCAAGCCATGCCAGCGTCTGCCGCAACACCTGCGTCGCACCCGCATTCGGCGGCATCACGATGCGATAGTGCATCCACTTCCCTTCGCGCCGTGCTTGCACGATGCCCGCATTGCGCAGGTACGCCAGGTGCCTCGAAATCTTTGGCTGCCCCTGCGCCAGGATCTCCACGAAATAACAGACACAGATTTCCTGGTCTCCCATCAGGTTCAATAAGCGCAGCCGCGTATTATCGCCCAGCGCTTGAAAGAACCTCTCCATATTGAATTGCGATGATTTCGACGCCATGTTTTATATATACGCCTTGACGAATACGTTGACAAGGAATATATTCGCTTATGTGAATATGTTTTTCTAAGGAGTATGTCATGGCAGAACAGCTTCTGGACTCGGTGAAATCAAAGTATGCGGCCGTTGCTGAAAGTTCTCTCTCCAGCGACGACGCTGGCGTCAAAGCAGTAGCCGAGGCCTTCGGCTATACCGCGGAAGAACTCACGTCTATCCCTGCGGAGGCCAACATGGGCCTCTCCTGCGGAAATCCCACTGCCACGGCACACATCAGGGCCGGTGAAGTGGTTGTCGATCTCGGCTCCGGCGGCGGTCTCGACGTCTTTCTCGCATCGAAGCAGGTCGGCCCAACTGGCCGCGCCATTGGCATCGATATGACGCCCGCCATGATCGATCGCGCCCGCGCCAATGCAAAATCCGGCGGCTACACCAACGTCGAATTCCACCTCTCCACCATCGACAAAATTCCGCTTCCCGACGCATCCGTCGATTGCGTCATTTCCAACTGCGTCCTCAACCTCGCCCCCGACAAGCCTGCCGTCTTCCGCGAAATTGCCCGCGTCCTTAAGCCCGGCGGCCGCCTCGCCGTCAGCGACATCGCATTGAAGCGCGAATTGCCCGAGGCCATCGCAAAGAGCGTTGCCGCTTATGTCGGCTGCATCGCCGGAGCCATCCGCTTCGACGACTACCGCAGCGGCCTTCTCGCCGCAGGTTTCGAACACATTGAAATCGTCGACAGCGGCGCCGACCTCAACGCCTACGCCAAGGTCGAAAATCAGTCTGGCTGTTGTTCACCGGCCATGGATGGGGCAGACAACACAAACGCGATCAATCCACTTCAAGTAGTCGAAACTTCGTGCTGCTCTTCCACTCCCGCCGATTCCTCACTGCACGATCAATTGAAGAGGCTTCTCGCCACCTACGACGTCAACGCGACCGCCGCCAGTGTGAAGATCTACGCCATCAAGCCATCCACCACTGCCGCAAGGTCCTGCTGTGGTCCAACCTGCTGTTCGTGAAACGACGGCAAAGTAAAGAGAGACGCGACTTGTTCAAGGTTATCTTTGCCTGTGTACACAACGCCGGCCGCTCGCAGATGGCGGCCGCGTTCTTCAATCAGCTCGCCGATCGATCCAGGGCTGAAGCCATCTCCGCGGGAACCGAACCCGGCCCGCGCGTTCATCCGGAAGTGCTGGCCGCTATGCAGGAGATTGGCATCGACCTCAGCAACGCGAGACCGCAAAAACTCAGCGAGGATTTAGCCCGCCAAGCGCAACTCCTCATCACGATGGGTTGCGGCGACAACTGTCCTTACGTTCCCGGCCTCCACCGCGACGACTGGCCCCTCCGCGATCCCAAGGGACAGCCCATGGAAGAAGTACGCAAAATCCGCGACGAGATCCGTGCGCGTGTGCAAACGTTGCTTGCGCGCGAAAATCTCGATGCACTAATCAACTGAGAATCTCACCCACAGCCTTGGTCCATCGCTTGCAAACGATCAGCCCACACCAACGTCGAATGAACAGGCTGCCCTCATGAAGCGAATTGTTCCTTTTTCTCTGCTGTTGGCCTGTACGCTGACCGCGATTGCCCAGCGCGGTACGCTGCGAGAAGGCCCGCTGATCACCCTCTATCTGCCACGCGCCTTCCCTTCCGAAAAGGTCGAGGTCCGTTACTTCCTCACCGGTTCGTTTGGAGGGAATGAATCTTATATACAGCCGCAACCCGATCGCCAGACCATCGATTTCACCGCCGCAGTCGACGGAAAGGCCGCCGACAAAATCAAGGTCATCGCATTCCTCCCCGGCTGCGAAATTATCAAACTCGACATCGTTCCAGCAGGCACCGCCATGTGGCGGCAACTCGAATGCAAACCCCTTAAAACGATCACGCTTCGCGGTCAGATCCAGCCTTTTACCATCGATCCAGGAAAGACCGCCAAGGTGGAAGTTACCTATCAGGCCGATTGGGCGCTCCCGTTCTTCGGAATTTTCGACGGTGCCATTCCAGCCATCACGGTCTCTGCCGTCGTGCCATCAGAAAGCGGAGAATTCACGGTTGAAGTGCCAGATTTCCAGTCCCAGCCGAACCTCGGACAAGCCGGCTATGCCTTCATTCTCCGTGAAGTCAATACGGGAAACATTCTCGACTTCCTCGTACCCACGAATGCCACGCACGTTTTCAACGCCCTCGCCGTGAACCAATCGTACCCACCCGTGATCAGTTTCGCTAGCGATCCGCCGAGCTAATCAGCGCTGAGTGTTCCGGTGGAAAAAAACCTAAGAAGTCTGGCTCGTTACTCCCACGCTCCCAGCATCTTCCGCACCAGCACAAGTTGTCCTACGTGATAAGCATTGTGATCCGCCACCAGCAGCGCCTCGCGCAGAATCGTCTGCCCGTCGCCATGCGGAATCTTCGCGAACAAATCCGTCTTCTCGTCCGAGACCAGCGCGACCATCTCCTTCAAATCTTTCTTGAACGCCCGCACGCTTTTGTCCCACGCCTTCTCGTCGGCGGGAGCCTTCTCCTTCGGCCAATAGTCATCGGGCCACTTCATCGTTTTGTATTTCGCATTTCGTGAAAAATCCAGAATGTCCCACTGCGCAAGCCGCAGATGCTCAAGCAACTGCCATGGCGAGTGTTCGGCGCCCTTCGGCACCTTGCCCCGCATCTCCACCGGCAGTCCCTTCACCGCCTGCTCGAACGTGGCGTGCGCATGACCGCCTGTCAATAGGTTCACAACGTGTTCCCTCAAAGCAGCATTGCCCCGATCAGCCATCAAACCCCTCCGCATCAGTGGATTCCGGCTCCTCACCAACGATTCCAAAATCGTTGCCGGACTTTGCAGATAATTTCGAGTCTTCGGTGCACAATTGCATTGACGGTTTAACTCCAATCGGAAAGAACCGAATTTCGGTTAACGAAAACCTCCATGGGAGCTATCGGGGTACCCCCACCCCCCTCCCTGAATTTGCAGTTTTCCACAAAAAGTTTGTATGGTTTTTGGCCGCAGCATTTCGTTTCTTCTTCGCTTTCTGCATGAAAAGATGAAAAGTTCTAACTGCTGCGTCTTCGACCGAAGCGCCAAACCGTGGACGAAGAGCTTGGAGCTCCGAACTGGCAACCATTGCTATACTTCGGGCAGCGGCGTTTCCCGCATGAATCTATTTCGCCATCAACGCGCTTGGTTCTGGATAGCGGTCGCCGCGATCGCAATCGCCGTCCTTGCGCTCCTCATCCCTCACGGCCAGACCACGGACGCCCCCGCTTGGATGGCGCTGCTTCCCGCGTTCTTCGTCGGGCTGCTGGTCCCGTTCAGCCTGCTCCCTATGCTGCCGGTTCTTTCCCTCGGCCACATGCACGAGGCACCATCGCTGGCTCCCTCCTTCCAGCGCCCCCCGCCATTCCGACTCGCTTAAATCCTTCAATCGGTTAACACACCACAGGGACCTTGCGGTTCGCGCCGCAGTTGTCTCTGTGGTCCACCGATCGCGAAGTTCTGCCGCACGTCGGAGGCACTTTTATGGATGCTTTGAGTGCAGTTGCTGCGCTTGCTATGGGATCGCCGTTTCTGGCGATTCTGGTGATCCTGGCTTACTACTACCTGTTCCGCGTGCCATGGTGGGGCAATCGAAAATTGGGAAAACGCAGGCCAAGGTTGTCCCCGTCCTCCGCGGGACTTGGGACGGTGATTCTCGGCTTGACCCTCATTTACCGACCGCGTATTCACTACGCCATCGAGGCGCAGCAACGCCAGGTGGAAGACGCTGACGAAGACGACAATGGCGACCCCGACACGCCCGCCCGGCACCTCTTACGCCAATTGCGCCGAATCCGTCGGGGCGAACAGGTCGACCGCCTGATCGTGAAACGTGATTGAGAATTGGCCTCGCCAAAGCCCATCCAAGTTGCATCTATGACACAATAGAAGAGGAAACTCAGCATGTCAGGATCTCGAAATAGAAGCGCGTGGATGTGGGTGGCGATCGCTGCGATCGCGTTCACATCAGCCGCCCGTGCCGAAGCAGGCCTGCAAAGTGCCAAAGCCTACGCACATCCGGTCCTCGAGTTCCTCGCCAAAAGCCAGAGTCAGCATTCCGCAGTAAGGCCCGTCTCTCGTTATGCGCCTGCAGGATCAGCCCGCCGGATCAGGGCCATATCGCGCAACGCAAGTATCGGCGTGTGGATGGCAATACTCCCGGTCTTCTTCATCGGTCTGGTGTCGCCCCTTACCCTTGTCTCTGCAGCTTTCATTCGAGGCATCAGCCGGCCCCCTGCGCCCCCGCTCCTCCCCGCTTCATTCCAGCGGCCTCCACCCCTCTCCGTCTGACCTTCGCGCCTGCGCAGCGTTGATCGGCGGCCAAATCATTCGAACATCGCCCGTTCCCTCCGCTGCAGATTCTTGGCTTCAACACCGGTTAACTGGAGATTGAACGTGTTTTTCGATAAGGCACTCACAAAAGTATTCGGCACCGCCAACGAGCGGGCGATCAAAAAACTGCTTCCCGTTGTTTCCCAGATCGGCACCTTTGAGCCCGAGATGGAAAAACTTTCAGATGAACAACTTCGGGCCAAGACCTTTGACTTCCGCGCACGCATCGCCGCCAAGCTTCAAAACCTCACCGATCCCGAAGAAATTAAGACAGCCGAACGCGCCGCTCTCGACGAGATTCTGCCGGAAGCCTTCGCCGTAGTCCGCGAAGCCGGCTGGCGTGCCGTACACATGCGCCATTTCGACGTACAGCTCATCGGCGGCATGGTCCTTCATCAGGGCAAGATCAGCGAAATGAAGACCGGCGAAGGCAAAACCCTCGTCGCCACTCTCGCCTGTTATCTCAACGCGCTCGCCGGCCACGGCGTCCACGTAGTCACCGTCAACGACTACCTCGCCAAGCGCGACGCCGAATGGATGGGCAAAATCTACGAGTTCCTCGGCCTCACCGTCGGCGTCATTGTCCACGATCTCAGTGACGACGAACGCCGCGCCGCCTACGCCGCCGATATCACCTACGGCACCAATAACGAATTCGGCTTCGACTACTTGCGCGACAACATGAAGTTTGAAATCAAGGATTGCGTGCAGCGCGGCCACTACTACGCTATCGTCGACGAAGTTGACTCGATCCTCATTGACGAAGCCCGCACCCCGCTCATTATCTCCGGCCCAACCGACCAGACCACCGACAAGTACGCCCGTGTGAAGAAGATCATTCCGGTGCTCGAACTTGGCGAAGAGATCGACAGCCTCGAAGGTAAAACCTTTACCGGCGATTACTTCGTCGACGAAAAACACCGCACAATCGGCGTTACAGACGAAGGCTGGGTCACCATCGAGAAGGCTCTTGGCATCGACAACATCGCCAGCGCAGAAAACTGGGAACTCAAGCACTACGTCGAAACCGCCATCAAGGCCCACTCTCTCTACAAACGCGATGTGGACTACGTGGTCAAGGACGGCGAAGTCATCATCGTCGACACCTTCACCGGTCGCCTTATGCCCGGCCGCCGCTGGAGCGACGGATTGCATCAGTCCATCGAGGCCAAGGAAGGCGTCGTCATCCGCAAGGAAGACCAGACCCTGGCGACCATTACCTTCCAAAACTACTTCCGCCTCTATAAAAAGCTCAGCGGCATGACCGGCACAGCCGAAACCGAGGCCGCAGAATTCGAGAAGATCTACAAGCTTGAAATCGTCGTCATCCCCACCAACAAGCCGATGCTCCGCAAAGAGAATGCCGACGTCGTCTACCGCACCGAGAAAGAGAAATTCAAAGCTGCGGCCGACGATATTGGAATCCTGCACGAAACGCAGCAGCCGGTACTGGTCGGCACCGTCTCCATCGAAAAATCCGAGCGTCTCTCCGCAATCCTGCAGCGCAAAGGCATTCGCCACGTAGTGCTCAACGCCAAGCAGCACGAGCGCGAAGCTGAATTCGTCGCCCAGGCCGGTCGTCTCGGCATGGTCACCATCGCCACCAACATGGCTGGCCGCGGTACCGACATCCTCCTCGGCGGCAATCCCGAATTCATGGCGCGCCAGGAGATGGTCAAGCAGGGCCGCGCCCGCGCGCTCTCCGTCGCAGAAGGTGCCATCAACCCCATGGCTCCCGCCGGATTCCAGCGCTTCTACTACCAGGGACAGGAGTTTGAAGTCTCCGAGCCAGACTGGAATGCGACTTTCTCCGTTCACAACGAAGCCGCGCAGAAAGAACACGAAGAAGTCATCGACAAGGGTGGCCTCTTCATCCTCGGCACCGAACGCCACGAGTCACGCCGCATCGACAATCAGCTCCGTGGCCGCGCCGGCCGCCAAGGTGATCCCGGTGCCTCGCGCTTCTACCTCTCGCTTGAAGACGACCTGATGCGCATCTTCGCCAAGCAGTGGGTCAGCACCCTACTTGAAAAGCTGGGTATGGAAGAAGGCGTTCCCATCGAGTCGAAGATGATTTCGAATCGCATTGAGGCCGCACAAAAAGCCGTTGAGTCGCAGAACTTCGAATCGCGCAAACACCTGCTCGAATACGACGACGTGATGAACAAGCAGCGCGAAGCGGTCTATGGCCTCCGTCGCCAGCTTCTCGAAGGCGTCGACCAGCGCGAGCTCATCTTGGAAGACTATGTAGGCGGAATTCTCAGCGGCATCCTCGACGAATTTGCGCCGGAAGATAAACATCCCGATCAGTGGAACCTCAAGGGCATGGATGAAAAGCTCGTCGGCCAGTTCGGCCTCAGTCTGGCTGCTGCCAATATCAAGCCTCAGGAACTGGCGCGCCACGAACTAGGCGACGCGATCTTCGAGAAGCTGAAGGAACAGTACGAGCAGAAAGAGCACATCCTCTCAGCGCCCCAGATGCGTTATCACGAGCGCATGGTCATGCTCAGCGTCATCGACGGTCTGTGGAAAGACCACCTGCTCGCGATGGATCACCTGAAGGAAGGCATCGGTCTTCGCGGCTATGCGCAGCAGGATCCGCTGGTGGCCTACAAGCGCGAATCCTTCGACATGTTCGAAGCCATGATGGCGCGCTTCCAGGAAGACACCGTTCGCTTCCTCTTCCGCATGCAAATTCTCGGCCCCGATGGCCGCCCGATTGATGCGCCTCCGGAGCCGCGCAGAGTGGTCCCGCCAGCGCCGCCCGTGGCCAGCGCCGACCAACTCTCGCTTAACGGCGACCGTCAGCCCAGCCTGCGCGACGGTGCACAGCCACCGCGCGAGATTACGATCCCGACGCGTGCCCCCTCCACCACCATCGATCAGTTGGAGAAGGAGTTCGCCCGCAAGAAGCAGCGTGAACTCGAAGCCGCCACCCGCGCCGGCGCAGGAAACGGAACAGAAGCCTCGCAACGCCGCACCGGAGAAAAAGTCGGCCGCAACGATCCTTGCCCCTGCGGCTCAGGCAAAAAATACAAGAAGTGCCACGGCGCGGAAGCCTAGCACAACTTCCCATTTGCGTGGAGTGTCGTCCTCAGCGAACGGGGCTCCAAACGCCTTCCTCAGTTTGGGGGTGGTAAGCGAAGGATCTGCTTCTGTTTTGGCCCGGATTTTCGGACCTGGGATAGTGCGAGCCTCTACCATCCTTTCGTCTTCACATTTTGGTTATGTCCAAATCGACGATATTCCGTGAGAGGACTTGCGAGATGCGTAAAGGCTTTACAAGACGACCACAACCGGACGAGCCCGCCACGCAAGTCAAGAACTACATAACCCCAGGCGGGCTGCAGCGCCTCAAAGATGAGCACCGTTTTCTGCTTACTAGGGACCGCCCGGCAGTGGCGGAGGTGGTGGCGTGGGCCGCTGGCAACGGCGATCGCAGTGAAAACGCCGACTATCAGTACGGCAAGCGGCGACTGCGGCAGATTGATGGACGGATTCGCTTTCTCACAAAGCGAATCGAGGCCGCTGAAGTGGTGGACCCGGAAGCTCCGAGATCGAGACAGGCGGAGGCGAGGGCGTTCTTCGGGGCGACCGTCCGCTATGCCAACGCCGCGGGGGCGGAGCGAGTAGTGAGCATCGTAGGCACCGACGAGGTCGATCTCAACCGCAACCACATCAGTTGGGTGTCACCTCTCGGGCGCGCGTTGATGAAGTCGACAGCGGGTGACAGCGTAGTTCTCCACGCGCCCGGCGGGTCAGAATACCTGACGGTTTTGGAAGTGTGTTACGAGCGCATCTCTGTGGAACCCTTCCGTGAACCACCTGGTTCGGCGGCGTCGGCAAAGGAACCCCTTCGCTGACGCTCGCCCGAAGAAGAAGAGACGATAAGCACAAGGGTTGAGCGGCAATTGTGATTGAACGCTATCGGCTTTTGGCGAGCGGCAGGATAAGTTGAGTCCTCGCAAACGCCGTCTTGTCCAATCCGCAACTCAGCCACGCGCAAACCCAGAGAGCGTCCGCACCGATCCGGGCGACGGTGCGATCAATCCACATCCCCATACCGGGCTGTTAAAAAACCGTAGTCTACTTCGCAGGAAGAATTCCTGCCGCGCTATAAAGCCGGCCGCTGTCAAACACCGCTCCATTCTTGATTACAGTGCGACAGCGCCGAATATCGGCGATGTTGGCGCCAGGATCGCCCTCCACCAGCACCATATCTGCTAGTTTTCCCGGCTCGATTGATCCCAGTTGATCCTGCTTCTTGAGGACCGTGGCAGCAACAAATGTTGCGTTTTGAAGCGCCTTCAGAGGAGCAATTCCAGCCTGGACTTCCAGTTCAAGTTCGCGATGGAGCATAATCCCCGCCGTGGCATCGGTTCCGGCAAGGATCGGCACTCCCGCATCGTACATCCGCTTGGTCATCTTCAGCATGGCTGCCCAGGAATCTCGGTAAGTCTGGTCGTTGGCAGAGGTCACGGTCAGTCCTCCAGTGAATGCCCCGCGCTGAATTTGCGCCGGCAAGCGATCGAGAACCGGCGCGAAGTCCGGCGAGACGTGCCCTGGCCGGCCGATGAACATGCCTTCGAAAGTTGCGAGCGTCACATCTACGGTAGTGTGATGCTGCAGCAGCAGATCGATAAAGTCATTCACAGGCTTTGAATGCAGATCCAGTTCGCGAGCATACTGTCCCACAGAAGTGAAACGTTCCGGAGTTCGCGTGTCTTTAACTTTGTCTGCAAGGAAGTTGAGGAAAATGAAATTGATGTGCTGAATCTCATCGGCACCCTCGCTTACGAATTGCGAAGCCGTAATCCCGTTCGGAATGTGACCGCTAACGCGCATCCCGCGTTGATGTGAAACTTGAATGATTTCCGGGAGCAACGCAGGGTTCAGAGAGCTGTAAACCTTGGTCTGGATATATCCCAGATCCGCATAATGATTCACCGCTGCGTTCGCCTCGTCTTGCGTTGTGACGAAGATTCCAGTTGGAGCCTGCATCGGGTCACGGCCGTCGATAAGTCCAGCCTTAGAAACCCGCGGACCGATAGTACTTCCTTCCTGCCACTGCTGCTGCATCGTGGCCAGGTCATTAATGTCATTTCCCATGTCGCGAATCGAGGTCACTCCACTCGCGATGTTCATAATGCCATCAGCGGGTTGGGCATGGGCGTGCATATCGAACAACCCCGGAAGCAGCGTTTTTCCGCGGCCATCAATGTGTTCGGCGTTCGCTGGCACTTGCGCTGACGCAGCCGGAGATACAGCCATGATGTGATCGCCGCTCACAACGACCGTTTGATCGTCCGCCATCGTCGCGTGAACAGAATCGTAAAGTCGGACATGCTCAATGGCGAGCGGCGTTTTCGGGTGCCGGGTCAACTTAAGGGCCAGTTGTTTATATCGGTCCGTGTCGGACTGCTTGGTGAATGCATCCAGTTTGGCGTTGGTCGATTCCCAGCCTTCGCGCAAAATCGCGGTCCACGTACCGGGCTGTGCAAAAAAATTCAGTTGATCATCCAGCCACACTGAGATCGGCGTGTACGCCAGGCCCGTGATTGCATACTCGGCAACATGCATGGACTCGCCGTGATCCTCAAGAGTCAGTTCGGCAAGTTTTTCGATGTGCGCCTCGCCTGCGGGAAACAGCTTGACGCCTACGGTACCGGCTTTGACAAGCTTTTGGGCGAGCAGTGCAGTTTCCAACGCGGGAGAGTTAATCGCTATATAGAAACGCCCTGCCGGCGCGTGACCCTCCTCGGATGTGCTTTTCCACTGGGCTTGCCCGCCTTCCGCGCTGAAGTGCTCATCGACGGGCGCTTTCAAGTAGTCGACGCCGGTGATGTCCGTGCGCATGGGCATCCCATCTGACCCAACCACATATCGCGCTTCGATCTTCGGTCCACGTCCGCGATCGTTAAATTCGAATGCACTCGTGATCCTGCCGTCCGGACTGAAAGTGTCGACCTCACTACCAGCTCTTTGACCAGCTGAAACGATGGCGTATCGCAGGACGCGCGCATCACCGTCTTTTTGGGCGAGCGCAGAAACGGAAATCAGAAAACACATGGCGAACAAGGAAATCATCGAATTGCGCATGCGCCAAACCTACCACGAGTTTCGGTGGATGCGAAAGACATCCTTATTGGCGGCGATCCAGCCAGGAAAGCGCGTAGTCAGAGGCACATTGCGCCACCCTTAGTGATTTCCAACCGCCGCCGCAACCGCATCGAACGTCAGATCGTTGGCCTCGGAATGATGCTCTTCGCGCCACTGCTCGAAAAGCCGCCCATAGCTGAGCGTGATGTAAGCCGTGCGATCCACGCCGATTCGTGCCGCGGTGCGATCAATCCACTCCGCAGAACCTTCAAGTTCCGCGTAGTCGCCGATCGGCGTCTCATCGATTACGCAGTGCCCTTCATCGTCGGTCCACTCGCTGCGCCACTTCTCGTAGCGAAATGCCTCGACCAGCCCAAGCGACTTGAAGACCTGTGCCAGCACATCGCCGTCGCCAACTTCAGTCTCCGTCTCCACGCGATGCTTGTGCGCATCCTCGCCCGGTCCGATGTCCGGCAGCCTCTTATGCGTCACCATCCACTTGCCCGCATAGCTGCGGATGCGGAGAATCTCTGTCCGCGCACGCATCTTGCGGTCAGCCGTGTCATACAGAACATTACTTTCAAATGAGCGCGGCGTCTGCTGGCGAAACCCAGCTCCACGAAGCTGCAGCACAAGTTCTCCCACACTCGAAACCCGGAATTTGATCTCCGTCTCGATAGACATGATAAGGAGTGAGTATACGCAGGTAGCCGCCGGCGCTACAAACAGCGACAATGATAACGTGAAGACCGAACGCCTTGTCGTCGATCCTGCAGCCATCCACACCAGGCATGCGCAAGTTGCCATCGCTCGCGCGGCACAGATTCTTCGCACCGGCGGCCTGGTCGCCTTGCCGACCGAAACGGTCTACGGCCTTGGCGCCAACGCGCTCGACCCTGCCGCAGTTGAGCGCATATTTAATGCCAAACAGCGCCCATCGTGGGATCCGATCATCGTGCACATCGCCGGGCCGGTCCATCAAAATTCGATGTTGAGTCACCTCGTCACCGAGTATGCGCCTATCGTGCGCAGGTTGATGGAGGAGTTTTGGCCCGGACCTTTGACGCTGCTCCTGCCCCGTTCCGCCACTATTCCCGACGTTGTCACCGCCGGTCGTCCGCTAGTCGGCGTCCGCATGCCCGCGCATCTCGTCGCCTTTGAAATCATTCGACAGGCTGGAGTGCCCGTTGCCGCACCCAGCGCTAATATTTTCAGCCACATTAGTCCCACAACCGCCGCACACGTCCTCGCAGATCTCGACGGCAGAATCGACGCTGTTGTTGACGCGGGTCCAACTCAGCACGGAGTTGAATCGACTGTCCTCGATCCGACTCAAAGCCCGATGCTCATCTACCGCCCCGGAGCGATAACCGCCCAGCAGATTCGTGAAGTTGCCGGTCCCGTGGATTACTTCAAGGAACAAATGCTTCCAATCAGCGCTGTTCGCGAGTCGCTTCCCTCTCCAGGAGTGGGCCTGCGCCACTATGCGCCGCGCGCGCACCTTATCCTCGTCGAAGCCGCGCTGGCCGACCTTCCCGCGCATCTGGTCAACGCAGCTCGGCCCTTCACCAAAGATCGACTAGGCATCATGCTACCTGCGGAACTGGCTCAGACCACGTTCGAACCGCCGCTACGCGGTGCCGCCGAGTTTCCATGGGGTCGTTGGAGTGCGCCTGAAGAACTGGCCGAGAAACTCTACGCAGGATTGCGCGCGCTCGATGCGGAAGGCTGCACTGTAATCCTCTGCCCCCTCCCACAAACCGCAGGAGTCGGCGAGGCAATTCGCGATCGCCTGAGAAAAGCTGCTCATTCTGACAGAGATTAGCGCTGCATTCTTACTGCCCGGCCTCGCCAAGTTTATACATGTATTTGATCGCAGATTTATATATAAGAATCTTAGCTTTACCGCGCACCTTCAGTACGCCACGGTCGTACCACTCAATCTGACCTTCAAGTTTCTCGCCGTCTTCCAGCACAATTACCATTGGCGTCTGCGATTGAATCTGCTTCTGTAAATAAAACTGCTCAGCCTGCCGATGAGCTGAATTCTCATCAATCTCGTGATTGGTAAACCGAAATGACGGTGTCCCGATGGAACTCTGGCTCCGACGATGCGTTGCAAAAAAATCTGCGGCGCGGCGCTGACTTTCTACCCCTGGCAACATTGACTGACTATTCATAAAATAAGTTCCTCCAACGCAACAGGACTCTGAATTGCACAGATGCAGAACATCAACTTCTATTTGCTTGACTAGCAAATCACTGGAACTGCTCTTGGCAGTTGCATAGAAAACATCAACTTGCAGACGACAAACCTCGGCACACCCGGGTGATGCGACTACAAGTAACTCTTTGCCGTTGAAAGTGTTCTGATTCTATTCCAACAGATGCCCGGTGCAGGGGCGAGGTTGCCTTTTTTGACGCGTATATGCTGTAACGTCGCGTTAACGTTCCTGCAGCCCAACCGCCATTGCATCAAGTGAGAGCGAGCGCAACAGGTTCCGCCGCATCCCCTGTTCCACCTGCACGACCGCGCGGGAAGTCGCAGCGATCCATTCGACGTTAAGACCTTGGGCCATACGTTCAAGCTCAGCTGAAAGATCGAGATTGCGAATCAGCCCTGGCGTCCCGGCCAACATAAGCAGCAGGTCTTCGAGCAAGCTTCCCATCGCGCGCAGCAGGTTGATGGTCTTCTCCTGCCCATCGGCGCCCCCGCGATAGCTTTCCGTCGCGTGGAAGAGTTGCGAGAAATTTGGCTCCCGCAACGCCGTTCGCAATACCAGCAGCGCATCCTGTCGACTAGCAAGATACACTTCGAGATCGATCGTTAGTGCTCGGCCCACAGCACCCTCCGCCAGTCGCGCCGCCAACGCTCTTTGCGCAGGCTTCAACTCCGGACGCCGCTCCGCCAGCAATTCTTCGATCTCCGCAGGCGGCAGCGCGCCGAGTCTGTAAAGAAGCGCACGCGAGCGGATCGTTGGCAGCAGCTCATGCGGATTCTCCGCGAGCAGAATCAGCGATGTGCGCTCCGGTGGCTCTTCCAGAACCTTTAGCAGACTGTTTGCCGCCTCCTTCATGAATGCGGAGGTGGTGAAGATCGTGAATGCCCTGTGCGCTGCCGCCGGAGGCCGATAATAGGCCGCGTGGATCACCGCGCGCACCTGCCCCATCTTGATCAAAAGCTGCGGCGGATCCGGCGGCACGATCAGCACATCAGGGTGGGTTTGGACCAGGATGCGGGTCTCCCGCTTGTCCGCATCCCGCATATCGTCGCGAGTAGCTACGGCCTCCGCAACCCGCTCTTCGAGGTTGGCTGACTCCCCAATGCGCACGCAATTTGAACAATGCCCGCAAAAATCCGGCAGCCCATCGGTCTCGGCGGGCTCGAGGCAGTTCACAGCCTGCGCCAGCATAAGCGCAAGCGTGTACTTTCCTGCGCCCCTGGGGCCAGCGAGAATCAGCGCCTGCGGAAAATGCCCGCTGCGCAACCCCTCGCGCAAGTGCCGCACCGTCGTTTCATTGCCATAAAAACTCTGAAATCCCACCCTTCGAGTTTACGGCATCGTTGATGTGTCGAATCTTTGCACCTGCGAAATCGATGCCTGCCTAGCGGTCCTTCATCCAATTGGTTTTGAAAACTGTTCGTCAGCCTCTCGGAAGGATGCTGACACGGATCCCGTTCTTTGGCCGCAATGTAATCTTTGGTTGCAATTCAATTCTTTGTCCTGCAACCAGTTCAACGCGCCAGCGCTGCGCGATCGTCGCCAGGGCCAGAATGGCTTCCATCCAGGCAAATGACTCTCCGATGCACTGCCGTCCCCCGCCGCCGAATGGAAAGTACGCAAACCTCGGCCGTCCCGCCTTGGCTTCAGCGGTGAACCTCTCGGGGCGAAAGAGCTCAGGCTCCGGAAACCATTTGGGATCGCGCTGCACAATGTACTGGCTGAAAAACACCATCGTCCCTTTTCTTAGTCGATACGGCCCGATCGAAACATCCGCAAGAACTTCGCGCCCCATCGCCCAGGCCGGAGGGTAGAGCCGCATCGATTCAGATAGCACCATCGTCGTGTAGGACAGCCGCGGCACGTCCTCCAGCGTCGCCAGCCGATCGCCGAGAACCGCGTCGAGTTCCGCGTGAAACCGGTTCGCAGCCTCCGGATTCTGCCCCAGAAGCAGCCACGTCCAACCCAACGCATTGGCCACGGTCTCGTACCCGGCCAAAAACAACGTGAGCACCTGATCGCGCAACTCCTGCGCGTTTAACTTCAAGCCGTCGCCTTGGTCATCCCGCGCAGCCAGCAGCATCGAAAGCAGGTCTGCCCCATTGTCCGCACCCGGAGTTGCCGCTTCTGCACTCCGCGCGCTAATCATGCCACTGACCACCTCATCCAGGCGCTTCTTGGCCGCGCGAAAACGCCGCATCTGCGGCAAGGGCGAGCCTAGAAGAAGCTCCGCTCTCGGCAACGCGACCAGAAAGTTATACAAATCCATCACGATATTCACTTGGTCGTTGATCTCGTGAATCTCCGGAGTCACTTCAGTGTCGAACAATGTGCGTGCAGTAATTTGTAGCGAAAGCCGCATCATCTCGGCTGAGATATTCAGTTCCTCGCCAGGCTTCCACTGTGAGCGAAATCCCGCGGCAATCTCCACAATCTGCTGAGCATAGCGCTCGATACGGCGGCGGTGGAATGCAGGCGCGGCAATCCGACGGCCGCGATTGTGTTTCTCTCCGTCAGAAGTGATCATCCCCTCGCCGAGCAGAATCTTCATTCGCTTCTGCGTGCGGTCCTTGCCAAAAAAAACAGCTTTATCGATCAGCACTTCCCCAATATCATTGGGATCGTTGAACAGGACAACGTCATGCATCAGGATGCGGTAATGCGCCGCACGCCCATAGCGTTGCAAATGCTCAAACAACAGAATCGGATTTGTTGGATCGAAGAATCTATGGAATCTGTAAAAGGGCAAATTAAAGCGCAGGCCAGGTGGATAAGCGTATTGACCGCGAATCACCACCTTGGCTGGTTTGCGCGCATCGGAAGAAGTAAGGTCAGAATCATTCGACTTCACGGTTCGAGTCTAGTGCATTCCGTGCGCCATTCGACTTGCCGCTTTGATCCGGTTGAAATCGAAGGTCCGGGTCCTATGAAGTTCCCGAACCATCCTGTCGACTCACTGATGAATTCCAGCCTGCGCTAGCATCGTAAGAAACTGATGCTGCGTACGCATGTCGATGGCAACCGCCACCAGCTTCCCGTCGCGGCCGAATACAAAGCTCTTGGGAATTCCGCCGTCAACGTGAAACTGATTCGCAACCTTAGAGCCCGGATCAAGCAGTACCGTTGGATGGAAATTCATCGGCTCGACCGTTTTCGCAATCAGAAAAGCATCCGAAGAAGGAACGTCCTCGGGATCAATTGCAAGCACAACGAGACCCTGTGATTCCAAGTGTGTGTAGATGGCATCGAGTCCCGGCATCTCCACCCGGCAAGGAAGGCACCACGTCGCCCAGAAGTTTACAAGGACGACCTTGCCACGGAACTGAGAAAGAGTGACCTTCTTCCCGTGCAGGTCTTTCAGTGTAAAGTCGATTTTCTCCACGTCGGCGTCGTTCTTCGCGAGGGCCTCAGAAGCCTTAACGAAGAGCGGATCGGTAAGCGTTGAATTGGCGTGCTCGTAACGGACAAGTCGCGCAAGATCAAAATAGGGTGCCGGGGGCCAGTCCTTCTTTGCGGGAACCGGCGTCTGGGCCAGCGCTTGCGACAGAGTATCAGCGACGGCCTGAATCGTATCAGCGCCTTGATCGCCCTCCGTTGCCAGATGAGAGAGATCGTCGGCGAGATTGACCTTGGACTTTCCGGCGGGCAGCGCCCGGATGTCTACTGCAAGCTTGACGGTAAGAGCCGGTCTCTGCGCCGGCGACACATCGCGAAGGCCGCTCATCTGTTTCTGAATTGCGTCTTCTGGACCCTTAGCAAACACCAATGGCGCGACCAAAAAGAGAGCCGCACAAAGAAATACCCGTCGATTCGGCATCATTTGTTTTCTCTGACTGAATGAATCGAGTTCATTCCTGTCGTGATCTGATTGCGCAGGAATTATATCCACATCTCGTTTGCCCCGTTTGTGATTACCTTCACTACGGCAAAAATCGACCGGTAGAGGGAACGAGAAGCCCTTTAAGTCCTTTGAAGACACGGGAGGGAGCGTCCCAGCGATCTCCCCGTACAATAAAAAAGGAAGCCTGCTTGCACCCCCCATGGCGAAAGACGCAGAGAAGACCCGCGAACCCAACCCGAAACCACCCGGTGACAACAAGCCGGAACTTCGCAAGACCGACGAGGATCCGGTCGGCAAAGTCTATGACTCGCGCCTGATCAAGCGCCTCGGCCACTACCTGCGTCCCTACTGGTGGCAGGCCGCCATCTCGTCCATTTCCATCTCCCTCAAGTCGATGAGCGATGTCGCCGGCCCCTACCTCGTCATGGTGGGCATTGACCGCTATTTTCCTACCGACAAAGGATCGAACAGTGCTTCTCTATTGAGCCATGAAGGTGGACCGACCAGCTACCTCATCCGTCACCTGCCCACCGATCCGATGCACGGCATCACCCGGCTCGCGCTGATCTTCCTCGTCGCACAAGTCTCCGCGTACCTCTTCGAATTCATCCAGACCTACCTGATGCAGTGGACCGGCCAGAAAATCATGTTCGATCTGCGCCGCGACATCTTCCAGCACATGCAGCGCATGCACGTCGGCTTCTTTGACACGCATGCCGTGGGTCGCCTCGTCACCCGCATCACTTCCGACGTCGACGCCATCAACGAAATGTTTACCGGCGGCATCCTCGCTATCGTCGACGACTTCTTCACACTCACCATCATGGCCATCGTGATGCTCAACATTAACTGGTGGCTGGCTTTGCTAGCTTTCGCAGTTCTGCCACTCATCCTCATCGTTACGCGGCTCTTCCGCAACAGTGTCCGCGAAAGCTATCGCCGCGTGCGCGCTGCTATCGCCCGCATCAACAGCTTCACCCAGGAACACATCAGCGGCATGGCCGTGGTGCAGCTTTTCAATCGGGAAGAGCGCGCCTACCAGGATTTTGAAGCGGTCAATCGGCTGCACATGATCGCCTTCAAAGACACTATCTTCGCCTACGCGCTCTACTACCCCGCGGTTGAGATTCTCTCCTCCGTCGCCATCGCCCTCGTCATTTGGCGCGGTGGATTCGGCGTCCTTGCCGGCACCGTCACCATCGGCATGCTGGCCGCGTTCAATATGTACTCGCAGCGCTTCTGGCGTCCCATCCAGGACCTGAGCGACAAGTACAACATCCTCCAAGCCGCCATGGCCGCCTGCGAACGCATCTTCAAGCTGATGGATACTGAGCCTGAAATCGTGAGTCCCGCCAATCCCCGCTCCGGCGACGGATCCAACCGTATTGAATTTCATCACGTCTGGTTCACCTATCAGAAGCTGACCCCGGAACAAAAAGAGCTCGTCAATCGCGTCGCCGACTCGTTCGAGCACGCCAGGGAACTCGCCGCCCTCTCGGACATCGAGTGGATTTTGAAGGATGTCTCGTTCACAATCGAACCCGGTCAGACCGTCGCCATCGTCGGGCACACCGGCGCGGGCAAAACGACTTTGACGAGCCTGATGATGCGCTTCTACGACGTCACCGCCGGATCAATCCGCCTCGATGGTGTCGATCTCCGCGAACTCGATTTAGCCGCGCTTCGCAGCCACTTTGCCGTCGTTCTGCAAGACCCCTTCCTCTTCACCGGCACCATCGCCGAAAACATCCGATTCGGCAACGAGGCCATCACCGAAGACGCTATGCGACAAGCCGCGCGTGACGTCAATGTTCTGGACTTCGTCGAATCGCTTCCCGCTGAATTCGATGAGCCGGTGCAGGAACGCGGGAATTCGCTCTCCACCGGCCAGAAACAGCTCATCAACTTCGCCCGCGCTCTCGCCTACAACCCTCGCATCCTCATCCTCGACGAAGCTACATCCAGCGTGGACACCGACACAGAGTTGCGCATCCGCGGCGCCCTCGAACGCATGGTTGAAGGTCGCACCAGCGTCTTGATCGCTCATCGCCTTTCCACGATTCAGCGCGCCGACACCATCCTTGTCATGCACAAGGGCCAGCTCCGCGAGTTGGGTACCCACCAGGAACTACTTGCCAACCGCGGGCTCTACTGGAAGCTTTACCAGCTTCAGTACAAAGATCAAGAACTCGGAGTTCATACGCTCACCAGTCGCGTACCGTCGCCCACAACATCCTAGCCAATTAGCGCACGCATCTAATCACAACGGCCACACAACAAGGCCAAATGCAATTTTCCGCGATCGAAGCCTCATGAGTTCATCTACAACCTCCCGCACAACAATCCAGGACCCTGTACCCTCTGACGCAGCCAAGGGTCTGCTGCCCTGGCTGGTCGCGGTCGCCTTTTTCATGGAGTCGCTCGATACCACCATCCTGAACACCGCAGTGCCGGCAATCTCCGAAGCTCTAAGCGTCACCCCTCTCAGCATGAAGGCCGTGCTCGCGAGCTACACCCTCAGTCTCGCGGTGTTCATCCCTATCAGCGGCTGGATGGCCGATAAATTCG
The DNA here is from genome assembly GCF_039994875.1 of Telmatobacter sp. DSM 110680. Lineage (GTDB taxonomy): Bacteria > Acidobacteriota > Terriglobia > Terriglobales > Acidobacteriaceae > Telmatobacter. Next base: position 1,990,510 of record NZ_CP121196.1, on the reverse strand, counting down.
GAACCCGCCGCGTCTTCGCCTTTGCCATCGGCCTCTTCACGCTCGGCTCTTTTCTCTGCGGCATCTCCACCAGCATTCATCTCCTCGTGGCATTCCGTGTCGTTCAGGGCATGGGCGGCGCCATGATGGTTCCGGTTGGCCGGCTCACGCTGGTGCGAACATTTCCGAAGTCAGACCTCATTCGCATCATGAGCTTCGTCTCCATCCCGGCGCTCATCGCCCCCATGCTCGGCCCTGTGGCCGGTGGCTTCATCGTCGACTACTTTCATTGGCGCGTTATCTTCTTTCTCAATATCCCCATCGGCATCATCGGGCTCATTCTTGTCTACATGCACTTGCCTAATTACTGCGAAGCCGACACCCCGCCCCTCGATATCGTGGGGCTCATTCTCTTCGGTTCGGGAATCGCATTGCTTTCGTATGTGCTCGAAGTTTTCGGCGAACACGCGCTGAGTTCGCGCGAAATCGTTAGTCTGCTGGCGCTCTCCATCGCGTTGCTCATTGGATACTGGCTGCACGCTCGCGTGCTGAAATTTCCACTGCTTCGTCTCAACCTGTTCGCGATCCGAACCTTCCGGGCCTCGGTGAATGGCAGCTTTTTCACGCGTCTCGGAATCGGCGGCGTGCCCTTTCTGCTTCCCTTGCTCTATCAAACCGGCCTCGGCTTCACTCCTATTCAATCGGGGCTGCTCATCATGCCACAGGCACTCGGCGCCATGAGCATCAAAGCCGTAATTCGCCGGCTGCTCGCGCTGATCGGTTATCGCGGCGTGCTCGTTTCGAACACCATCCTCATCGGGATTCTTCTCATGGTGTTTTCCACCATCGGCCTGCACACGCCTGTCTGGTTCATCCTGGTTCTCGCCTACTTTTATGGAGGATTCACATCGCTGCAGTACACCAGCATGAATACCCTGGTATACGCGGACATGGACGAGCCCGATACCAGCAGCGCCAGCACCATCGCCAGCACCATGCAGCAGATGTCAATCAGCTTCGGTGTGGCCGCGGCAGGACTGACGACTGCCTTCTTTGTACCCAGTGGCGCCTCGCGCGTACCGCAGGAGATGATTCACGGAATCCATCTCGCCTTCCGCACTTTGGGCGGCCTCACCATCTTGTCGACCATTGTCTTTGCGAGCCTGAAGAGCGGAGACGGCGACGCAGTGAGCCAGCAAAAAATCATGCGCCAGCATCATCCCGACGGGTAAGCTTAGTCATCGACCTTACCGGCAGCTCGCGATGAAGGCATGAAAAAGGCCATCTCACCTGCATGTGAGATGGCCTTAATTTTCTTGCTGCTGGAAAGTTACTTCGCTGCTACGAGTGGCTGCGTCGACAGAGTTCCATCCGCATAGCCCTTGGCGATTTCAGTAATCGCAATCGGCTTGTAGTCGCCCGCGTGTCCTGCCTGACCGAACTGCGTCATACGCAGCGCCACAACCTTCTTCATGGCCTCGCGTGCTGGCTTCAGGTAATCGCGCGGATCAAACTTCTCCGGGGTCTCCGCGAACACCTTGCGGATAGCGCCCGTGATGGCGAGGCGATTATCGGTATCCACGTTGATCTTACGAACGCCGTTGCGAATGCCCAACTGAATCTCTTCCACCGGAACGCCCCACGTGGGTTTCAGATTGCCACCGTACTGGTTCACGATGTCCTGCAGGTCCTTGGGAACCGACGAGCTGCCGTGCATCACAAGATGCGTGTGCGGCAACCGCTTGTGAATCGCGATCAGCACATCCATCTTCAACACCGAGCCATCCGGCTTCTTGTTGAATTTGTACGCGCCGTGGCTGGTCCCGATGGCGATGGCCAGCGCGTCAACGCCAGTGCGCTCTGCAAACTCGACAGCCTGGTCGGGATCGGTGATGTGCTCGAGACCCGAGCCGCCCGCGCCATGTCCGTCTTCCACGCCGCCCAGAACGCCGATCTCACCTTCAACCGTTACACCGCGCGCGTGCGCATAATCCACAACCTTGCGGGTGACTTCCACGTTCTCTTCAAAACTCGAGGGAGTCTTGCCGTCTTCTTTAAGAGACCCGTCCATCATCACCGAGGTGTAGCCCAGTTCGATGGCGCTCTTGCAGGTCTCAAAGCTGTTGCCGTGATCCTGGTGCATCGCAATCGGAATCTCTGGATTCAGTTCCGCGGCGGCCTGGATCAGGCGAAACAGGTAAAGGTCTTCTGCAAACTGCCGCGCACCGCGGCTGGCCTGCACGATTACCGGCGACTTGGTTTCCTTCGCCGCCATCATGATGGCCTGAATCTGTTCCATGTCATTGACGTTGAATGCGCCGACGCCGTATCCGCCCTTGGCGGCCTCGTCGAGAAGCTGCCGCATGGAGACTAAAGGCATAGCAATTCTCCTTCTTGATATCTTTCCGGAATTGAGCCGCCGTTACGTGCACACAGGCTATTTCAGCGGCGGGAACTGCAATCGTCCTTATGGTAGCAGAGACTCGCAAGCCAAAAGTGTGCCGCTGAACACACCGCCACAACTCGTTTATTGCAGAGGATATGCGCAGATGTGCTTGAACGGCCGCAATCCATGCAAATCTTCAGGACCAAACCTGCCAGCGCGCGAACATGACTTTTCACGAGGGCGATTTTCACGTTGTTATGCGGTCCGGTGACCTAGTAATCTGCATCTCTGTTCCGCAACTCCAATGTCTTCAACTCTGCTTTTGCAACTTCCAATGAGGTCGACCGCATGATTCGTTTCGCCAGTCGCTTTGCTTTTCCTTGTATTGCCGCCTTCGCAATCACGATCTCAATGCCCTTCTCAACTCAAGCGCAGCAAAGCCCCGCCCCGCAATATCCCAACTACCCCAGCGAAATGCCCGATCACCTTCAGCCGGTAACGTCCTCGTTCGATTTCGTTCGCCGCGAAGCCATGATCGCAATGCGCGACGGCGTCCATCTCCACACCGTGATCCTCATTCCGAGGGGCGCAGCCCACGCGCCCATCCTGCTCACGCGCACGCCCTACAGCGCCGATCAGCTCACCACGCACTCCAACAGCGCACACCTTGGGCCAAATCTCTACGGCTACGACAACGCCGTAGACGTCATCCTCGATGGCGGCTACATCCGTGTCATCCAGGACATCCGCGGCAAGTACGGATCCGAAGGCGACAACGTGATGAACCGCCCCAATCGCGGACCACAGAATCCCACTGCCGTCGACGAATCAACCGACACCTACGACTCCATCGAGTGGCTCATCCACAACATTCCCGAGACCAACGGTAAAGTAGGCATTCTCGGCATCTCCTACGATGGATGGCTGCCGCTCGCCGCCCTCATCCATCCTCATCCCGCACTCAAAGTCTCTGTGCCGATGAACCCCATGGTCGATGGCTGGATGGGCGATGACTGGTTCCATAACGGCGCCTTTCGCGAACAAAACATGCCCTACATCTACGAGCAGATCGGCACCCGCGACAACACCGCCAAGTGGTGGACATCGCACTTCGATGACTACGACGAATACATGAGTGCACCCTCAGTCGGCGAACTCGGCCATCGCCACGGCCTTGAACAAATAGGTTTCTGGAAGAAACTCATCGCCCACCCCGCGTACGACGCCTTCTGGTCCGACCAGGCCATGGACAAGGTCCTCGCAAAGGAGTTTCGCGACCACGGCATTCCCATCCCCATCCTTCTCGTCCACTCCCTCTGGGATCAGGAGGACATCTACGGCGCACCCGCTGTCTACAAAGCCATCAAGCCCTTGGATAAAGACAACGACAAGGTCTTCATGGTCCTAGGCCCCTGGCACCACGGCCAGGAGATTGAACCGGCCGACTCACTCGGCGCCATCCGCTTCGGATCGGACACTGGCACATGGTTCCGCAAGAACGTCCTCGCACCTTTCCTCGCTCACTACCTGAAAGACAACGCCCCCGCGATGGATATCGCGCCTGTGACTGCCTACGAAACCGGCGAGAACGAATGGCAGAAACTCCCAGCATGGCCCACCGCCCCCGCAACAAAGCCGCTTTACCTGCAGGCCGGATTCAAGCTCAGTTTCTCCGCGCAAGCCGCAGCGGAGTCTTCAGGGGCGGCAATACCTTCCCCTCAAACCTCGAATTCCCAGCCCGAATCCTTTGACGAGTATGTCTCCGATCCTGCCAAGCCCGTTCCTTTCCGCGCCCGTCCTAGCCAGCCTGTCGGCTACGAACTGCCCCTCACTTGGCCGCAGTGGCTCGTCGACGATCAGCGCGAAGCCTCGGGCCGCCCCGATGTCCTCACCTACACGTCCGATGTTTTGACCGCGCCGCTTCACATCACCGGGCAAGCCATCGCCAACATCGTGGCCTCAACTTCGGGAACCGATTCCGACTGGGTCGTTAAGTTGATCGATGTTTATCCGGATGAAGTGGCCGGCGATCCCAGCCTTGGCGGCTACCAGCTGGCCGTCGCCATGGACATCTTCCGCGGCCGCTACCGCGAAGGCTTCGCAGTAGCCAAGCCCATCGAGGCCGGCAAGCCTCTCACTTACCGCTTCCCGCTGCCACCCACGAACCATGTCTTTCTTCCCGGCCACCGCATCATGGTGCAGGTGCAGTCGAGTTGGTTCCCGCTCTACGACCGCAATCCGCAGACCTTCGTGGAGAACATCTTCTGGGCCAAGCCCAGCGACTTTCAGAAGGCAACGCAGCGCATCTACCACTCGCCCGACCACGCCAGCGCAATTGAACTGCCGATCGTGCCCTGATGGCAACGCCACGAAGTTACTGATCGATATGAGGCGAGTTCACCGCGCAGCCGGTGAACTCAGCCCTGAAGAACCGCTCGCTGAACCGCAAAGATCTCCTTGAGCCCCGCTTCCGCCAGATCGATCAGTCCATTTAAATCGCTGCGCGAGTAGCTCCCCTTTTCTGCCGTAGCCTGTGTCTCCACCAGTCCGCCCTCGGCCGTCATCACGATGTTCATATCGACCTCGGCCTGTGAGTCCTCTTCGTAGCAGAGATCAAGCAGCGGCACTTCGCCGACGATACCGACAGAAGTAGCCGCAACAAGCTGCTTCATCGGTGACTGCTTCAGCGTTCCCGCCTTCACCAGCGCATTCAGAGCAATCGCCAGCGCAACTGCGGCCCCCGTGATCGCTGCCGTCCGCGTGCCCCCGTCGGCCTGGATCACATCGCAATCCAGAATGACCGTTCGCTCGCCCAGCGCGTGCATGTCCACCACACCCCGCAAGCTCCGTCCGATCAGGCGCTGAATCTCATGCGTTCGTCCGCCGATCTTCCCCCGCTCGCTCTCCCGTGGCGTCCGCGTCACCGTCGACCGCGGCAGCATGGCGTACTCCGCTGTCACCCACCCCCGCCCAGAGTTACGCAGCCATCCCGGAACACCCTGCTCAATCGTCGCGTTGGTCAGCACCCGCGTGTTGCCCAGTGTCACCAGTACCGAGCCCTCCGCAGTCTGCACATAGCCCGGCGTAAGCGTCAAAGGGCGAAGCTGGTCTGGTTTGCGATCTGCTGGACGAAAGAAGCTAGTGTTTTCTGCGGGTTTCATAGGCCGATTGTACGAGAACGGGCCAAACAGACACTCCCCCTCAACGAAGCTCAACCGATTCGGGAATGTCCGATTCGGGAAGTTTTTACCTGATCCCCCGCAAGTTGCTCAATCCAGGAGGGCCCGACCGGATCCGGCGCCCAACAGTCCCAGTTCGGGAATCGACAACAAGCAGGATGCTTCCCGTCTTCAGACCCGTTCTCGGAGCTAAGCACATAAGTTTGTGGAACTTAAGAATGAGTGTCCTAATTTGGCACGCCGCGTGTAAATAGGAATGCCGAAAACGCGGGTTTCCAAACCCGGATTGAAACCAGGGAACAGGAAGGGCTAACCATGCACCAGGTCGAGCAATTGAGCGAATTAGGTGAAGTAGAACAAAAGCGCGTGGACAAGGTCGTCGACATTCTGTCCACCATGACCACTCGAGGCGAAGATGTCGCGGAGATCGCACACGATGCATGCAACATGGTCACCGCGCTTGATCTGTATTGTGACCTGCTGCAGGCGCCTGGCGTTCTGGGCGCGCCCTTTTCGCACTACGGCGGAGAACTCCGCCTCGTGGCCGCCGCCAGTCGCCGCCTGGTCGACAAACTCATGCTGATCGAAAACGCAAAGGCACCGAATCCGATCTCGTGGCGGCCGATACACCGATCGACCCATTCCTCACACCGGCAAAGAACTCGAGACAATGGAAGAACATTCCCGCGGAGCCAATCCGGAATATGGCCGAAGAAGTTCTCGCCAATCGCAGCCTGCTTGCTTCTTTGGCCGGGCCAACCATCGCGCTGACCGTCGATGCTCAGGGCGGCGCCGCTCCGGTGCGCATGACCTGCGAGGACCTTACGCGCATCCTGGTGAACCTGGTCAAGAATGCTGCGGAAGCAATGTCCGCTGTGGGCAGAATTCACATCACTTTGTGGGAAAGTTGCGGCGAACCGGGGAATAGCCCCTGGCTGACCTTGAATGTGGAAGACAACGGCCCAGGGCTGCCCCACAAAATCCTGGAGAGCATCTTTGAGCCTAGGCAATCGACCTCGAACCCGGCGGAGCAGATCGATGCGTGGCCCTTACGGCATCGTGGTCTCGGCCTCTCCATCACCCGCTCTGTCGTGGAGGCTGCCGGAGGCCTGATTCACGCCGCAAACCGAGATCCGGTGGGCGCGTGCTTTCAGATCGAGTTACCGGTCGAGATCGCGTAGCGCTTTTACGCGTTGCAACACATGAGTGATCTGGCCCACATAGGCAGAATTGATGAGGCGACTACGATGCTTTCAACCTTCTTTAGCTCTCAAAAGATGAGCCAACCTCCAGAAATATCGACGCAACTCTCCCAGTTGCACGTTCTCGTGGTTGATGCGGATGACACCTCTAGATCAGCCTGCGTCGAAATTGCCCGGAGTCTTGGATACAAAGCAGAAGGCATCTCCCGGTTAAGCCGGGTGAGATCCACTTTGATTCAGTTTCCGACCGACATCATCCTGATCGATCTCCCCAGGAATGGCGAAGCCGGTCTTGAAACCGTTGCTGAGATCAACGCCCTCCATCCGCGCATCTCCATCATTGCCATGGCGCCCGTGGATTCCGCCAGCGTAGCTCTGGCTGCGGTGCACTGCGGCGCGACCGACTATCTCAACAAGCCATTTACTGTGGATGAACTGGCATCTTCATTGGAACGGGCCAGCGCGCAAAACCACATGAACACCCAGTCCCGTCAACTCCGGGAGTGCTTGCGGGCACAGGACGGCATGGGACAGATGATCGGCCGCTCTCCACAGATGGAAAAGCTCTACAGGATTCTCTCCAAGGTGGCGAACTCGAGTCATCCAGTTCTGATTCTGGGAGAAAGCGGCACTGGCAAAGAAATGGTGGCGCGCACCATTCACACCTTCGGGCCCAATCCTGAAAAGCCTTTCTTGCCGGTTGACTGCGGCTCTCTCGTGCCGACGTTGGTAGAGAGCGAGCTTTTCGGCTATGTGAAGGGTGCCTTCACCGGCGCTAACCACTCTAAAGACGGACTGCTGGTCGCTGCCGGAGGCGGTACCGTTTTTCTCGACGAGATCGGGGAACTTACCCTTGAACTCCAGGCCAAACTGCTGCGCGCCCTGCAAGAAAAAGAAGTGCGTCCTGTCGGTTCCACACTGCGCACGCCGATCAAAGCCCGCATTCTGACCGCGATCTCGCCGCCATGGTCGAGCACGGTGCATTCCGCAAAGACCTCTACTATCGTCTCAATGTTGTCAATCTACGCCTCCCTCCGCTGCGGGATCGCAGAGACGACATACCGGTCCTTGTGGCGCACTTTCTCAATAGGATCCAGCGTTCGCATCCAGGAAAACTCAGCATTCATGACGACGCCCTGCGCATCATGGTCGCGTACGACTGGCCGGGTAATGTTCGCGAACTCGAAAATGCGGTGGAACACGGTGTGACCATGACATCGGGTGGGCAGATTGAACTTGGCGACCTGCCTACTCAGCTTCAACAGCAGGCACTTGCATCTCTTCATGCCTCTATGCGCGCAGGGAAAAAGCAGGAAACCGCGATCTCTAAAGACATCGTCCCTCTCGCCATTAAGGAGCGTGACGCCATCTTCGACGCCATTCGCGTTACTAACGGCGACAAGTTGGAAGCAGCTCGATTGTTGGGAATTGGAAAGACCACGCTGTATCGCAAACTGAAGGAATATGGATCACCCGATCCGCGTTCGATCGACTAGCATCCCAACATCGAGATCAGCGCAATTCACTTTCATCAACCTGCCCACGAGATCAAAACACATTGCGACAGCAAACATTTGAGGAGTGACCATGAGCATTCTTATCGTCAGTGGAATTGAAGGTGTGCGCAATTGTGCCGACGCCGTTGCCAAACTGCTTTCCCTCAAGGTTGAGGTTGCAGAAAGTCGCAGAACTGCCTTGGATGCGCTGCGCAAAAGAGCGTTTTCGGCCGTCGTCGTCGACGAGACGCTGGCGGAATGTGATCCGCTGGCTGCTGACGCGATCTGGGAGCACGCGGGGCAGGCTATTCCCCTTCAGATCAATTTTGCACTCTCCGGCGCGGCGCGCATCGTCCGGGAAATTCGCGCGGCGCTCAGCCGCCGTGAGAGAGAACAGGCCGTGGCTCAGCTTGCCGCGCGCGAAGAGATCGGAATGGAACTACGGCAGACGGTAACGGGATTACTGCTTCAATCTCAGTTAGCCCTTTCGCAAAATGGAGTACCCCTCGTGGTAGCGGACAAACTGCGCATGGTTGCCGATCTCGCCGGAACTCTCCGCCAACAGTTGTCCACTCTATCGCAAGCCGAGAAACTGGCCGCCACTTCTGCCAATCGATGAAGAACTGCAATTGCAACGGGCCCTTTATGTACGTCTCGGCTCGAAACGACACAGCACTCCAGCCCTGCGGATATCATGTTTACATCGACCAATCGAACAGGTCCTATGCTTCGACCCATATGATCGACAAATTGGCCTTGCAGGGATTCCTCATCGCATGATCCTGGTTCTCTTCAGCATCTCTGTCTTTCTCAGTGCGGCGCTCCTCTTCCTGGTCGAACCCATGGTTGCGAAGATGCTGCTTCCTCTGTTGGGCGGTTCCCCGGCAGTCTGGAATACTTGTCTTGTCTTTTTCCAAGCGTTCTTACTTGCCGGATACGCGTACGCGCATGCTGCAACGAAATGGTTCAAGTGGCGAGTCGTGCTGACGATTCAATGCGCGCTTCTCCTGCTCCCCGCGCTGATCGGCGTTCTCCCTCTGCATCTTCCCCATGGCTCTGCTCCCCCGACACAAGCGAATCCAATTCCTTGGATTTTGTCGGCCCTCGCCGTTTCTGTCGGCATCCCCTTCTTCGCGCTCTCTTCCTGCACGCCGATGCTGCAGCGATGGTTCGCCACATCGAGAAGCAACCAGGCGAAGGACCCCTATTTTCTCTATGCAGCGAGTAATGCCGGCAGCATCGTCGGTCTGCTTGCTTACCCCTTCTTGTTGGAACCCATGCTTACGCTCGGCTCCCAGGGCCGCCTGTGGAGTATTGGCTACGTCACGCTCACTGCAGCAGGCCTGACCTGCGCTGTAACTTGCTGGAACCCACCCACCCCGATCCCTGGCGAACAACACGAGGATGCAGAACAGAAGCATGAGATTTCCATGCGCACCCGTTTTCGTTGGATCGCTCTCGCATTCGTTCCCTCCAGCCTGATGCTGGGTGTGACCACAGCCATCACCACCGATGTGCCCGCAATCCCGCTCTTCTGGATGATTCCACTGGCACTTTATCTGCTCAGCTTCGTGTTCGTATTTGCGCGGCGACAGTTCATCTCTCCGACAATATTCGATCAGCGCCTTCCCATACTGATTCTCTGCGGCCTGGTTCCAGGAATGTTGCAATCCAAGTTGCCCTTGTTGGCGATGCTCATCCTGTATTCGATACTGCTTTTCAGTGTGGCCATGGTTTGTCATGGAGAACTGGCTGCAACTCGGCCGCCAGCGTACAAGCTAACCGAGTTCTATCTATTGATCTCCGTTGGAGGCGTGCTCGGCGGCGTCTTCAACTCCATCATCGCCCCGATTGCCTTTCACTCCGTGGTCGAATTTCCCATCGCCCTGATCTGTGCAGCCTTGCTGCGTCGCCCCCTTCATCAGAGTTCTCTCGACACGTCGGAAGAGACCCGCGCCCGCAGGCTCGACTGGCTTCTTCCTCTCGCACTCGGCATCGGCATGACTGCCGCATTCCTCATCCCGCGCGCCGGCGGAATGCATCTGCCTGTCGCCGCCTACTTTCTCATCTTCGGCGTCGCGATGGCCTGCTGCCTCTTCTTCGCTCAGCGAAGGCCTATCCGATTTGGACTTGGAGCCGCCGCGGCATTTCTAGCCAGCCAGTTTTACGTCGGTCCCTACGGACACATTCTCGATATGGAGCGCAGTTTCTTCGGCGTCTACCGCGTAGCGGACGACCCAACGGGAAGATTCCGCGATCTGCTCCACGGTGCGACCCTGCACGGGATGCAAAGCCTCGACCCGGCAAAAAGCCGAATTCCGCTCGCCTACTACACGGCAGGTGGACCGGCAGGCCAAATTGCCCGTGCGCTCTACGACAACTCCTCAGACGACTGGGCAATCGTCGGTCTGGGAGCGGGCGCAATGGCCTGTCTCGCGCAGCCCGGCCAAAATCTCACCTATTACGAGATCGATCCGCTGGTGGCGCATATCGCCGCGAACCCTCGCTACTTCACGTTCCTGCGCGACTGCGCTCCCCACGCAACGATCGTGATGGGTGATGCGCGGCTCAAACTCACACAAGCGCGCAATGGTCAATACCGGATGATCGCCCTCGACGCCTTCAGCGGTGATTCGATCCCCATGCACCTCGTGACGCGCGAAGCGCTGCGACTCTACCTCAGCAAGCTTGCGCCCGGCGGCCTCATCGCCTTCCACATCACCAATCAGCATCTCGACCTCGCACCGGTACTCGCCAATCTTGCGCAGGATGCAAGTCTCATCGCGTGGATTGAAGATGATTCCACGCTCACCGAACAGCAGGCCAGCGAAGGAAAACTCGGATCGCGCTGGGTCGTGATGGCTCGCAGCACGGATGATCTAGCGCATCTTGTGGCAAGTGCCGATTCGCTGGCGTCGTGGGTCCCGCTTGAAACACGATCAGACGCTCGCCTCTGGACCGATGACTACTCGAACCTGCTGACAGTTATCCGCTGGAAATAGATCGACCGTCGCACCTGATCAGCGGGACGCGTTGCAGTCTCGCTTACTCCACCAGCGCGTCCGCGATCCCAAGATGTCGGTCGAGCGCGTCGATACCAAAATCAATTTCTTCTTTGGTCACGATCAGCGGCGGTGCAATCACGAAGTGGCTTACCCATGCCTGCTGCGCCACGCCATCCGCCATCATCTTCGCGGCAATCTGATCAACCACCAGCGCCCTGCCTTCCACCTTGTCCCGCATGGTGTTGAAGGGCTGCTTTGTCTTGCGGTTCTTCACCAGTTCCACCGCGAAGAAAAGCCCGAGCCCCCGCACATCCCCAATCGATGGGTGCTTTTCTCTCAGCACTTCGAGCTTCTGCCTCACATACGGCTCAAGCTCAGCGGAACGCTCCACGAGCTTGAGGCGCTGCATCTCTTCAATGGTGGTTACCGCGGGCCCGAGCGTGATGGGATGCGCTTCATAGGTGTGCCCATGCGAAAAATAGTGATCCTCAAAGTGGTCCGCAATCTTCTTTGTCGTCGCGCAGAGACCCAGGGGCACGTATGCCGAAGTAATTCCCTTAGCCGTAACTAGGATGTCCGGCTTCACACCCCAATGATCGACGGCAAACCACTTTCCGGTGCGGCCCCACCCTGCCATCACCTCGTCATCGATCATCAACACGCCATGTCGATCGCAGATTTCGCGCAGCCGCGGAAAGTACTCTGGCGGCGGAATCAATACTCCGTTGGTCCCCACCACCGGCTCAAGAATGATTGCCGCCACATCGCTCTCGTTCTCGATCATGTGCTCGATGTAGTCGACGCACGCGACATTGCAGCCGGGATACGCGTGCTTGATCGGACAGTCGTAGCAATTCGTCTCCGGCGCAAACACCACGTTGTGGATTTTGCCCGCCGGCTCCATCGCCCAGCGGCGAGGGTCACCCGTAGCGGCGATTGAGCCCGCCGTTGACCCGTGATACGACCGGTAGCGGGAAATGATCTTGTTCTTTCCCGTGTACATGCGGGCAATCTTGAATGCCGCTTCATTTGCTTCCGTACCGCTGGTGGCAAAGAAGAATTTTTCCAGCCCCGCCGGCAAGACTTCAAGCAGCTTCGCACTGAGCCTGGCACGCGCTTCCGTCGCATATGCAGGACCGACAAAGGCCAGCTCGCGCGCCTGCCTGCCGATCGACTCCACCACCGCAGCGTTCTTATGGCCGAGGTTGACGCACATGAGTTGCGCACTGAAATCGAGGTAGCGTTTGCCCGCGCCATCCGTGATCCAGCAACCCTCAGCATCGGCGATGTAAAGCGGCTTCCAGGTCTTCTGAAAGCGCCAAGTGCCGTAGTTGGTCTTACGAGTAAGGCTGCTGACTTCTTCTGCCGTCAATTCTGGATGAGTGACGATATCGGCCATTTGTGACCTCGCATCGGGAATATTCCAACTATGCTACGGCATTGCGCCGAGCCTTGGCATGAACGTGCCTCAAATCAAAACCCCCAGCGGGTTAGCCGGGGGTTTCGCATTAGCGTGCACCAGATCCTAAGCGCTGTACAGCAGAATTCCGGCGGCCTTCTCATCGCTCGCCGTTACGTCTGCGCTTACCGGACGATAGAAGAGCTGGTTGTTTTCGAGATAGACCTCAAGGAAGGCCGGGCGTGCCTGTATCTGGCCTGCGATGAGCGCCTCAGACAGTGGATCTTCAACGTAGCGCTGCAGGGCACGGCGCAAAGGACGAGCACCGTAGCTGCGGTCGCCGAGGGTCTTGTCGAGTATCCACTTCTTGGCCTCTTCGGTCACCGAGATGGTAATTGCCTTCTGAGCCAAGTTGGCGTTCAAGCTCTGCACCAGCAGCTCGACGATCTGAATCAGATCACCATCTGACAAGGACATGAACAGAATGACCTCATCCAGTCTGTTGAGGAACTCAGGATTGAAGGTCTTCTTGACTTCCTGCTTCACCAGTTCTTCAACCTTGTCGTTGACCAGGTCTTCGCGATCACTCTGGAAGCCGAGCCCCTGCTTCTTCTGCAGGTGCCGTGCGCCGATGTTCGACGTCATGATTAGGATCGTGTTCTTGAAGTCAACCGTGTTGCCCAGTCCATCCGTCAACTGGCCGTCTTCAAACACCTGCAGCAGGATGTTGAACACGTCCGGATGCGCCTTCTCGATTTCGTCGAGCAAGACGACCGAATAAGGAGACCGCTTGACGCGTTCGGTTAGCTGGCCGCCCTCCTCGTAGCCCACGTATCCCGGAGGCGAACCGATCAGTTTCGACACCGAGTGTTTTTCCATGAACTCCGACATGTCGAAGCGGATGAGCGCCTTGTCCGATCCAAAGAGGAAGTTAGCAAGCGTGCGCGCCACTTCCGTCTTGCCCACGCCGGTAGGTCCGAGGAACAGGAAGCTTCCAATCGGCCGCGCAGGCGATTTCAATCCAGCTCTCGACCGGCGTATTGCTCGCGCCAGTGCGGAGATGGCCTTCTCCTGCGAGATGATGCGCTTGTGGAGTTCTTCTTCCACACGCAACAGTTTCTGCGTCTCTTCTTCCTTGATGCTGGTAACGGGAACCCCGGTCCAGCGGCTGACGACATCTTCAATGTCTTCGCGGCCTACGATGCCGGCAGCGGAGTCATCGAGATGGTACTTGTCACGCAGGGCGCGCAGGTTTTCGCGTTCTTTGCGCTCCTCGTCTGAGTAGAAGCGAGCCTTTTCGAATTCGTGATTCGCAATCGCCGAATCCATACGGTGCACGATGAACTTGATGCGCTTCTGGACTTCGGTGATCTCCTCAGGCAGCGAGGTCTGACGCAGCTTTACGCGGGCGCCGGCTTCGTCGATCAAATCGATGGCCTTATCGGGCAGGAAGCGATCGGGGATATAGCGATTGGAGTGCGATACAGCGAACTCGATGGCGGCATCGGTGTAGCTGACCGCGTGGAATTTTTCGTAGCGATCCTTGATGCCGTTGATGATCTTGATGGCATCTGCTTCGTTAGGCGGTGGAACCTTCACAGCCTGGAAGCGCCGCTCGAGCGAGCGATCTTTCTCGATCGATTTGCGATACTCAGCCGGCGTGGTGGCGCCAATGCACTGAATCTCGCCACGAGAGAGAGCGGGTTTGAGGATGTTAGCTGCGTCAAGCGAACCCTCTGCAGATCCAGCGCCAACGAGTGTATGCAACTCGTCGATAAAGATGATGGAGTTTTGATTCTCCATCAGCTCTTTCATGATGGTCTTCAGTCGCTCTTCAAACTGGCCGCGATACTTGGTGCCGGCCACGATGAGCGACAGATCCAGGGCAAGCACCCGCTTGTCGGCGAGAAAACTTGGCACTTCACCATCAGCGATGCGCTGTGCCAATCCTTCAACGATTGCCGTCTTGCCCACGCCGGGCTCGCCGATGAGCACCGGGTTGTTCTTGGTGCGGCGGCACAGGATCTGAATCACGCGTTCCAGTTCGCCGTCGCGGCCAACCAGCGGATCAAGCTGTCCGTCCATGGCGGCTTGGGTCAAGTCGCGGCTGAACTCGGCCAGCAGACTCGATTCACGCTGCCGTGCCTGTTGCGGTGCCTTCTCCTGCGTTACCCGCGCCAGTTCGTCGCGAATCTGCGCGAGCTTGAGGCCGCGCTCCTGCAGAATCTCAGACGCGAAGCACTTTTCTTCGCGCAGCAGGCCTAACAGCAGATGTTCGGTACCGATATGCTTGTGCCCGAGACGCTCGGCTTCCTCGGCTGCGTAGGCCAGGACGCGCTTGCACTCGTTTGAAAGCGGCAGGTCGACACTCGTCGACACCTTCTCGCGAATCGTGGTATGCGCCTCAATCTGTTTGCGAATCGACTCCACCGAGGCGTGCGAACGCAAAAAGCGATTGGTTAACGCCTTGTCTTCGCGCAAAAGCCCCAGCAATAAATGCTCGGTCTCGATATAGGGCGAACCAAACTGGCTGGCCTCATAACGCGCGAAGAAGATCACGCGTCGTGCCTTCTCCGTATAGCGTTCGAACATACTGATCTCCTCTTGCAGCAGGCTGTCGGTAGAAGTGGCCGTCCGATTCTCCAGTTCCAAGCGACAAATACCAGTCCTTGGAACCCGTAATCGATTCAGCCCAACTTGCCGCGCCCCTCTTTGAAGTAACGCCGCCGGTGGCCCCGGAAAATCTCTTACTGCCCCGAACAGCTCTTTTGGATGGACCAGAATTGCCAGTCGCTCCGGAGTTCCTCTTCCGCAGCCACCCCACCCACCGCTGTGAGCCCGGAAAGCAATTCCAGACCCACCTATACAATCTGACTCAAAAACCACCCGGAAAGGTGCTTTTACTGGTCCCTGCCGGGGTGAGCTCCCGCTGTGGGGGGAACTTCCACTTGGGCAACTCCCACAGTATGAAGGCGCCCGCCCTCCAGGCGCAGAGTCCGCGTACACCGCGCGGCCAGATCCAGGTTGTGGGTCACCAAAATTGAAGTGAGCCCGTGGGTTACGTGCAATCGTTCTAAAAGATCAAAAACGCGCCCGGCTGTCGTTTCATCCAGATCGCCGGTAGGTTCGTCTGCCAACAGAAGCCGCGGATTTCCGACGAGTGCCCGGGCCAGCGCCACGCGCTGCTGCTCTCCACCTGAAAGCTCTCCCGGCCGGTGGTCACCACGATCCTCCAGGTCGACCTCCTTAAGCCAATTAGATGCAGCATCTAGAGCCTCTCGACGAGTAATTCCACGGGCCAGTAGCGGCATCGCAACGTTTTCCAGCGCTGAAAACTCCGGTAACAGGTAGTGAAACTGCCACACGTAGCCAATCTCGCGGTTGCGAAAGGCCGCAGCCTCTCGAGCATTGAGAGTTGCTACGTTGATTGATGCGCAGTGTACAGTGCCCGCTGTCGGCGCATC
Organism: Telmatobacter sp. DSM 110680; assembly: GCF_039994875.1. Classification (GTDB taxonomy): domain Bacteria; phylum Acidobacteriota; class Terriglobia; order Terriglobales; family Acidobacteriaceae; genus Telmatobacter. Next base: position 1,974,400 of record NZ_CP121196.1, on the reverse strand, counting down.
AAGAGCGCCCAGAATGTGCAAAAGTGTGCTCTTTCCCGCTCCCGACTGGCCGACGATGGCCACCAGTTCCCCTGGAGATACTGTCAAATCAAGTTCTTTGAAGAGAGTGAGCGCTCCGCGCGCGGTGCGATAAGTCTTTTCGAGATCGTGGACATGGATGAGCGGAGAACCGCTCAGGGAGGAATTCGCCTGCACTCGCAAGTTCGGCTCCCGCGTAGAGCGGAAGACCGGGCTGGCAGCCGCTGGAGTGATTTGCATCATTCGCTGTTCTTATTTTATCGCGAAGATTTAACCGGGATGCATGGCGAAAGTTATGACGGACTGCAAGGGAGTAACCCTTTTTGGAGTGGCGTCATAATTCCGAACGACATCGCCACAAACGCCTCGCTGCGGTGCCCTTCGCACGAATCGATTCAAGCCAGTCGTCCCGGAGGCGCTATGCGCTGCTGCGCACTCCCCCTCAAGTTGCCCGCATTCGGCCCGATGAAGAAGAACCGGCCGCTCTCCGCTTATCGAGACATTAGTAATGCCCGCGTGCGATCGATCACTGCGGTTCTCTCTCAGGTTTCGTAAAAACGAAGTTAGCTCATGCGTTTCGCTCGTCTCATTTCGGCAGTCTTGCTCACTTCACTGCTCACCGCGGGCGCCATGGCCGTGCGCGCACAGGCGACCTTCCGCGAGCACAACAGCGCCATGGCATCTCTGCAACCCACGCTTATCACCCCACTGATCGCGCCCGATCCTCGCCTCGTCCAGTACGATCGCTTTTCCGTCTCGCATTCATTCACGGCAGCCGGATCGGAGACCGTGAACTACGGCAATGGAAAGGGCGGTGGTGTCATCGTTGGAAATCGCTTTGAATTCGATTTCATTCCGCCTCCCTACATCCAGCACAACAGCGACGCCGACGACGGCTTCGGAGATATCTCGGCCCTGGCGAAATTCCGCATCGCATCCGGCAATGCGGAGAGCGGCAACTTCGACGTCGCGGCAGTCCTCAGTCACTGCTTCGCCACCGGCAGCAACAAAAACGGATCCATGACCGACTCCTTCAGTCCCGCGCTCACCGCCGGGTTTGCCTTTCGGCGCCGCTTTGATGTCATTAGTTCGCTAGGCAGCACCATGCCTACGGGCAAGATCCATACCCAGGGAAGATCGATCGCGTGGAATGCGCTGGCCCAGACGCGCGCCACTCCCCACATCTGGTTCGAAGTCGAAAATAATGCGAGCTTCTATTTCGCAGGTAGCCACGACGGCAAAATGCAGAACTTTGTTCTTCCAGCGGCGTTTTATGTTGTCCGGCCGAAGAGCTGGAAACCGACGCATCCCTACTTCATCGTCGACGCCGGCATGCAGATTGCCACATCTGGATTCCACACCTACAACCACAACCTGATCACCGAGGCGCGCTTACTCTTTTAGTCGGCATTTTAATCTGCATCCCCCCGCGAACCCGCAGATTCAAAGGCCGGCGCACCTTCCGCCACCGGTCCAGCAAACTTCATCAGGGCCACATAGATTCCGCCCGCCGTAAAAAAACCAACGAACCACGCGTAGTCATACAAGAAGTGCAGCGGCTTCACGCCGAGCCCCACCAATGCAATCGCCACTCCGATAACCAACGCCACAATCGCCCGCGGATTGATGCCGCGTGTGTAGTGATACATGCCTTCGGAGTGGTAGAGCGAGTTCACATCGAGTTCGGTCTTGCGGATCAGGAAATAATCCGAAACCATGATGCCCGCCACAGGTCCCAGCAGGCCGGAATAACCGACGAGCCAGCCAAAGATGTAAGCATCCGGGGTTGCGAGGAGTTTCCATGGGCACATGGCAAGACCGAGAAATCCCGTAATCAGCCCGCCCGTACGAAAGCTGATGAGCCTCGGATAGAGATTGGAAAAGTCGTTCGACGGTGAAACAACATTGGCGCCAATGTTCACATTCAGCGTGGCGATCAGGATAGCGATCAATGCAATGAATGCCACGACCGGTTGATGAAACGCGCCGATCAACTCGATTGGGTTCCAGATTGGCCGCCCAAACAGCACCGTTGACGCCGATGTCACCGAGATGCCCACAAACGTGTAAAGTGTCATCGCCACAGGCAGCCCGAAGGCCTGTCCATAAGCCTGCGCGTGCTGCGACTTGGAGTAGCGCGTGAAGTCCGGAATGTTGAGCGCGAGCGTTGCCCAGTAGCCCACCATTGCCGTCAGCGACGGGAAAAATACTCCCATAAATTCACCCGTTGAATGAAACTGGCTCGGCGTCGAAAGCATCGATCCAAAACTCCCCGCCTTGATCCGCACCCAGATCAGCAGCGCCGCCGCCATGATGAACATGAAGGGCGCGCCAAACGCCTGCAGATGCCGGATCGACTCCACCCCGCGCCACACAATCACCATGTTCAGCAGCCAGAACAGCAGAAAGCACGCCCATTTCGCGAAGGCCGATCCCGCAACTCCAGGCCAGATCACCGCCAGCATCGAATGAATCGCTGTGCCACCGATCCACGACTGGATGCCGAACCATCCGCAAGCCACCACCGCCCGCAGAATCGCCGGCAGATTTGCTCCCCGCACTCCGAAGGGCGCGCGAATGAACACCGGGAACGGAATCCCATACCGCGTTCCCGCATGTGCATTCAGCAGCATCGGCACCAGCACGATCAGATTCCCCAGCAGCACCGTGCCCACCGCCTGCTTCCAGTCCATTCCCTTGGCAATCAGCGACGATGCAAGCTGATACGTCGTGATCTCCATCGACATGGAGAACCACAGCGCGATGTAACTGTACGTGGTCCAGGTGCGCTGCGCGGGCGTGGTCGGCGCCAAGTCGCAGTTGGATAAAGTGGGGTCGACTGTACTCAAGCGGCCTCCGGTGTAAATCGGTATACACGAATGCAAATGAGAACGCGATAAGGAACTAATTGATCCACGAAAGGTTCGTTTGCCGCACACTCATTCTGAATGAGCTTTTAAGAAACAAGAGCCTGTGCCACAGTGACTGCGTTTGTGTCGAGATCAGCGAGGTCTCGAACATAACGCCGGAACACAGTAGCCCTGGTTTCTAATGCTGTTCGTGCCATACTCAACGTGTGAACCTCCGGGCAAGTACAATTCGCGCCACCCTTCTTGTGTTCCTGATCTCCGTGCCTCTCTTTGCACAGGAAGCAAAGACCGTCGGCACCGTTTCGCCGAACCTCGTCGAGTTCAGAATTCCATTGGAACAGCCCGCAAACGCCACATGGGACTGGAATCGCGCAGAGACTCCGGACAACGACGGCGAATACACCTGGCAGGTCGCGGTTTCGAACGGCAGCAGTAGATACGCGTTCGGCTTCTATCTGTACAAACTTCCGGGTTCAAAACCGGCGCACGGAGACCTGCATGCCTTGTTCAAAGCCGGACAGGCCTCGGTGTTCAAAGAAAACACCGAGGGGAGCGGCGATATGGTTCAGAACGCAAAAGTCAGCGTATCGACCGAAAACGATAGAATCGTACTGCGCATCGCCGACGCCGGGTTGATACACACAATTTTTGCCGGACGTCCCGAAAGCGCCACGGTTAACACGCGCGCAATCGGCTCAAACTTTGAGGTCGTGAAGATCGAATATCACAACTAGGGGTCGCTTCCCACACGTCTGTTATTTCCACGCGCCGCCACGGGCTTCGCGGCGTAGATACTGACCTCGGCCGGGCTTGCCGATGAATTTGCCCTTCGACACGATCAGTTCCCCACGCGAATAAACATCCCGCGCATTTCCGCGCACCTTGAACCCCTCAAACATTGAGTAATCCACCCGCATGTGATGGGTGGCTGCCGAGATGGTGAGATCGGCCTTTTCGTCCCACAAGACAATGTCGGCATCGCTGCCCGCAGCCAGCACGCCTTTCTTCGGATACATACCGAAGATGCGAGCGGGGGCTGTGGAGACGAGTTCCACGAAGCGGTTGAGCGAGAGATTTCCCTGGCCTACACCGTGGTGATGAAGTAACTGGAGGCGGTTTTCGATGCCGGGCCCGCCGTTGGGAATTTTGGTGAAGTCGTCCTTGCCTAGTGCTTTCTGATCCTCGAAACAGAATGGGCAATGGTCGGTCGAGACAACTTGCAAATGATCTTTGCGCAGACCCTGCCACAACTTCGGCTGATTGCGTTTCTCGCGGAGGGGTGGCGTGAATACATACTTTGCGCCCTCCCAGCCCTTGTCCTGCATGTTGTCCTCGATGGAGAGCAACAGATATTGCGGGCAGGTTTCGGCGAATGCGGGAAGGCCGCGATCACGCGCTTCGCGAACCTGATTCAGAGCATCCTCGCTCGATAGATGGACGATGTAAACGGGAACGCCGGCCATCTCCGCCATCGCAATCGCGCGATGCACTGCCTCGGCCTCGGCGACTGTTGGACGCGTCAGGGCGTGATAGATGGGTGCGGTCTTGCCTTCGGCCAAAGCCTGCTGGACTATCACATCAATCACTGACCCGTTCTCCGCATGCATGCAGATCAGCGCGCCGTTCTTCGCGGTCTGCCGCATCGCTTTGAAGATCGTGGCGTCGTCGACCATCAATACGTTGGGATAGGCCATGAACAATTTGAAACTGGCCACTCCCTCGCGCACCATGTCGTCCATGTCTTCGAGGCCCGCGTCTGGCAGATCGGTGATGATCATGTGCAGGCCGTAGTCGATGCAGGCCTTGCCCTCCGCCTTCTTCCACCAGGTGTCGAGAGCCGAGCGCATCCTGGTGCCGCGGGCCTGGATCGCGAAGTCAACTATCGTGGTCGTACCGCCGATGGCCGCCGCACGTGTGCCCGTCTCAAAGTCATCCGCAGAGCAAGTCCCGCCAAATGGCATGTCGAGATGGGTATGCGCGTCGATGCCGCCCGGCATCACCAGCAGTCCGGATGCATCAACAATCGTGTCAGCCGCACTAGCCGGAATTCCCGCGCGCACCTCCTTGATGATCGCGCCGTCGATTAATAGATCAGCCTTTACCGTCGAGTCGGCATTAACGATGGTTCCGTTTTGAATGAGAATCGAAGGCATGATGGGTATCTCGATGAAGAACGATTATTTGAGCTCGCATTCCGTCGAAGCTACGACCGCTGCGGTTCCACCGCGCACTCAGCGCCATGCGTGCGCTGATCCCACGTCTCCGCGGGAACTCCACCATCGACGCGCACCATGGTGATGCAATTGTCCACTGGGCACACCAACGCGCACAGATTGCAGCCTACGCACTCGGTTTCATCCACGCGAGGAATCTTATTGAGCGGCGTAGGATACGGACCGTGATTCGCCGCCGCTGCTGTGCGCTCCTTGCGCGTCACCGGCGTGCAGGCAATCGACGTTCGGGTGCGATCTTCAATCATCGCGGGCGTGTCATGCACCTCTGCCGGGCCGTCAACAGGGCCCTCCACGCGATCAAGGTGGATGCATTGATGGGCGCCGTCCCAGCAGGCAATGTGGCACAGATCGCAGCCAATGCACTTCTGCTCGTTGATGTGCGCCACAATCTTGTAATTCAAATTCAGATGCTTCCACTCGGTCACTTTAGGGACGGACAAACCGCGGAAATCCTCAATCGTTGCGAATCCCTTCGACCGCATCCAGTTCTCAAGGCCCTCGGCCATATCTTCGACTACGCGGTAGCCGTAATGCATCACTGCCGTGCAGACCTGAACCGTACCGGCACCGAGGAGCATGAATTCAACCGCATCGCGCCACGTTGAAATGCCTCCGATACCCGACAGCGGAAGCGCCGCCTCAGGATCACCCATGATCTGTTGCACCATATTCAGCGCGATCGGCTTTACCGCCGGCCCGCAGTAGCCGCCATGCGAACTCTTGCCATCCACATTCGGCCGCGGCACAAAAGTATCCAGATCGATCCCGGTAATTGAATTGATGGTATTGATTGCCGAAAGCCCATCGGCGCCACCGCGTTTTGCAGCGCGTGCAATCGTGCGGATGTCGCTGATATTGGGTGTGAGCTTTACTAGCACCGGCGTGCGCGCTTTTTCCTTCACCCATGCCGTGATCATCTCGGTGTATTCAGGAACCTGGCCAACTGCCGAACCCATGCCGCGTTCGCTCATGCCATGCGGACAGCCGAAGTTTAATTCCAGGCCATCAGCCCCGGCATCTTCGGCGCGCTGCACAATTTCGTGCCACGCTTCGCGGTTCGATGCCACCATCAGAGACGCAATAATCGCGTGATAGGGATAGCGCTTTTTCACGAGCGCCATTTCGCGCAGGTTTTCTTCGACGCTTCGGTCGCTGATGAGTTCGATATTGTTCAGGCCCATCATGCGCTGGCCATTCCAATCCGTCGCGGAATAGCGCGAACAAACATTGGTCACGGGTTCGCCAATGGTCTTCCATACTGCTCCGCCCCAGCCAGCGTCGAACGCGCGCATGATCTGCTCGCCGCAATTGGTGGGTGGTGCCGAGGCCAGCCAGAATGGATTGGGCGCATCGATGCGGCCTGCGAACTGATGTACGCGAATATCAGGCATAAGCCGCCTCCGCAATCTTCAGGATGGCCTGCGCGGCGCGCTTGCCGTCGGCCACCGCGTCCACCACTTCGCGACCGCCATTCGCGCAGTCACCGCCCGCGAAGTAACGTGAATTGCCGGTCTGCCCCGTTTCCGGATCGGTTACGATCACTCCGCCGCGCAATTCAATGCGGCGCAACTCTTGCACCAGCTGGGCAAACGGAGACTGCCCGATTGCCGGAACAACATAATCGCATTCAATGGTGTATTGCGAATCGGAAATCGGCAGTAGCGCCTTGTCTACTTCGCTCACCTGCACCGTATCTAGCAGAAGCCGGCCACGCTCGCTCGCGCGAATCGCATAAGGCTGCCGACGCCACAGAAACTGCACCCCCTCCTGCTTTGCGTGCTCGTATTCAAAGTCAAATGCCGACATATCGCTCTCGCCGCGCCGGTACAGAAGATAGACGGTCTCTGCCCCCAACCGCCGTGCCGCATTCGCCGCATCAATCGCGGTATTCCCGGCGCCTACAACAACTACCGTACCGCTCAGCTCGCGCAGACGCGCCGTCTTGTATGACGCGATGAATTCCAGCGCGTTCAACACGCCCTTCTGATCCTCGCCCGGAATATTCATGCGCTGCATCGCGCCCAACCCCACGCCGAGAAAGATAAAGTCGAATTCCGATTCGAGTTCTTCCAGCGCTTCGGCGGTTTCGATGGCGGCGCCTGTGCGAAACTCGACGCCCATGCGGCGAATCATCTCGGCCTCGCGCAGGCTGTCGGCCGCGCGTAGCTTGTACTCGGCCACTCCGTAGGTATTCAGCCCCCCCGGCAGATCCTGCCGCTCGAGGATGGTGGCTGAAGCGCCGTGTCGACAAAGTTCCGCCGCACAAGCCAGAGACGCCGGCCCTCCTCCAATACATGCAACCTGCACGTTGCGCGATCCACGCGGAGCAGTCAATAGTTCTTCGCCGGTCGCCTGGAACGAATCCATCGCGTAACGCTGCAGCCGGGCAATCTGAATGGGAGCATGATTGTAGCGATGCATCACGCAGGCGCCTTCGCAGAGCACTTCCACGGGGCAAGCCTTGGCGCAGCTTCCACCCAGGATATTGGCGTCAAGAATACGAAGGGCCGAACCGCGAACATTGCCGGTGCTGATGCGCTTGATAAATCCAGGTACGTCGATGTGCGTCGGACAGGCGCCGGTGCAGGGCGCGTCAAAACAGTTCAGGCAACGATTGGCTTCAATTACTGCGGCTTGAGGCTCAAGCGGCGGTTTAATGTCGCCGAAGCGTTCACGCAGCAGAAGATCGTCGGGTAAAGTTGCGGTACTCATGGAGACCTCGGGAAGCATCTTTGTTCTCTGCTGTCTTTCTGGGCTATCTTGCCTTTCCTTCATAGGAATTGACGAAGGTTCATAGCGCCAGGTTCCGTCAAGACGCAACCAGCGGCCCGTACATATCAGGCCGGCGGTCGCGGAAGAATTGCCAAGTCCTGCGCACTTCCGCGATCTCTTCAAGATCGAGATCGGCGGTCAGCACCTCGTCTTTATCGCGCGAAGCCTGGGCGACTATTTGGCCACGGGGGTCGGCGAAATAGCTGGAACCATAGAACTCGCCGATGTTCCACGGGGCTTCTGTACCGACGCGATTGATAGCAGCTATAAAGTATCCATTGGCGGCGGCGTGCGCCGGTTGCTCAAGTTTCCAGAGGTACTCGCTTAGCCCCGCGACAGTTGCGGACGGGTTAAAAACAATCTCTGCGCCATTGAGGCCCAGGCAGCGAGCACCTTCGGGGAAATGCCGGTCGTAGCAGATATAGATTCCGATCTTCGCGAAACCGAGGTCGAATACCGGGTAGCCGAGATTGCCCGGGCGGAAATAGAACTTCTCCCAGAAACCGGGCGCGACGTGGGGAATGTGAGTTTTGCGATATTTTCCCAGGTATGTCCCGTCGTTTTTCAGCACGGCGGCAGTGTTGTAGAAGATCCCTTCCTGCTCTACCTCGTAGACCGGAACCACCATCGCGATATGCAGTTCCCTGGCGAGGTCCTGCATCAATTTCACGGTGGGGCCATCGGGTACCGACTCGGTGGTCTCATACCACTTCGGCGATTGCTCTGCACAAAAATAAGGGCCGTTGAAGATCTCCTGCAGGCAGACGATCTGCGCCCCGTCACTGGCAGCCTTCCGAATCAGCCCCAGGTGCTTGTCGATCATCGCTTTCTTTTGCGTCGCCAGCGGCTCAGTCGCGGCTACGGCATTGGAAGCCTGGATGATGGAACATCGGACTACGCGCGGCATTCGGCGGCTACCCCATCAGCAAACTTTACGAGTATTAGACGTTATCGTATGCGCCTCGCAATGGGCAACGGCTATGTTGCCGCAGCACAAGACGGAAATTGTTTTGGCTCAGCGAATTCCAGCCAATCAATAGGCGATTTTGTTGGGTGAAGCGATCCAGGCGGCAAAGCTCGACCAAGCCTCATCGCGAAGCGCCTGCACGGCGGGAAGCGACCGGCTCGCGGGATCTTTGCGGAACTCCTCGTAAAGAAAGGCATCGTCGAAGCCCGCCTTGGCTGCATCTTCCGCGCTGGAGCCATAGAAGACCGCATCGAGCCGCGCCCAGTGCGACGCCGCCAGACACATGGGGCAGGGCTCGCAACTGGTATAGAGTTCGCATCCTGCCAGAGAGAACGTGCCCATTGCCTTGCACGCCGCGCGGATCGCCGTTACCTCGCCATGCGCCGTCGGATCGTTCGTGGCTGTCACCGTGTTGACACCCTCCGCAACGATTTGGCCATCGCGCGCAATCAGCGCGGCAAAGGGTCCCCCCCTTCCAGAGGTCACATTCTGGGTGGCGAGCGCGATGGCACGGCGCAGAAAATCCAGATTGGGCTGAGGCTCCATGGGTGCTTGCCTTTATAGTCCACGAAGGTAAAGTAAACACAGTATGGCACAGGCCTTACGCTCAACTCGTGTCCTGACGGCCGAAGGCCTCACACCCGCCACCGTAATCATCGATGGCGAGAAAATTGCGGCTATCCGCGCCTGGCACGAGGTTCGGCAGAGCGAAGACCTCCACGACTTCGGCGACCTTCTTCTTCTTCCCGGTCTGGTCGACTCGCATGTGCATATCAACGATCCCGGTCGCGACTGGGAAGGCTTCGACACGGCAACTCGGGCAGCAGCCTCCGGCGGCGTCACCACCCTTGTCGACATGCCGCTTAACTGCGTTCCCGAAACCGTAACTGTTGAAGCCCTCGCGGTGAAACGCCGCGCGGCGAGCGCCCGAGCCTGGGTCGACTGGGCTGCATGGGGAGGCGTAGTTAAGGGCAACGCTGATGAGATTCCGGCGCTGGCACAGACCGGCGTGCCGGGATTCAAATGTTTCATGATCGACTCCGGAATCGACAGCTTCGCGTGGGTGGACGAGAACGCTATGCGACGGGCTCTCGATAAGCTGCGCGGCACGGGGTTGCCGCTGCTGGTTCACGCTGAAGTTGCCGAACCTGTCGAAGAGGCGACCAGAGCGCTCAAAGATGCGAATTGGCAGAGGTATTCAACCTACCTGGCGTCGCGTCCCGATGCGGCCGAGGTCGAGGCAATCCGTCATCTTATCCGTCTGGCGCAGGAATATCAGACGCCCATCCACATAGTGCATCTTTCCAGCGCCAAGGCTCTGCCGATGCTGGCGGAGGCGCGAAATCACGGCGTTCCGATCACGGTGGAGACTTGTGTGCACTATCTTGCTCTCGCTGCCGAGCAAATTCGGGATGGCGCGACCGAATTCAAATGCGCGCCACCGATTCGCGATGAAGCCAATTGCCAGCAACTTTGGGCAGCCCTTGAATCCGGATTGATCGATCTCGTCGCCACCGACCACTCGCCTTGTCCGCCTGCGATGAAGCGTCGCGACGCGGGGCGCTGGGACGTGGCCTGGGGTGGAATTGCAAGCCTCGGACTTGCTCTCCCGGTGCTGTGGACCGTTATGCGCCAACGCGGCTTGAGCACTGAAGATGCCGCTACCCGAGTTGCAAAGTGGATGGCAGCGCGACCAGCGCGACTCGCCGGACTGCTCAACAGAAAGGGATCAATCGCAGTCGGCGTTGACGCCGACATCGCTGTCTTCGATCCTCACATTTCGTGGACCGTCACTGAAAGTGACCTGCACTTCCGCCACAAGCTCTCTCCTTATCTTGGTGCGAAGTTGCGGGGTCGCGTGCAGGAAACCTGGTTACGCGGCGAGCAAGTCTTTTCGGACGGACAATTCCAGGGCGATGCGCGGGGACGAGAGATGGTGCGCACGTGAGCGAGCGCGCGGAGCGAGCCATTGAGGAATGCAGGCTCATTGCGACAATGAGCGAAGAGCCCGGCCGGACCACCCGCCGTTTTCTCACCGCACCGTTTCATCAAGTTCATCATCATCTGCGCACGCGCATGCAGAGCCTCGGCATGGACGTGTTGGTGGATGCCGTGGGTAATCTTCGCGGCCTCTGGACGTCCTCCTCTGGCTTATCGAGCAAGCGTCTAATTCTCGGTTCACATATCGACACGGTGCCCGACGGTGGGCCATTCGACGGCGTCCTTGGGGTCGTGCTTGCGCTTGAATTGGTCGAGTCTGCGAAAAGGCTGAAACTTCCTATCGACATTGAAGTCATCGCATTCTCTGAGGAAGAAGGAGTTCGATTCTCCTTCCCCTTTATAGGCAGCCGCGCTGTCGCGGGTCGATTTGATCCCTCGATGTTCGCGCTCAAAGATGCCAATGGCACAACCATCAAGCAGGCAATCGAAAACTTCGGCATCGATTTAGGCAGACTCGAAGAAGCAGCCGCCGACGCCGATGCCGTGGGTTTCGTAGAAATTCATATCGAACAGGGGCCGGTACTCGAAGCTGAAGGCCTCAGTGTGGCCGCGGTTACCAGCATCGTCGGCCAGACCCGTCTCGATCTCAGGGTTACCGGCCACGCCAACCACGCAGGCACTACTCCGATGCGCCTGCGCCGTGATGCCGTCGCCGCCTCGGCCGAATGGATCAGCAAAGTCGAAATGCTCGCCGTCGAAACCGACGGCCTTGTAGCCACTGTTGGCAAAATGGAAGTGCATCCGAATGCCGGAAACGTGGTTGCAGGTTCTGTCGATCTCAGCCTTGACGTTCGCCATGTGCACGATGGCACTCGTCGCACTGCTGTCGACGACCTGCTCAAACACGCCGACGCAATCGCGACGCGTCGGGGGCTGAAGCTTGAATGGAACAAAAAGATGGATGAGCCCTCCGTTCCCATGGATGAGCGACTTACTGCGTTCATGACCGACGCGATCGAGGCCGCTGGTTTCCCCGCCAAATCTATGCCCAGCGGTGCCGGCCACGATGCGATGATCATGGCGCGCCGCATGCCTACCGCGATGCTTTTTCTCCGCACCCCCGGCGGCGTCAGCCATCATCCCGGTGAATCTGTCCGCGAAGAAGATGTGGAAGCAGCGGTGCGCGTCGGCGAAAAATTCCTGCAACGGCTTTCCGCTGCGGTTGGTTAGAATCGGAAAACGCAATACGCGAGAGGTCCACGATTGCATCACCTGGGAGCAACCCGAAGCAGCCTGAAGCACGATCATCTTCTGCAGACTCCAGACACCTTTGTACGCATACCACTTCCGGGCGCAAACGGAGTCGATTTCATCGTTCACGCGAGCCCACAACTGGGCGCTAACTTCACGCAGATGACTGCTGAGTTTTCCGCTGGAGGAACTCTTGTGGCCGCTTCAGGACAGCGTTTCATTTACGTGCTCGAGGGCGAACTTGACCTGGTGATTGCCGGGGACCGGCACCCTCTTGGACCCGGTGGATTCGCATTTCTGCCCGCCGGCACCGATCACTCATTCACTGCCATGGAAGCCGCGAAAGCGGCCTTGATTGAGAAGATTTACGCACCCATTGCCGACGGCCCTGCCGCGGCGATCGTCATCGGCAATGAAACCTCTGTTGCCGAAGTCCCGCTGATGGGTGACTCCTCTTTGCGAGTCCGCTCTCTCCTGCCAAACACCGACGAGTACGACTTCGCGGTCAATACCATGACTTACGATCCCGGAGCCGGCCTCAGCATGGTCGAGGTCCACGTGATGGAACACGGTCTTTTGATGCTTGAAGGCGGCGGCATCTACAAACTCGGCGATTCATGGTATCCCGTCGAGGCCGGCGATTTCATCTGGATGGCGCCGTATTGCCCGCAGTGGTTTGGAGCGATCGGGAAGAAGCCTGCGAAGTATCTCATCTACAAAGATTGGCGACGCCACCCGCTTGGAGCATGACCATGGAGATGCGCGCCTCCCTCTCCATCGACCGGCTCATCGCCGAACTCAACGCGTTGGCGCAAATCTCCGCTGCGGAGCCTCCAGTCGTCACCCGCGTCGTCTTCAGCGAAGCTGACCAGCGTGCCCGTGCTTACGTAAAAAGCCTGTGCCAAGGTGCAGGGCTTGACATACACGAAGATGCCATCGGCAACACCTTTGCCCGTTGGCAGGGCACGGAACCGGACCTTCCCCCCATTGGCACCGGGTCGCATATTGACGCTATTCCCAATGCCGGTATGTACGACGGATGTGTGGGAGTGCTCGGTGGACTTGAGGCTATCCGTGTTCTGCAGCAACTGGGATACAAGCCGCGCCGTTCCATAGAACTCGTCATCTTCACGGCGGAAGAGCCGACGCGGTTCGGTATCGGCTGCCTTGGGAGTCGCATGATGGCTGGCGTGCTCACGCCTGCACAGGCAGTCGCGCTGCGCGACAAGGAGGGCCGAAGCCTCAAAGATCTGCGCATTGATGCCGGATTCACCGGACTTCTCGAGTCCGTCACGCTCTCCGCCGGCCGCTTTCATCAGTTCCTCGAACTTCACATCGAGCAGGGTCCAATCCTTGAGCAGGAAGGCCTCGATATCGGCCTTGTCACCCACATTGCGGCACCGGCCAGCATGCGCATCCTCATCGAAGGAGAAGGCGGCCATGCCGGTGGAAAACTGATGCCCGGGCGCAAAGATGCGCTGGCTGCCGCCGCAGAACTCGTGCTCGCCCTCGAGGCAGCCGCCAAGTCAACCGGCGCCATCGATACCGTGGGTACCGTCGGCGTTTGCGAAGTGTTTCCCGGAGCCGTCAATAGCATTCCATCTCGCGTAAAGCTCGAAACCGACATTCGCGACATCGATGCTGCGCGCCGAGATAGCGTGATCGAAACGCTGAAAGCCGCCTGCGCCGAACTTGCGCAACGCCGTGGAGTCGCGATCAAAACGGAGATGGTCAACGCCGATCCACCCGCGACCTGCGATGCGGCAATCCTCGCAGCCATGGAGCAAGCCGCGAAGGATGCCGGCAAAACGTACAAGAAGATGGTGAGCCGCGCCTATCATGATTCGCTTTTCATGGCGCGGATTGCTCCGGTCGCCATGCTTTTCATTCCTTGCCGCGGTGGCGTAAGTCATCGCCCAGACGAATACGCATCACCCCAGTGGATCGGCAGCGGCGTGAACGTGCTCGCACGCACTCTGGCAGCCCTGGCCTCGTAGCGCGGGCGCTTTCAAACTTGGCCGCCCCGTTGTATGCTATGCGTCAACCTGTGCGGCGCTTCGACCTTCCCCAACCATGAGCGCATCTAACAAAAACCGCGTTGTCGGCACCTCCGTTCCCCGCAAGGAAGGCGTTGAGAAGTTGCGTGGCACAGCGCGCTATATTGACGATATCCGGCACGAGGGAATGTGGCACGGAGCGACGGTGCGAAGTGCGGTTCCGCATGCTCATATTCGTTCCGTTGCATTTGATAGCAAGATCAACTGGAGTGAATTTACTGTAGTCAGCGCGGCGGATATTCCCGGTCAGAATCAAATACAGATGATCGTGGCCGATCAGCCATGCCTTGCTGATCGGCTGGTTAATCACTGCGAAGAAGCAATCCTGCTGATTGCTCACCCTGACAAGCACAAGGCTCGCGAAGCCGTGAATGCCGTGCACGTTGAATACGATCTACTGCCGCCGGTCTTCACCATCGAAGAAAGTGAAAAACAGCAGACGGTTATCTGGGGTTCCGACAACTGCTTCAAAAGCTTTTTGCTCGAAAAAGGCAACGTCGACGCGGTCTGGGACAAGGCAGCACACATCATCGAAGGAGAGTACCGCACCGGCGCGCAGGAGCATCTGTACATCGAAAACAACGGCGTGATCGCCGAGTACAGCGCGAAAGACGGCATCACGGTCTGGGGTTCCTTGCAGTGTCCCTTTTATGTGCACAAATCGCTGCTCGCCGTCTTCAACCTGCCGCCCGAACGTGTCCGTGTCATCCAGACTGAGACCGGCGGTGCGTTCGGTGGAAAGGAAGATTACCCTTCGGTGCTCGCATCTCACGCCGCCCTGCTGGCGATGAAGAGCGGTCATACGGTGAAGATGGTCTACGACCGCATCGAAGATCTCGCCGCGACCACCAAGCGCCATCCCTCGCGTGTGCGTCATCGCACTGCACTCGATGAGAATGGCAAACTCCTCGCGATGGACATCGACATCGCCACTGACGGGGGCGCCTACTCGACGCTTTCATCGACTGTGCTATCGCGGGCGACGCTGCACTCGCCTGGCCCGTACGTCTGCCCCAATGTTCGTGTGCTCTCGCATGCGTGGGCCACAAACAACGTTCCGTACGGAGCGTTTCGCGGATTTGGCGCGCCGCAGACAGTGTTCGCCGTCGAGCGCCATATGGAAGAGATTGCTGCCACCATCAGAATGGATCCGATCGAGCTGAGGCGCAAGAATTTCATCCACCAGGGAGATACGACCGCCACCGAGCAACTGATGCGCGAACCGGTCCTCCTCGACAAACTTCTCGATCGCGCCCTCGCCGAAAGCGACTTCTACAACAAGCGGGCGCTATTTGCGAGAGACAACGCACACCGTCCCGTCAAGCGCGGCATCGGCATTGCCGCGTTCTATCACGGCTCCGGCTTCACCGGTTCGGGCGAGCGTTACCTCAATTCATTGGCCGGCATCGATGTGACCGCTGAAGGAAAAGTGCGCGTGCTGGTATCGAGCACAGAGTTCGGCCAGGGTACCAACACGGTGCTCACGCAAGTCGCGGCGGAAACTCTGGGGCTGGACTACCTCAACGTGACGATGGCTCCACCTGACACGAATATTGTTCCTAACAGCGGACCCACTGTGGCCTCCCGCACCGCCATGGTGATCGGGCGCATCGTAGAGCGGTCGTGCCTGCAACTGATTGCAATGCTGCGCGAACAAGCCGGTCTTGGCGAAGATTTCTCCTGCGACGAATTCTTTGCGGCATGCGAACGGCTGCGGAGTACGCATGGCGAGGTTGTCTCGCTCTGCCGCTACGAGGCGCCTCCGGGAATTTTCTGGGACGACCAGAAATATCGGGGGGAAGCCTATCCTGCCTTTGCATGGTCTGTGCAGGTAGCACAGGTCGCCGTTGACACTGTCACTTACTCCGCGGAAGTTGAAGAGTTCTGGTCGGTGCAGGAGGCGGGCCGCGTCATTCATCCGGTGCTTGCCGGAGGACAGATCGAAGGCGGCATCGCACAGGGCATTGGCTACGCGCTCTACGAAAAAGTCATCCTGCAAAACGGCCGCATGGCTAACAATCAGATGACCAACTACATCATGCCGACCGCGGAAGACGTTCCGCCCATCCACATATTCTGGGAAGAGCTTCCCTTTGAGCACGGCGGATTTGGCGCAAAAGGCATCGGCGAATTGCCTCACGACGGGCCGGCACCGGCAATCCTCAACGCGATCAGAAATGCAACGGGCGTCAACTTCAACTCCACTCCACTGCTACCCGAAGATCTGTTCGTAAAGCTCAGCGTTCAGCGAAAAGTGGAGGAGCCGGCAAACGCATGACCGTGCCCTCCGCCACAATTCAATTCGAGGTGAACGGTGAAGACAAAACTGTCTGCGTTCCTCCGATGAAGCGCCTGCTTGACGTACTGCGCGAGGATCTGCAACTCACCGGAACCAAGGAGGGATGCGGCGAGGGCGAGTGCGGCTCCTGCTCGGTGCGCATGAATGGTGAACTGGTCAACAGCTGCCTCGTCCCGGTTATGCAGGCTGAAGCCGCAACCATTGAAACCGTGGAAGGGCTAGCACACGAAGGGGTTCTCCATCCTTTGCAGCAGGCATTTTTACAATTTGGCGGTGCGCAATGTGGTATCTGCACGCCGGGCATGCTAATGGCGGCCAAGCATCTGCTCGCGCACAATCCCCAGCCATCGATGGCCGAAATTCGCGAAGGGCTCGCCGGTAATCTTTGCCGCTGCACCGGATTTATTCGCATCTTCGAGTCCGTCGTTTCAGCAGCCGATGCCGGGAGTGCCAATCCGCAGGAGACTCATGCGCGGTAACGCGGCCGAACACGAATTGGTTGCGCCCGGCTCACTGCCGGCGGTACTCGATCTTCTGGCCTCCGCGCCCGGGCAGTGGATGCCCATCGCTGGGGGCACAGAGTTGATGGTTGCGTTTGCCGCAGGGAGGCTGAGCGCGAATAAACTCGTGAGCATTTGGAATGTCGAGGAGCTTCGCTTCAATGACACAACTCCCAATACACTCATAATCGGTGCGGGCACAACCTTCGGCGACATGCGCTCGAACGCCTTGATCGCGGCGGAATTTCCCTTGCTCAGCAAGGCCGCAAGCTGGATTGGCTCCATAGCGAACCAAACTCGGGCAACTCTCGGTGGGAATCTCGTCAACGGTTCACCAGCCGCTGACTCATCCCCTGCGCTGCTTGTTTACGATGCTGAGGTTGAGTTCATTTCCGTTCGCGGCAAACGGCGCATGCCCTACTCTGAGTTTCACACTGGCTACAAGCAGAATGCGATGACCGCCGATGAGTTGCTCTATGCCATCCATCTTCCACGCCGTTTCAACAAGCATCGGCAATATCTACGAAAAGTGGGCACGCGCAAGGCGATGGCAATCTCGAAGGTCGCGCTGGGTGCAACAGCTCTGATGAATGACGGCATGATCGATGAGATTCGGGTAGCCGCTGCAAGCCTCGCGCCTTTCCCTGTCCGCCTCACGTTGACCGAAGCTGTGGTCGCCGGGAATTCACCAATACCCGAAATGATCGAAGCAGCTCGCCACGCCCTGCTCACCGAATCGCAGCCCATCGACGATATCCGCTCCAATGCGCAATATCGTAAAGTCGTAGGCGCAAATCTCCTCGAAGAGTTTTTCCACAGTCTGAGTCGGGAGCCGGAAGCAAGATGAACGCGGTGCTCGAATCATGGAATCAAGCCGATGAGGCCAGCGCGACTGAAGCCATGCTTGCCTGTTGCGGCGCACACCGATGGGCGGCTCAAATGATTGCGTTACGGCCCATTGCGAACATTGCCGCCCTAAGCGAAGCAGCCGATCAGATTTGGGCAGCGATGAAGGAAGCCGATTGGATGGAAGCATTCGCATGCCATCCACGCATAGGCGATCGTAAAGTCGCCCCTCTGTCAGAGAAGTCGACTGCGTGGTCCTTACAGGAACAGGTCGGAACCAGCGGCGCCACAAATGATGTCATGCGCGAATTAGCCAACGGCAATGCAAAATACGAACAGCGCTTTGGTTTCATTTACATTGTGTGCGCCACCGGCAAGACCGCAGACGAGATGCTCACCATCCTGAAGCGCCGTCTCGCCAACGATCGCGTGGCAGAATTAAAAGAAGCCGCAGAGCAGCAGCGGCAGATCACGCAGATTCGGCTGGGAAAGTGGTTAGTTTCATGAGCAAGATCACGACGCACGTACTGGACACTGTCATCGGCAAGCCCGCAGCCGGCATCGCAGTCAAGCTTGAACGCCAGGAAGATCAAGATTGGGCATCCATCGCCAGTGCAGAGACGGATCGTGACGGACGCTGCGCAAATCTGGCACTCGACGCCGTACCTGGAACGTACCGGCTAACCTTCGCGACTGGCGCGTATTTCTCACAGCACGGTCGAACCAGCATCTATCCTGAAATCGCGATCACCTTTCAATGCAACAGTAACGCGCACTATCATCTCCCGCTCCTCTTGAGCGACAACAGTTACACAACGTACCGAGGAAGCTGAACCGATGGCTAGATTGGGTGAGAATCGCTATGGCAAAGCGCGGGTGCGCCTGTCGCGGATCACGCGAACCGCTGAGCGCCACGAGTTCAATGAGTGGGCTGTGCGCGTGCTGTTGCAGGGCGACTTCGAGAGTAGCTTCACCGCGGCGGACAACAGTAAAATCCTGCCGACAGACACGATGAAGAACACCGTCTACTCCCTCGCTCACAGTTCAAGCGCAGCCACCATCGAGGAATTCGCGATGGAACTCGGGGATTACCTGCTCAGCAATAATCCGCAGGTCTCCAAGGCCTGCATCGAAATCGACGAAAAGTGTTGGGAGCGGCTTGAACTAGACAGCGACCCTGAAGCGACAACATTCAGATTGGCCGGCCCTGAGTTGCAGACCGTCCAGGCGGAACGTGAACGTGGGGGCGGTTGGGTCGTTGCTTCCGGTGTAGATGGGTTAACTATTCTTAAAACGACCAATTCCGCATTCACCGGCTACATTAAAGACCGTCTGACTACGCTGAAGCCGGCCATCGATCGCATCTTCGGAACACGCGCGACCATCAAGTGGGATTTCGTCTCGCCTACCCCAAAATTTTCTGAAGTTCGCGCTAGAATCATCTCCGCATTGCTAAAGGAATTCGCCGCACACCACAGCATGAGCGTCCAACACACATTGTTTGATATGGGTAAAGCCGCGCTCACCGCGGCCCCTGAAATTGCGCGCATTCACCTCACCATGCCGAACCTGCATCATTTGCTTGCTGATCTCAGCCCGTTTGGGCAGGACAATCCCAATCACATCTTCGTCCCTATCGACGAGCCGCACGGCTACATAGAAGCGACCATCGAGCGCTAACTCTTCAGGTCCTCTAAATCTTCCGGGCTATCGATATCGATCTCGCCACCCGCAAGCGGGATCGAAATGACGGGCCATGGCGGCTTTGCGAGCAAGGCGCGCGCCCCTTTGTCTCCGTGAAGCCCCATCAGATCGCATACCGCCTGCCTTGGAAAAATTGCCGGAATGCCGCGTGTTCCACCATAGGTCGACACGATCGCCGTCGGAGCCGATTGCGCATACGACATCAGGATCAACCGATGCAGATGCTCGGCTGTCACTCGCGGCTGATCGCACGTCATCAACAGCAGGCCTTCCGCGGTTGGGGCTTCAGCCTGCGCTGTTTTTACGCCGGTTCTGATCGAACTAGACAGTCCCTCTTCCCACTCATTGTTCACGACGATCTTCGTTTTGTTGAAATCGATCGAATTCTCAATGAGGTCGCGATGGGCTCCAAGCACAACGAAGACCGGCGATGCGCCAGCCTCCGTAGCGCATCGGATTGCGCGTTGCAGCAGCGGTTCGCCGTCAATCAGGATCAGTTGCTTCGGCTCACCCAGCCTGCTGCTTGATCCTGCGGCGACAATGATTGCAGCGACAGACATCGGCAACAGTCTACCCCGCTCTGCTTGACTTCAACGGAAGCACAGGCAAGACTAGCTCAACTAGCAAGACAAATCTGAAGCGGAAGGCGGACTGGTGGGCAACCAAAGCAACGCGGAGGCGAAAGTGTATTCGGAGGGCAGTCCAAAAGAGAATTATGGGCTGCACGCCGGCGTTTTGGGTCCATTGGAGACGCTCGCTCAATCCGTCTCCGCCATGGCGCCATCCACCTCTCCTTCGCTTACTATCCCACTCGTATTCGCCATCGCCGGCAACGCAACCTGGCTCGTCTACCTGCTAGCTACGGGCGCTACCTTGATCGTCGGTTTCTGCGTCAGCCGCTTTGCGCGTCTCTCTGCTTCTCCCGGTTCGCTCTACACATACACGGCAGAAACACTGCCAACCATCTTTGGAGTCGCGGCAGGGTGGGGACTGCTGCTCGCGTACCTGGCCACCGCAGCCTCAGTCGCGGGCGGAGCGCTGTACTACACCAACGTACTTTCGCAGCAATTCCTTCATCGGACACCGCCGGTTCTTCTCACGCTTGTTGTCATCTGCCTTGCGGCGGGATTTGTTGCTTATCGCGATGTGAAGCTTTCCGCTGAATTGATGCTCTGGATAGAAATCTGTTCCGTCAGCCTTATCTGCATTGTCCTTACAGTGATGCCGGTCCACTTCGGATTTCATCTGGACATGGACCAATTCAGGCTGCGCGGCGTTTCCTTCTCCAGCCTCGGCCCCGCTCTGGTACTCTCCATGTTTAGTTTCGTCGGCTTTGAAAGCGCCACCACACTAGGCAGCGAAGCGCGCAATCCGTTGCGCACTATTCCTCGAGCCGTAATACAGTGCGCCATCCTTGCGGGAATCTTCTTTATGCTCTGCTCCTACTCCGAAGTGCTGGGGTTTCGCGGCGAATCTGGCAAGTTGAGCGATACTACGAGCCCGCTCCATATTCTTGCCGATAAGGCCGGAGTATCGCCGCTGGGCACGGGCATCGATTTCGGTGCGCTCATCAGCATGGTCGCGTGCGTGCTTGCCTGTATAACCGCGGCCTCACGCGTGCTCATGCGGATGGCGCGAGAAAGACTGCTTCCCGTCCTCTTCGAAAAAACAAGTGAGCGACACACCTGTGGCGGCCATTGTGTTGTCCACGTGCGTTGTTTTCCTTCCTACAGCTGTAATGGCGATGCGCGGAGTCAGCGGATCCGACGTGTACGACCTGCTCGGCTCTCTATCGGTCTTCGGCTTTCTGACAGCGTATGCGCTCGTTGCACTGGCGTTGCCGTTTGCGCGACGTGCACGCGGTCAGCATTCACACTTCGTCGCAGCAGTCAGTGTCATCGCGGTTCTGGTAGTGATTCTGATCGCCGTCTTCGATCTACGCTCCACCGCCGACATTGCCCACGCGCGGCTTCCCTACATCTACCTGCTCTACATCGCGACTGGCCTCGCCTGGTACGCACTGAAGCGCAAGCGGACGGCAGTCGTCTGAACGCGCTAGGCCTGCGTATCGTCGTCGGACTGCAAAATCAGTAGCATCGCGAATCCCACAATTACGAACATGCGAAATGCTTCTTCCTGTCCGTTCCACGTGTGTGACTGCCACATCAAAAACCACTCGCCGCCTACATCGATAAAAGCCACCAGCCACATCAGCAGTGAGAGCGTCAAGGCCATGATGGCCAATCGTTTCTCAGCATTGAACGCATTGGCAGGTCGGCGCAACGCACGTACCAAGTTCCACAGCCCCCACCACGCAAGGATCGCGGTTATTAACTCCCACACGATGATGAGCCAGTAGAACAACAGATGCATGCCCGGTGACGACATCGCTCGCCACATCCCGTGATTCCCGGGAGACGTTGAATCCATCGACAACACATGCTGAATGAATTCATAATTCGAGTTGAAGTCCGTCAGGTTGTTAAACACCACCAGCGTGTAATACAACGCGACTCCCGCTAGCAACAGCAGTTTCGCTGAGCGCGTAATCATCGGTAAACCTCGTCTTGCTAAGGCTGTGAGCCGATTCACGCGTTGGGTTATGCAACGGGAAAAGACGGTGAATTCGGCACGCACCATGCTAGCGTCTCATTGGCTGCTGTCCAGCTAAATTGATCTACCAAGCGCGCATCGGCTGATTTTGCCAGTTCCATTCGCGAATTGTGGAAAACCAGGCGTAATTGACGAATAACCGGTCGAAAATAGCGCCTCAGAAGAACTGCGAATCGTTTGCAAGTCGCTGAATCCAAGCAATCCTTAGATGAATTTTATGCGACGATTGCTATTCTTAGGTCACGCTGAGAATTCCAGACTCCGTGCAAAAACCAGCCAGCAGACGTGTATCCGTCGGGATCAACTTTCAATTTCTCGACGATTGGCAACTCTGAACTCATCTTTGTGCGCTTTTCCAATTCAGCTGCGGGAAAGCTCATTTCAAGGCCAGCAATGAGGTATTCCATGCGCATTCGTTCTCAGATGATCTCCCGGCTGTTTGCATTCGCGACAGTCGTAGCGTTGTGCTCCTTCACACTTTTAGCTCAGCAGACGCTCGGCGGTCTCACCGGCGAGGTCACCGACGCATCGGGCGGCGTGATTCCCAACGTACAAATCACCGTGGTAGACGAGTCGACTTCGTTGACCCGCACCACCACGAGCAATGGCTCGGGTACCTACTCGTTGGTGAATCTGCCCATCGGAATCTACACGCTAACCTACAAGGCCGATGGATACGATGTGCAGAAGACGCAGCACATCACCGTGCAGGCTAATCGAACCGCAACTGTGAACGCGGCTCTCAAGGTCGGCCAAACCACAACCACAGTTGAAGTGGAAGCTTCGCCTTTGATGAATGCCGTTGACACCACTGTGGGATACGTCCTCGACAAAACTGAAATCGAAGACGTGCCCCTCGCGACTGGCAGTTTTACAGGCCTTGCAACACAATCGAGCGGCGTAAGCGCTGAGCTGGGCGGTGGCACTGGAGCCAACTCGGGCCTTGGCAACGCGCCAATCTGGGCCAATGGCCAGCGAGACACTTCGAACAGCTTTCTGCTGAACGGCGTCGATGCCAGCAACTTGTTCAACGGCAAAAGCACCAGCCAGGTCTCCTCCGCGCGCGTTATCAACAGCACGGGCGTGCAGACCAGCCCCGGCGGCGGCGGCGGCGAAATCCCTTCCGCTGCCTCCATCTATCTCTCCATCGGAAACGCCATTCCCACACCTGCCCCGGAGACGATCGCCGAGGTCCGCGTCAATGCTTCGATGTATGACGCGACCCAAGGTTCAACCTCAGGCGCGCACATCGACTTGAGCACCGCCTCGGGCACCAACAACTATCACGGCGCACTTTACGCACACCGCGGCACAAACTGGATCAATGCCGCGCCCTTCTTCTTCAATCAGGATCCCAGCGTTCCGTCCTACGACAAGGTTCCGGAACTGCACCGCTATATTCTTGGCGGCAGCATCGGTGGGCCGATCATCAAGGACAAGCTCTTCGCCTTCCTCTCTTACCAGCATCTTCATGTGTCCGATCAGGAAATTGGCGATTCCTTCCTCGATGTTCCAGTCGGTCTCTCCGATGACCGTTCGGCAAGCGCGTTGACCGACATCACCAACAACTCCTTTGGCGAAAACATCGGCAACCCCGACGTCGCAGTCTCGAGCATTGACCACAATGCCCTGGTCTTGTTTAACTCACCAGCGCTGCCCGGGGAACCCGGCAAGTGGCTCATCCCCAATGATGCACTCGGCGGAATTCCTCCCACCATCACGCATCTCGATAACGCGTTTATTCCGGGAACCGGGCGCTTTGGTGCGGACCTCGCCGTAGCCGACATCGATTACAACGCGACCAAAAAAGATACGCTCAGTCTCAAATACTTCTATCAACACGATCCCACGATTTCGCCGTATTCCTATTCGAGTGTTCCTGGCTTCGCCGAGCATCTCGATTCCGGCGCGCAAGTCTTTTCCATCAGCAACAGCTACCTCGTCAAGCCGAACCTAAGTACTACAGAGACCATTGGCTTCATCCGGGAAAAGAACTGGGCCGATAACGAGCAGGCGTTCGGTCCCAATTCCATACCCGGCGGCGCGGCTGGCACCGGGTCGATCAACATGTTCGGGTCCAACTATTTTCCTGGTATCTCGATCTTCAACATTCTCGGTCAATATCAGCCCAGCGGCATCACCAACGTCTACCTCAACATCGGACCAAACGCCGAAAGTCAGTCCTCGAATACCGGCGTGTTCCAGAACCGGCTTGCTCCCTCCGGAACAGCAATCTGGATGCTGGGCAAGCACACGCTCAACTTCGGCGCGAGCTACTCCTACACGCAGCTCAACACCATCGACAAGCGCACTGGCACCGGCACCATTGCTACTGACGACTTCAGCCAATTCGTACAAGGCTTCGTAACCCCTGGCAGCTCAGCGACAGGCTTCTACGTAACCTCGTTTCTGCAGGGCGATGCCAGCCGCTACTACCGCGCAAACCAGCTCGGAACCTATCTCCAGGACAAGTTCCAGATCACTCCGACTCTTTCCCTAACCGCGGGTGTTCGCTATGACTGGGACGGAGGCCTCACGGAAAAATACGGCCGCATCTTCAACTTCGATCCCTCGTCCTACAGCTACAGCGCCGCCAGCGACAGCATCGACAACACCGGCCTCATCATCGCCGGCAACAACGCCAACGGCACTAAGGGCGTAAGCGCCACAACCCTCACCGGCCGCCAGTGGGGCATCGCTCCTCGCATCGGCGCCGCGTGGCAGCCGGGGATGTTCCACAGCAAGCTCGTAGTCCGCGCCGGCGCAGGAATGTATTACGATCGCGGCGAATTATTCAGCTACCTCTCTCCCGGATATGCAATTGGCACTGTGACCGGCGGCCCGTTCGGCGTTAACCAGCAATTACCCTTCGTCAATGTCTCATCGTGCCCGTCCTCATCGCAGTCGCTCTACGGCGATTACGGGTCGTACTACATTCCCACCTGCGGCGGTAACGGTGGTTACGGTCCGCCAACGGCACTCCCCACTAACGCAGAAGGCAATCTCGAGAATCCCTACGGCACTACGTTGCAGCACCCTGCGCCATCGAATCCGAAGGCCTCGGACCTTGCCAACTATCTGCCCAATGCCTACAGCATTGAAAACTACGGTGATGGCGCTCCGGGCGTCATTAACAACGGTCAACCCATTTCGCTAGGTGTCTACAACCGCGCCAACAAGCTGCCCTACACGTTCAACTACACGCTGGATGTCCAGTGGCAGCCACGCAACGATCTGGCCATCGAACTCGGCTACGTAGGCAATCTCGGACGTCACCAGGTCATTCCCTTGCCCTTCAACCAGCCGAAGATCGCGTCAACTTCGGCTCCAACACTCGGCGGCGGCGCATATCAGCAGAACTATAGCTACGGCTACGATGTGCTTGGCGCCACACTGCCCGATGGAAGTGGCTACCAGGCTAACTACGAAGGCGGCAACGTCGATCTGCGCGTTCCCTATATCGGCTATGCCGCTGAGTCTCTTTCATACGTGGCCGCCGGCGTCGATGCCTACAACGCCCTGCAGGCGCATATCGAAAAACGCATGAGCCACGGCATCCAGGTCGGCGTCTCCTACACCTGGTCCCATGCACTGGATGAGCAAAGTGGACTGGGCCTCTTCTACAACGGCAACAATCCTCTGAATCTGCGCAGCGGTTACGGTTCGTCGGATTACGACCGCACGCACGTGACCACTTTCAACTACATCTACCAGATTCCCGGGTTTGCCAGGAAGAACTCACTCGTGGGAAAACTCGCCGACGGATGGTCGCTGGTCGGACTCACTGTGCTGCAGAGCGGCCAGCCCTACAGCGTCATTGATTTCTCCGGTGCCATCGGCAGCATCTACTACTCGACCGCCGACGGCATCACAAACCCTGTCGTCCCGCTTGCCAACGGATGCACCGCGAAAACCGCACTCAGCGGTCACTCGGGTGCATGGACACCTGTACTCGGCCAGGCAGGCGCCGCGTTGAAGGCCTCCTGTTTCACGCTTCCCTTGCTCCCGGCCGGCGGACTGAACGGCGCAATCCCCACCTCCGATCCTTATGAAACAGGATTTACCAGTGGACAACGCAACATCTTCCGCCAGGCATTTCAGAAGCGCGCAGACGCTTCGCTGGTGAAGGAGACGAAGCTGACAGAGCGTTACAGCCTCAAGTTCACCTTCGATGTCTACAACCTTACCAACACCACAAGTTTTGACATTCCCGGCAACGAAGTTTCACAGAACGCGTTCTACAACGCCTTCCCCTCGGCCGGAGAACCTGTGCTTCCCAGCGGTTGTAGCGGCACCGGCCCCTGTAATTCGCTGTACAGCTTCCCATCGGGACTGGGCATCGTGACACACACGATCGGCAGCCCGCGGCAGGTCCAGATGTCACTGCACTTCGACTTCTAATTTCAAAGTTGGAACGCAAAGGCGATCACTTCGGCGATCGCCTCTTTTTTTAGCGATGTGCAACGCGTCAAGGTTGTGGAGTTGTGACCGCGGGCTGCGCCGGTTGCGGCGAAACTCCCTCCACATCGGAATCTTCCGTTGGCAGGATGCGCATCTCCGAACGGAAGATATGGTAGGAGTGATAGACGGTGTCGTTCACCGCCGTGTTCTTGGGGTATACGTACGCGTCAGGGCGGCAATTGTAATCGGCGCACTGTCCTTGCTGAACGTTCACCCGGTTCATTGCACGCGAAATGGAGACACTCTTAGTGGGGCATACGTATTGCTGCCCTGCAATCTCCACCGGGGCATACTCCACCAGCACGTCCGCCCGGTAAATGGGGTGATTCGAAGGGATATCGGTTTGGATGGTGAGGCGAAGAATAGCCCCCGTATCCGGATCGACGGAGATTTCGCCATGATACGAAGGGTGCATCTCAAAGATGTGCCAGCTATTCGTGTTGCTGAAACAGCAGTACTTCACTTCGTAATGCGATTGATCCTGCGGCACGGAATAGCGAAACACTGCCATGGCCCCGTTCCTCACCTGCTCCCAATGACCCCAGCCCATTTTTCCGCTGAAGATATCGGTGACAACGATCTGCAACAGCGGGCCGAATACACCCCAGTTATACAAACCTCGCTGGTGTTCGGGATGGTTGGGAGACAAGACCACAGCCTCTGCTCCATCGCGATAGGTGACGGTTTCCTTAGTGGTATTGGTGAAATGAAAGGGCTGATCTTCTACCACTGCAACCGCACCGCCGACGTAATCGACTTTCAAATTTTCAAAGCGATTGGTGTTGCGGCTGACGATGAAGTTAGGTAGCCGCGGCAGCGTCTGTCGAATGTAATCCGTGGCTTTGTTAAGGATCGTGCCCTGCGTGTCGCGATCGGGTGAAGCGAGTTTGGGGATTTCACCTGCAGGAAGGTTCTGAAAGGCAGAGGTATCTGCGAGAACCAGGAGAGCTTGACGTGACTTCTCTCCAGGCAGGCCGGCCTGGAGTTTCTCCAGCCGCAGCGTGCTTAGACGCTCGCTCAGTTCCAGCTTGCCAAGTTGTTTGGCTACATCTTTGTCTGACTTCCCATGATCGGCAGCTAGCGTTTCTTCCAACTGCACAATCGTCGTTGGTTCAGAAGCTCGCGCAGTAAGTTCAGTTGCGAGGAGAAATACCAGAAGCAGCCCAATCCTGCGGATCGCCTTATCCTTCCGTAATAAAGTCATGGCTGCTTCCGTGGAATTCCAGGCTGCGATTCAGCGGATGATGGTGAATCGGCGTCCTTATCAAACGCGTCCGTGGGTAGAATGCGCGTATCACCGCGGAAGGCGTGATACGAGGTGTAGATCGTGTCGCGGACAACCGTATCTTTAGGGTGAACGAAGAGCCCGTGCGTGCAGGCCCCATCTGTGCAGTGGCCATCCTGAATCATCACGGGAACCGGAGCTACCGAGATGGAAACACTCTTCGCGGGCAGCAGATATTCCCGACCGCCCAATTCGACTGGCCCGTATTCCACCATGACCTTTGCGCCATAGATGGGTTGGCCCTCCGGGATTACAGTTTCGATTGTCAGGCGAAGTATGGCGCCGGTCATCGGATCCACGGCTATTTCTCCATGGTAAGCGGGAGTGAGGGATTCGTAGACATTCCAAAGTTCTTTCCCGCTAAAATCCCATGTCTTGCCGCTGGTGAAACAGCAATACTCCACATCGTAATTCGATTGATCGGCCGGCACGTCGTAATGAAAAACGGCCAGCACGCTGCGTGTGCCCTGCTCCCAGTGGCTCCACTCCGTCTTGCCGCCGGAGACGTCATTGACCACAACCTCCAGCAGAGGACCGAAGACACCCCAGTTGGTAAGGCCGGATTGAGGAGGGACCTTCCGATGCTCCGCTGGCGGGAGTCCCGCCACTTCCTCTGCGCCATTGCGGTAATTCACGGCTTCGCTGTTCTTCCCGATGAAGTGATAAGGCTGATTTTCTACCACGGCAGCCGCAATCAACGGAGCCACCGAAACCGTCGCTTCCAGTTCGACTTCAGTCTTGGTTTTCGCCCACTCCTTCGCCGCCTCGGAAGAACCGCTAAGGGTGACAACTTTCAAATTGTCGAATTGTGACGTATTACGTGAGATGACGAGATCAATCTGCCGGGGCAAAGCCTCGCGAATATAATCAGCAACCTTGCCGAGTATTTTGCTCTGCGAATCGCTGTCGGGAGCGGGGACTTGCAGAATTTCCTCGGCGGGAAGATCGTGAAAGGCCGAGAGGTCAGAGAGTACCAGCAGCACCTGCCGCGACTTTTCACCAGGGAGAGCGGCCTCAAGTTTCTTCAACCGCGCTGTGCTGAGGCGCTCTGTCAGTTCGAGCTCGCCCAGCTGTTTCGCCAGGGCCTTGTCTGGCTTCCCGTGCGCCGCGGCCAATATCTGTTCCAGATGCGCAATCGTAGCTGGCTCATAGGCTGACGCCGGTAACGGAGCGAGAATCACAAGCAGAACAGCAAAGTGGAGTTTCGCAATTTTTGAGGCCCATCGCATCGCCGTGTCTTTCCGAGTCAGCCCTGCAATTGAGACGTCTTCGCCGCAACGCAGGTTCTGCGCATAGCTTCTCGCGCTCATTCTTATCGTCAGGGCGCGGGAAAAAGCTGTCATCCCAATGCAGACTCCGCGGTCCGATGCGCTGAAGCCGCGATTCGCATGAGATGAATGAACTGGCGATTATAGCGCTCTTCAAGATCCGCCGCATTTCGAGGCGTTTTCTGCATTTCTTCGACAGACACCCATCGAAGAATCGGCAATCGAATAATCCACCGTAAAGCCTAACTCACCAGCGTTCAAATGCGACGTTTCCATTTTTCGTGAAAACCGAGTGCTTTTGGAATTCATTGTCGTCCCGACGCGGATAATCACTGCGAAAATGGGCACCGCGGCTCTCTTGACGAGCAAGAGCGGAGCATAGGATCGCTCCAGCTACGCGGGCCATACACTGTCCTTCGAAGAGACTGCGACTCATCTTTCCGGCCTGCACAATCTCCCACAGGCAGACTTCGCATTGTGCCTGCGCCTGCAGCCCAGCCTCAAGGCTTGAGGCAGAACGCAGTAGCCCCCCATCCGCCCACATCGCACGTCGCAAGCTGAGGACCTGTTGCGCAACCATTGCTGCATCGTCGCTTCCCAAAGGCCGATTTTCAAACGGATCAGACGGAACCGGTACCAGGGACAATCGGTCTTCAATCATTGCCTGGGCCGCGCGCGCACCGAAAACCAGTCCTTCGAGCAAGGAATTTGATGCGAGTCGATTGGCGCCGTGTACGCCCGTACAGGCAACTTCACCCGCCGCATAGAGGCCGGGCACCGAGGTCCGTCCCGCAAGATCGGTGCGAATCCCACCCATGAGGTAATGTGCGGCCGGACGCACCGGAATCAGATCAAGCGCGAGGTCCAGTGAATATCTTGCGAGGAATTTGCTGATGCCGGGAAATCTCTGATGAAGATCAACATCCCTCACATGGCGCATATCGAGATAGACTGGGCGCGTTTCACCCTCGTCGCCTAAACCCTCGCGGGTGATAGCGCGGGCAACCACGTCGCGCGGAGCCAGTTCAAGCAGTGGATGATAGCGCTCCATGAAGCGCTCGCCACGATCGTTGCGGAGATAAGCACCCTCCCCACGAAGCGCCTCGGAAATCAGAAAACGCGGCGCTCCCGCGAGCGAAAACGCGGTCGGATGAAATTGATAGAACTCCATGTCCGCTAATTCAGCACCGGCTTCGAGAGCGAGCGCGAGGCCATCGCCTGTGGCAACCTCGGGATTCGTGGTATCGCTGTACACCTGCCCGGCACCGCCCGACGCAATGAGAATTGCGCGAGCACTTATCCGTTTAGGGTTCAGCTGCTCGTTTTCAAGTGGATTTGCCGAGGCAAGCTCAGCCCCGACCACGCGACCATCGGCCAGCAGCAAATTGGTGACCATTGTCCACTCAGCAAACTTGATCCGAGGGTGCGCATGAGCATATTCGACGAGGGAACGACTGATTTCCGCGCCCGTCGCGTCTCCGTTGGCATGCAGAATACGCGGCAGTGAATGCGCGCCTTCCCGTGTACGCATCAGCTTGCCACAGTCCGCGTCGAAGCGCGTTCCCCACTCAATCAACTCGGCAACTCGCAGTGGACCCTCTGCCACAAGCACCTGAGCAGCCGGCTGAAACACGAGCCCATCCCCGGCTGAAATTGTGTCTTCGAAGTGAAGAGCTATGTCCTGGGCATCGTCCGCTAATGCCACGGCGATCCCTCCCTGCGCATAATGCGTGTTCGACTCGCCGAGCCATTCCTTCGTGATAACTAAAACTTCACCATGATCGGCAAGTTCGATGGCAGCACGTAACCCTGCCACCCCTGCTCCCATCACCAGAAAATCCACTGAAGATGCCAATGCCATCAATGTCGAGGCTATCATCCGGTTCGAACGGGAGATACATGCCGAGCGGTTTTACGCATGCGCGGCCTTGGCTTTGCTTTTGAGCACAAAGCCAAGCATTTCTGCACATTTCTTCACCAGTGCGTAAGGCCCAGCATCCACTCCAAGCTGACAGTCGGCCCATGACTTTGCGTTCGCTCGCGACGATGCACTCATGGCGAGGATCAATGGACGCGGGGTGTGCTGCTGCGCCAGAAATGCAAGGCCTTCGCATTCGTCGGCGGTAAGCGAATGACACAATACGATCAGATCAAACTTGCTACGTTTCATTGCGGTCACCGCTTCGGGCAATCGTCCCGCACCCTCCACAGTAAAAAATGCTCCTAATATCATCTCTCTCGTTCTCAGCAGCATCTCGTCACGGCTCACAACCAGCACACGAGCATGAGAATTCATAAACGTCTACTCATTTCCAGCTTTGTTGTTAATGACTCAAATGTCGGATAAATAACTTAAGAACGCGCAGTTTCGAACCCGAAACCTACTTGTCTTGGATGGATGAAACTGTCCGTTGGATTCTTCCGGAGCATCGATTCAATGATTCAATAATGGTCAACTCGATGCAGACTGACTGATCAGATATTCCCTCTCCTTCCCGGATGGAAGGGCGGAAATTTTTACACGCAAGTTTCCATTTGCATCGCACGAATATTCTTCCCGCGCTAGCATGCCACCGCTTGCACTCATCGGTTCCACTGAAAGGGCGGACAGATCGGGAGAGGCCGATAGACGCGGATCGAACGGAAACTGAATCTGCTCCCAATTCGTGATCTCCCCGATGGGCTGACCGCGGTCGTCCAGCCTTGAGCACTCAAGGTAGCGGAAGTGTCCGATATTATGTGCGGGCCGATAGGTGCGCTCAATTCGCAACGCAGGTTGGCCCGGCTCCGGCAACTTCATACCGCGCGGGAAGATCAGATCAAAAACAATAGCCCCACCGGATTCCGCCTCGCGCCAAATACCGAAATTGTGGTTAAAGCGCTCGTGCAGCCGCTCTGAAGCGGAAGACGCACGAATGGCCAGCCCTACGGCGGAGGCGGATCGCATGTAAGCTGACCGGCGCACCTTGCGCCCGAACATCTCCTTCAGAACACGGGCAACCGGCGGAAGTTCCGAGCCGCCTCCTGTTACGTACAAGGTATCGAGTTGTGCACCCGGATGAGCCGCGAGCAGTCTTTCAACGACCTCGCGGGTTGATTCGATCAAAGAGCGGCAGCGTTCGTAGTAGAGATCAGCCGAAAATGTCACCTGCTCCGACTCCGGGCGTACACGCTCAAGATCGATAGTGATCTTTCGCGTGTTCGGACTGAGGGACTCTTTCTTCTCCCGGCATTCCTCCAACAGAACGCGGCGTTCGACGGACGTGAGGGGTGACGGCAACTTCGCGATTTCCTGAGCGAGGTCTGCCAGGATTTCATCGAAATCCTCGCCTCCTACGTGTGGAAGACCATCTGAGGCCTCTACTGTGTGTTCGGTCGCGCCCAGGGTTAACAGGGAGACGTCGAACGTGCCTCCGCCAAGGTCGTAAACCAGCAGGCTGCCTCCCGCGCGGTGCTTCCGTTCGGCGCTATTGCGGTAGGCGTATTCGATCGCAGCCGCGGATGGCTCATTCATAAGGCCTAGCACCACGAATCCTCCGGCGCTTGCTGCCTCTTCGGTGAGGAAACGTTGATTGCTGTTGGCGTTGGCTGGAACACCCAACATGACCTCGAGAACTTCGTTTGGCTCCGCACCGAGGTTTGAATGCTCGAGCAATTGCGACTTGAGCGATGCCATCATCTCCGCCATCAGCGTCTGAAGAGAGAGGGTTTGATCGGCAATTTGTATTTTCGTCCTGGGTCCGGCGGTGCGGAGCGAGCGCTTGGGAGAACGCAGCAGCGTCCAGTCTTTGTCATCCTGCTTGCTCATTGCTTCCCAGCCGTACAGGCGCTGTTCACCTTTCACGCCAACTACGGGGGGAAACCAGTCCCGCATCTGTCCGTCCGGGGACTCAAAATAAACCAGAGGAAAATTGCCACGATCCACAGCCGCTACGACAACACGGGTAGTTCCAAAATCAATACCGATACGCATGTTTACCAGTTTACCAACAGGAATTGTCGGCTTGAAGGGGCCGTCCCATGCGCCTGATTCCGTTAGGATGGAAGCAACGTGCAAACCATTCGAGTCGATACACCTTCGGCAAAATACGACGTCGTGACCGGCAGCGGACTGATCGGCTCGCTCGTACCTCGCATTCAACGAGCATCTGGAAAATTGCCCCGGCGGGTGTTTGTCCTGACTTCGCCGGAAATCTGGGCGCTTTGGGGCAATGAATTTCTCAAGTCATTCTCCGATCCCCCTGTGACGCTGTTTCTAGCTCCGGGAGAGAAGCACAAGACCATGCAGAGCGTTGAGAAGCTTCTGCGCCAGATGGTTGCAGCAGGCGGCGATCGCGGTTCCCTGTTGATCGCTTTCGGCGGCGGGATTGTGGGAGACGTTGGCGGGTTTCTGGCTGCGATCTTCATGCGCGGAATCCAGTACGTTCAAGTCCCGACCACATTTCTTGCGCAGGTGGATTCGTCGGTCGGCGGAAAAACTGGAGTAAATCTGCCGGAAGGAAAAAACCTCGTCGGCAGCTTTCATCATCCAGTCGCCGTCTTTGCTGACATCGATGTGCTGGGCACGCTTCCTGATCGGGAACTCCGCGCCGGCCTGATGGAAAGCATCAAAGCCGGCATCATTCGCGATCGTTCCCTGGTCCGCTTCATGGAAGAGAACGTAAACGAAGTTCTCGGCCGCAATCCGAAAGCATTGGAAAAAGTGATTGCCGCATCGATTCGTATGAAGGCTGGAGTGGTGAATCGGGACGAACGCGAAAACGGACTGCGCATGATTCTGAACCTGGGCCACACCGTTGGCCACGCCATCGAACAGGCGACACGTTACAAGGCTCTTCTGCATGGCGAAGCGGTGGGATGGGGCATGATTGCTGCGCTGTTTGTTGCGCACCGTCGCAGAAGCATTACCGGTGCCCAGGCAGCACGCCTTGAGAATCTGATTCACCTCTATGGCCCTTTGCCCGGACTGAAACTCAGCGCGCGCAAGCTCGCTGCAGCCACTGGCGGCGACAAAAAGAACGTAGGCGGTGTGCGGCGATTCGTTCTTCCCATCGGTGTTGGCGATGCGGGCGTCATTGAAGATCTGGTAGCGATAGAGCTTGATGCTGCAATCAGCTACATGCTTTCGCAAGCGAAGGAAACTCGCGCGTGATGTCCGGAGAGAGCGAATGAAGTTTTGCTGCGAAACATTCAGACGATTACATGAAAACGCCGGACTGCGGGAATTCGCCGTGTTTACAGCGCGATATCCAGACAGTTTCGTATTCGTTTTGCAAAATCGAGCGCTCGACCCCGAGGCCCTGCCGCCGTTTACTGAGTCGCCGATGTCGAGCGTTTCGGAGATGCTGCTGAACTACTGCCCATCGTGTGGCGTGACTCTCAAGCAGTTTTATTGTGAAGATCTGACAGAGCTTGATAAGTCTGCACTCAAGCTCGGGATGGGCAGGTAAACTCATGCCGACAACCGGTGCAAAGCCGAAGGGGGCTCAGGACGAATCGCACGCTGCGGAAGCCGTGCAGCAGATGTTCGACGCCATTGCACCGCGTTACGATTTGCTCAATCACGTGCTTTCGGCCAACATCGATCGACTCTGGTGGAGAAGGACTGCTCGGCAGTTCAGTTCAGTGCTGGCCGATCCCAATTCTGCTGTTCTGGACATATGTTGCGGCACCGGCGATCTGACGATGGCGCTGCTCAAACGTCGCCCGCATAATGCGCGCCCTATTCTCGGAGCCGACTTTTCGCATGGCATGTTGCGACGGGGTGCCCTTAAATTTGGCGCCGACAGACCAAACCGCTCCAGCGCCATCGCTCTTGAAGCGGACGCTCTGCATCTGCCATTGCGCTCAGGATCGCTCGATTTGATTGTTACGGCATTCGGCTTTCGCAACTTGGCCAACTATGAAGCGGGACTGCGCGAATTTCATCGCGTGCTCAAGCCTGGTGGCCAACTCGGCATCCTTGAATTCAGCGAGCCCGGCGGCCCGATCGGCAAGCTCTATGCGCTCTATTTTCGTCGTGTTTTGCCGGCGATTGGTCGCGTGATCTGCGGCAAAGACGGACCGTACAGCTATCTTCCCGCATCGGTAGGAGCTTTTCCGTCACCGCCCGAAATGCTCGCTCTAATGCAGCATGCCGGATATTCCAATTGCGATTGGCAGCCCTACACCTTTGGAATCGCCGGGTTGTACACGGCGATACGCACGCCTGTAGTCTAGGAATCGCAATGACCCTCGCAGCCTCAAAGCCGGCAGGTACTGACCAGGCACAGAACTCGGCCATGAAACGCCGCGTAGCTCTGCAGTCGATGCTGGCCGCCAGTTGTATGACTGCGCTGAAGCTGGCGGCAGGGCTCATCTCCGGGTCATTGGGTGTCTTGTCAGATGCTGCGCACTCGGGGTTGGACCTGGCTGGATCGGGAATCACCTTCTTTTCAGTGCGTGTATCGGATAAACCGGCTGACGAAGACCATTCATACGGCCATGGGAAAGTCGAAAACCTCTCCGCCTTCTTCGAAGCCGGGCTCATGGCCATCTCCTGTGCATGGATCATCTGGGAGGCGATTCAAAGGATCAGGAGCAACACCTTCGAACTTCGCTACTCGATCTGGCCTGTACTGGTGCTGTTGACTTCGATCTGTGTCGATTTCTGGCGCTCGCGGGAATTGCGTCGCGTAGCCGAGCACACCGGTTCTCCCGCGCTTGCCACAGATGCGTTTCATTTTGCGTCGGACATCTGGGCGTCCCTGGCGGTTCTTTGTGGCCTGCTTGCGACCTGGGCTGGTGTCGCTCTGCATATCGACTGGCTTCGTTACGCCGATCCGGTAGCGGCCATCTTTGTTTCGATCATGATTCTGCGCATCACTACGCAACTCACTCGCGAGGCAGTCGGCGTTCTGATGGATCAGATTCCAGCCGAGACACGGATGAGGGTAATTCGCGAAGCAGAACGTGTACCAGGCGTGCTTGCAGTTGAACAGGCGCGGGTGCGGCGTTCCGGGCCCAAGTACTTCGCCGATCTCACTCTGGCCCTGCCTCGCAGCTTCACCTTTGAACACACAGGAGAACTGGTACGCGCGGCGACTGAAGCGGTGCACCGCGCGCTTCCTCAAGCCGATGTCGTCATTCACACAGTCCCCCGGCAAGGCAGGGCGGAAAGCATCTTTGACCGAATACGTGCCGTGGCTGCACGAAACAACGTCGCGGTGCACGATCTCAGTGTGCAGTCGCATCATGGCAAGCTGCATGTGGAGCTGCATGTGGAGCTTGATGAAACAATGCGGCTGCTCGAGGCGCACAGTTTTGTGAGCGGACTTGAAGCCGAGATCCTGCGGGAGGCGCCCGAAATCGATTCCGTTCTGACGCACATTGAAAGTGAGCCTGCAACCATCGAACAGCCCGAGGAAATCGTCGAGGAAGACCGCAGAATTGAGAAAGCGCTCCGTGCCTCTGCCGCTCGCTATAACGACATCATTGATGTTCATCAGATCCTGGTAGGGCGAACCGCTGAACACATCACCCTGTCCTGCCACTGCACACTTCCTGACGACCTGTCGATGCATCGCGTCCACGAAATCATCACGGCCCTGGAGGACAGTTTCAAGTTGGATTGTCCAGAGGTTCACCGCGTCACGATCCATCCCGAGCCAGTCACCGATAACACACGCTGACTGCCTTCGAGCCCGCTACAACCGCAACCACTAAGCAAGCTTTTCCGTCTATAAAGACACCACCGGAGGATTGGTGCATGTCGACTTTTGTTCCGCTCAAATCGAAACGCGGATTCGATTTGTCTACGACTCTTTTTGTCGCTACGCTTTGCTGCATCTGCCTCGCTGAAGCATTCATGATTCGGGGTTTGTGGTTCCGACCTTCCCCCGTCTTTCATCGATTGCGCGGATTTGATCTCCCGTTTCTGGTGTGGATTCCGGCAATTGGGGCCTTCAGTTTTCTGCAATTTATTCGCAGGCACACTCGGGAAGGGCGCATCAGCCCTGCACTCGCGAGCAATGTCAGCACATGTCTAGCCCTCCTCATTCTGTTCGCCTACCTGTTGATCACCCGTTTTGCCCAGATTGCCTTCCACTAGAGCCTTTCTGATTCCTTGCACATCGATGCCGGATAATATATGCAGGGGGGCCAGAGCATTGATCGCTCACAGTGATTGGAAAATAGGCGAGATATTTGAGGGAGTTGCCCAGAATGGAAACTCCATCACCTTCGATGCGGACTCAGCACATAAGCATGGCCCCAGCCCGATGGAAGCGGTCCTGATGGCCCTTTGCAGTTGCACCTCGGTAGATGTCGTCAGCATTCTTCAGAAGAAACGGCAGCAACTTACCGGCCTTCGAGTTTCGGCGGAAGCCACGCAGGCTGAGGCACCGCCCCGCGTTTTTACGCATATCAAGCTCACCTATGCCGTCCGTGGAAAGCTAAGCCGCAAGGCCGTTGAAGATGCGGTTTCACTTTCCAAAAACAAATACTGCTCCGTCTCAAAAATGCTGCAGAAGGCCGCCTCCATCGAGTACGAAATTGTCTACCCTGACGGAGAGCCGGAACCATGAAACGCAGCTTCCTCCTCCGCTTCTTCCGTATGGCGTCGGTAGTTATGTTGCTGATCGCCGCTGCCCTGCTATCGGCGATCACTACGATGCATTTTGCAATCCATGGCGCGGAAGTTAAGATTCCCGCGCTAAAGGGGATGACCGTAGCCGAGGCGCGCAGTCAGGCGGCAGGTATGGGCCTCAGTCTCGATGTCGACAATCGCTACTATTCCGCCGACGTTGCTGCCGGACACATTTTGACGCAATCGCCTGCACCGGGCACCGTGGTGCGCCGCGAGTGGCACTTGCGCGTGGCAGAAAGCCTTGGTCCCCAGAAGGTCGATGTTCCTGACACAGTAGGCACAGAGGGCCGCGTAGCTGCATTGCGCCTGCGCCGCGCCGGACTTGAAGTCGGCGTCACTGCGAAGCTGCCCTACGCAGGCGCTGAAGAAGGTACAGTTCTTGCGCAGGACCCGCCCGCGCACTCCCAGGGACTTGCACAGCCAAGCGTAAACATCCTTGTTGCCGCACCGGACAATGCGCCGCCGGACGGTTACGTGATGCCGGATCTGACGGGTATTCCGATCATCACCGCGCAGGAAATGCTGAACCGAATTGGCCTTAAGGTGGATACTCCAGCCTACGCCGAAGTGTTTGTGCCATCGGTCAGCACGGCGGCAGAGCAGCCTAAATCTCCGATTGCTCCTGGAGCAGTCATTGCGCAACAGCCCATGGCAGGTGCACGCGTCGATCTAAATACCCTGATCAAACTCACTGCGGCGAAATAGATCCAACGCAGACCAATCAACATCCAAAGATACTCATGGCAGAGGATCCTGGCGTTACCCGGGAAGAAACACTTGCAGTGACCGCGCAGCGCGACTATTCGCATGCTTGGAGAGCCCTGCGTCATCGCAATTTTCGGCTCTTCTTTGGCGGCCAGAGCATTTCTCTGATCGGTACATGGATGACGCGCATCGCGACTTCGTGGCTCGTATACCGGCTCACGCATTCGGCTCTTCTTTTGGGTACAGTTGGTTTCGCCGGTCAAATACCTACCTTTCTGCTCGCGCCGATTGCCGGGGTGATCGTCGATCGCATCGACCGCCGCAAAGTGTTGGTGTGGACTCAGGCTCTTGCGATGGTGCAATCGCTTCTCCTGGCGTGGCTGACTCTGTCGCACCTCATCACAATCACCGAGGTACTCGCTTTAAGTGCAATGCAGGGCGTTATCAATGCATTCGATATGCCCGGCCGCCAATCTTTCATGGTCAAAATGGTCGAAGATCGAGCCGATCTTTCCAATGCCATCGCTATCAATTCGTCGATGGTAAACACCGCGAGGCTGATCGGACCCTCGATTGCCGGCTTGCTGATTGCCGCGACCAATGAAGGCTGGTGTTTTCTCGTGGATGGCATCAGCTACATCGCGGTAATTGCTTCGCTCCTGATGATGAGGATCCCGCAGAATCAGATGGAGCGCGTCACCGCTTCGATGATCGTCCAGCTCAAAGAGGGTTGGACATACGTAGCCGCCTCTGTGCCGATCCGCTCCATTCTGCTGTTATTTGCTCTTTTGAGCTTGATGGGCTGGCCGTTCATGGTGCTGATGCCGATTTTTGCCGGGCAGATTCTGCATGGTGGTGCGCATACATTGGGCTTTTTGATGGGAGCCGTCGGCGTAGGCTCGTTGATTTCAGCCCTATCGATGGTGATGCGACGCTCGGTCCGTGGGCTGACCAAGATGATTCCGATCACCGCGGTGGTCTTCGGCATCGGACTAATCTGCTTCGGGCTGTCTCATTTTCTGTGGCTATCCATGCTGATGATGCTCGTCACCGGCTTCGGCATGATGCAGGGACTGACGGGCAGCAACACCATCATTCAAACGCTCGTCGATGAAAAGATGCGTGGCCGAGTGATGAGCTACTACACAATGGCCTTCGTCGGGATGGCGCCGTTTGGCAGCCTGCTGGCGGGTGCGCTCGCACATGCCATCGGTGCGCCTCGCACTGTGATCATCAGCGGGGTTGCCTGCATCGCCGGCGCTATCTGGTTTGCCTCGCGCCTTACGGAAATCCGCAAAGACATGCGGCCAATCTATGAACGTCTGGGGATCGTACCCCAAAGAAATCCAGTGGAAGAAGCGACGGAAAGCTGAGGAGCTTTATGATGGCATGGACGAGGACACGCCAATGGGGCTAAGTGAAGACCTGGAAAGGATTGCACTTCAGGAAAAGGAACTGGTGCTGCCGCGACTCGATGCCGCGATAGCGTGGGATCTGGGCTCGCGCCTGCGTACGATGGCTGCTGAGCGCGGTCTCCCTATCGTGATCGACGTGCGAAGATTCGGACAGCCGCTTTTCTACGCAGCCATGGACGAGACGAATCCCGACAATGCTGAGTGGGTGCGGCGCAAAAGCAATGTAGTGGCAAGGTTTTATCGCAGTTCTTACGCTGTTGGCCTGCGCGAAAAGCAGAAGGGCCAGACAATCTGCGAAAGCCAGGGCTTGCCGCTCGCTGACTATGCAACCCATGGCGGATCATTCCCGCTCAATGTGACGGGCGCAGGTGTCGTCGGCAGTGTAACGGTCTCCGGTTTGCCGATGCGCGACGATCACGAACTGGTGATTGAAGCGTTGTGTGCTGTTCTTGGTCGCGATTATGCTCAACTCAAGCTTCCGCCCGAATGATCTCTTAATGATTCAGAATTAGAGCCGTCCTGAGTCTGCTCACGCCATCTTCTTGATCAGCGTGACGAAAAATCCGTCCGTTTGAAGAACTCCCGGCAAAAGGTGCAGAGCACCTCGCGGCGAGATGCATTGAAGCAGCGCGGTCGACCCAGTTGGAGTGAGAATGCCTTCAATCCGCAATTCCTCAATCCGCGTTTCGAGCGAAATCACCCGCGCACCCGGGCGCTGCGCCAGTACGGCATAAACTACCTGTTCGTTTTCCTCGACTTCCAGAGAACATGTGGAATACACGATGTGCCCACCCGGTCGGACCGCACGCAAGGCTGCACTCAGAATAGCCCGCTGTCGTTCTGCCTGCCGCGGAAGATCCTCCGGCACCAGCCGATGGCGGATTTCAGGATTACGCCCCAGTGTTCCTGTGCCGCTGCACGGCACGTCGACCAGGACTACGTCGTAGACAGATGTGTCTTCAAGTGTGGCGGCGTCGGTGAGCCGGCACTCTACGCGATCGCCCACCGCGGCAAGCCGCTCGCGTAAATGCGCGATCCGCTGCGGACTGGATTCACACGCCACGATCTTCGCATCAGGATTTCTTTCAGCAAGAATCAGCGTTTTACCGCCGGGGGCGGCGCAACAGTCGAGGATCTTAGAACCTCGCGGTGCTAACTCCGCTACCAGTTGTGATCCCTCATCCTGAAATCGAACTCGGCCTTCCCGCAATGCGGCCATCCCCATTACATCGCCAGAGGTCACATCCCGCGCGACATCCAGGAGCTGTCCCGGTGAAAGAGAAATGCCGTTTGCAATAAGTTCGGCCTCGGCATCGCTTGCTGTGACGCGCAGGGTAAGATCTGGCTGCCTTTGACTGTGACGGCAGATCTCGCGGGTTGCCTCACCTCCGTAATGAGCTATCCATCGCTCTACCATCCACGCTGGTAAGGCTTGCTGCCAATCATCGGCGTCGGATTCTTCTCGCTGCGACGTTCTCGAGACAGCGAGTTTCCGAAGTACCGCGTTCACCATTCCAGAAGCGAATTTGTGTCCCGCATGCTTCGTAATCTCAACGCTTTCGTCGATTGCTGCATGCCTTGGAATCCGATCCATATGCAGCAATTGAAAAGCGCCGAGACGCAAAGCGATCAGTACTTCAGCGTCGACCTTCGCATTGGGATGTTTGAGCAAAGGCCGGAGCCGCTGATCGAGAGCGATCTGCCAACGCAGAACGCCAAGCACGAGCGCCGTCGTCAGATGCCGGTCAGATTCGGAAAGGGCTGTGACGCTTTTCCCACGCAGCAAATCGTCAGAATGGCCTTTGCCATTTTCGATGGCTTTCAGGATTCCATAGGCAATGCGGCGCGCTGGCGAAACTTCACTCATGGCCCTAACCAAGTCGAATTCCCGAATGTAAGCCGGCTCCGCGCAGAAAATCGGACGCAGCCATGCGCTTCTTGCCTTCTAGCTGCAATTCGGTGATCTCAATCCATGAGTTGTGCGCGCACGCGATCAGTAGACGGTGATCCGCCACTTCAACAGTGCCCGGCTCGCTTGGGGAAGCCTTCCCAACCACCCGCATTTGATGGGCGATCAGTTTTTTCCCATCGAGGCTTGTATAGGCTCCGGGCCACGGCTGAAATCCCCGCCAGCGATTCCAAAGCTCAATTGCGGTTCGAGCCGCAAAATCCATCCGTCCATCTTCACGAGTGAGAATCGGAGCCAGTGTTGCGCCCGCCTCATCCTGCCGCTTTGGCTCGACAGTTGCCTGCTGCAGTCCGCGCAGAGTCTCAACGACCAGCGGAGCTCCATCTTTCGCCAGCACTTCAAACAGGGCCGCCGCCGTCTGCTCCGGAGCAATCGCGATTTCGCGCTGCAATAGAATTGGCCCCGTGTCCAGACCTTCTTCGAGCAACATGGTGGTGTTGCCCGTAACCGTTTCGCCCATCGCGACCGCCCACTGGATAGGCGCAGCTCCGCGATACTTCGGCAGCAAGGACGCATGCAGGTTGATGCAGCCGAGTCGCGGCAACGCCAGCATCCAGGGAGGGATGATGCGCCCGTAAGCCACCACCACGATCGCGTCCGGCGCAATGCCTTTCAGTTGCGCGCGAAACTCTGGATTATTCCTGATCTTCTCGGGCTGGGTGATTTTCAGCCCTGCGGCCAGAGCTGTTTCCTTTACGGGGGGAGCCGTCATCTGCTGCGTGCGTCCCACGGGACGATCCGGCTGCGAAACCACCAGCGCGATCTCGTGGCCAGCTGCAAGCAATGCCCCCAATGTAGGAACGGCAAAGCGCGGGGTCCCGCAAAAAACAAGTTTCACAGAATTACCAGGTGCCTTCGCGTTGCATCTTGCGGATCTTGCGCAGCACCAGGTCGCGCTTGAGGGAACTCATCCGAAAGATGAACAGCATGCCGTCAAGATGATCGATCTCGTGCTGGAACGCCCGCGACAGCAGTTCTTCTCCATCCATCTCAAACCACTTTCCCCTCAAGTCCTGGGCGCGAATGCGAACCTTGTTGGCGCGCTGCACCTTCTCACGAATCTCAGGAAAACTCAGGCAGCCTTCCTCTTCGTATTGCTTTCCTTCGCGAAAGATGACCTCGGGATTCACGAGCACCAGTTTCTGCGCCGGATCCTTACCCTGGCTAAGGTCCACCACCGTCACCCGCTTGGCCACGGCCACCTGCGGTGCTGCGAGACCGATGCCCTGAGAGGCGTACATGGTCTCAAACATGTCGTCGACTAGTTTCTTCAACTCGCCGTCAAACTCGGTGACCGGTTCGCCGGGCTGCGAAAGCACAGGCTCTGGATATTTCACAATCTTCAAAATCATTTCCGCGACTAATAGCTCCGTATCTGTTCGATGTATCCCAGGAAATTTCGTTTCATCTCCGCTGCCGAGTCGCCGCCAAACTTCTGCTGCGCCAATCCAGCTACCGTAATTGCCACCATGGCTTCCGCCGCCACACCGGCTGCCGGGACCACGCAAATATCGCTGCGCTCATAACTTGCGCTCGTGGCCTCACGGGTGTCAAAACGGACAGATTCTAGAGGCCTCCTCAACGTTGAAATCGGCTTCAAATACCCGCGC
This sequence comes from Telmatobacter sp. DSM 110680, assembly GCF_039994875.1. GTDB lineage: Bacteria > Acidobacteriota > Terriglobia > Terriglobales > Acidobacteriaceae > Telmatobacter. The sequence goes on along the minus strand of NZ_CP121196.1, from coordinate 1,930,989 downwards.
ACCACGATGTCTTCCCCATTCGAAACGCCACCTTCTACACCGCCTGCGTTGTTCCGCTCCCGGGTAAATCGTGTTGGCTTCCCCACATCTTCTTTCGCGTAGTGGATCGCATCGTGGACAGTCGAGCCGAAAGATTCAGCCGCAGTCACCCCTCGCCCAATCTCGACGGCCTTCACGGCTTGTAAGCTCATCACCGACCAGGCCAGCAGCCCGTCGAGGCGCTCGTCCCAATTGGCATAAGTTCCCAGGCCCGCCGGTGCACCATGCACTACGACCTCAAATACACCTCCGACAGTGTCTCCGGTGCGCGAGGCGTGCTCGACTTCCTCTTTCATCTTTGCTTCCGTATCGGCGTCGACGCAGCTCAATACGATCTCAGGACGCTCTGCCACCGCCGCGATCTCATCCCACGTGGCCGTACGCTCCAGTTCAACGCGGCCTACGCGAATCACGTGGCTGCTCACTTCGATGCCAAGGTAGCGCAGCAGCAATTTAGCGAAAGCTCCGCCGGCAACGCGGGCTGTCGACTCGCGGGCCGAGGCACGCTCCAGTACATAGCGTGCATCGGGAAAGTCATACTTCAACGCACCTGCGAGGTCGGCATGCCCAGGCCGAGGCGATGCGACTGCTTGATGTTTGGCCGGGTCGCCTGCTTCTACTGGCAACTTCTCTTCCCAGTTCTTCCAATCGCGATTTACGATTTCGATCGCGACGGGAGAACCAATAGTTTTCCCATGACGAACACCAGAAAGGATATGGGCCTTGTCCGTCTCAATCTTCATGCGGCCGCCACGGCCATAGCCCTGCTGACGCCGCCAGAGCTCGCGATTGATGAATTCCAGGTCGACCGGCAGGCCGGCAGGCAGCCCAGAGATAAGCGCAATCAGCGCCTCCCCGTGTGATTCGCCCGCAGTTGAGAATCGGATCATGTTCTTTAGATTGTAATGGGAACGAGCCGTGGGCGCAGAGCATTTATCTCAAATCATGGCGAACCCGGCAAGCGATAATGCATTCGTCAGGAAGTGCGGGGGTACGGCCTATGCAGACCGGGAAGTGGAAGATTGTTCTCTTGTTTTTGTTTTGCGTCGCGCTGGCAATCGAGGTCTGGCATCTACGGACACGCAGCCACTCAGATCAGCCGCAGGTCACGCAGGCGGCACCGAAACACAGACCCAACTTCGTTCTCCTCCCCGCAACAGAGATTGCTACATATGCCGATCACTTTGCAGATTCAAAGCCGCGTTTGGAGAATTGGGAACCAACCGTAGGCGATATCAACGACCTTGAGGCGGCTCTTCCCCAGGTCGCATCCTCGAGCAATAGGGAACCGGATCTAAACCGGCACATCGACGACCCCGGTCAGTATTTCCGCCAGTACCTCGCGGTCGAGGTCAACGGCAAGAACACCATTTTTGTGAATGCGCTGTGCAGCATTAAGCCAGAGGAAGACTGGCGCAAGCACCTCATCATCGTTCGAGACGGTGGAAAGTGTTATTGGAACGCTATCTACGATCCGGCCACCCAGACTTTCTCGAATCTGGTTGTCAATGGGCGGGCGTAGTCGCCCTATGCAGCCTGTCGCCACAAATCCCTATTCCCTAGGCGTTGCGTCATCGCATACGATGACCCCATGGCCGCCTACTTCCTCTTCAAGACCGAACCGGAGGTTTACTCCTTCGACGACTTTCTACGAGATCAAGAAACCACGTGGGACGGCGTCACCGCCCCTGCCGCGGTAAAGCATCTGCGCGAAATGAAAGCCGGGACGAAGTGGATCTTCTATCACACGGGCGATGAGCGCACGGCTGTCGGGACGGGCACGGTCAGCAGCGTCGATGCCACCGACCCCAAGGTTCCCGTTGTGCGCGTCAAAGTTGGCAAGCGTCTCAAACACCCGAAGACCCTTGCCGAGATCAAAGCGGAGCCGATCTTTACCGGGTCGCCTCTACTCGTGATTGGAAGGCTGTCAGTCGTCCCGCTCACCGAAGACCAGTGGGATTGGTTTTTAAAATAACTTTCCAGGTTCCGGCTTCGCGTCTGCTTTCAGCCACTCACGCGTGTTCAACATCTGCCGTTGATCGAGCGCCCAGATTCTGCCGGTCAGCTCATCGGCGCCCTTACCCTCGCGGGTCGACTTCTCGAACTCGCTAGCGACAGCCTGCATCTTGGCATCCAGATCGTCAATGAAGTTCAAAACCAGCGCCTCCGGAATCATGGGCAGCTTGGGCGATCCGAACTCCAGCTTTCCGTGGTGCGACAGAATCATGTGAAGAACGAGCGTTCTCAGCCGTGGCGGAAAATCCGGAAGGCCGTCGATCGTCTTGCTCACCAGTTCAAGGCCCATCTCGATGTGTCCGAGCAGAGTGCCCTCTACCGTGTATTCAAATCCAATGTCCCACGCCAGTTCCCTCACCTTTCCGATGTCGTGCAGAACAACGCCCGTAAGCAGTAAATCGCGATACAGGATCGGATAGTGGGGTGCCACGCGATCAGCCAGGGTAAGCAAACTCACCACATGCTCCAGCAATCCACCCAGCCACGCGTGATGAAGTTGTTTCGCCGCTGGTGCTTCCCTGTACGCCTGCGCCAAGCCTGAATCTGCAAGCAGGGTGTTCAGCAACTGCTTTAAATGAGAATCGGTGAAGCTCTCTACGAATCCGAGGAGTTTCTGCCATAGCTCGTCAACGTCGCAAGTCGTGCATGGCAGCATATCGGTCTTTTCGACCTCACCAGCGAGGGCCTTGCGCAAATATTCGACCTTCATCTGCAGCCGATCATCGAAGCGCGACACGCAGCCGCGCACTTTAACGATGTCCCCGCGTTCAAACTCTTTCGTGATGCGCGAGTCCCCGGGATCCCATATGCGGCCTTCAACCTGCCCAGTCTTGTCTCCCAGGATGAGGTTCAAGTAAGGCTTGTTGGTCTTGGTTGTTCGTATCTGCTTATGCAAAACGAGAAAAAATGCGTCGAAGATTTTACTGTCTTCAAAGGTTGCCAGGTCGGCGATAAAGATGTCCTTCATGCTGCGGGAAAGCATACAGCAATGAGCAGAACGCTTCAAAAATCAGCCCTGAGGCTGGAAAATAGTAAGCGTGACTGATCGCATTACCCCTACCCAGCCTCGACTCATGATCCGTCCGATCGAACTGCGCGATTCGGCGGAGGTTTGCATTCTCACCAGGCAACTTGGCTATGACCGCTCGGTTGATGAAATCGTGCATTGGATACACTCGCTCAAAGATCGTATTTCCTCCCAAGCTGCATTCGTAGCGAATCTCGGGGATGAAGTCGTGGGCTGGATCGAGATCAATATCGAACATCGGCTGCAATCCGCCCCCTGTGCGCTGATTGGTGGGCTGGTCGTGAAGGACGGATTTCGCAATCAGAGGATCGGGCTTCGTCTCTGTGAGTGCGCCGAGTTGTGGAGTTGGGAAGCCGGCGTTGCAGCAGTTCGAGTAACGTCACGCAGTACACGGCTCGATGCGCACCGCTTTTACCTGAACAATGGCTATAGTCTGACGAAGATCTCGCATATCTTTGAGAAACAGCGCCCAGAATGATCAGGCACTCTGCATTTGTGAATGAGCGCACCTTCGCAGAAAACAAAACGGGCCTGGGATCATCGATCTCAGGCCCGCCTATTTGAAAATCTTCTGATCTACTGCGGGGGTACGGTGGGCAATCCCGACTGCGGCGGTACCGGCGTAGTTCCGTTCGGAGCCTGCTGTGTGGCGTTCCCCAAAGGCTTGTCACCTGTGTCTTCGGTGGGAGCGGACTTTTTGTCGCTCAGCCGTGTCTTGTCGCCTGTAGTCGTGGCCTTCTTTTTCTTCTTGCTCGGCGTCTGGTTTCCGCCCAGGCCCAGTGGACCTGCCTGAGCCTGACGGTCGGCCACTTCAGCTGCGTCGGCCGCTGGAGGTGCCTCAGGATCAAGTTGCGGACCCTTCGGCTTGGGCTGCTTAGGCAGCTTGGCACGGTCGCTAAATCGCGTCTTTTTCTCAGACTTGGATGTGTTTTCTAGTGGATTATCCGGCTCGGCTGCTGCGTTCGCGGCAACCTGGCCAGTTGCACCCGCGCCTGCATCTTCCGTCGGGCTTGATGGAGCCTGCGGCAATGTCTCCTGGGGAGCCTTGCCAAAACGAATCTTCTCCTTCTTGCCGGGCTTCATCGCTGCCTGTTCGGTCTTATCCGCCTTTTTGCTGGCCTTGGTCGCCTTTGCTGGAGGAGCAGTCGTGGCTTGATCCGTGGCCGGCACCGGGGCGGATTTCTGCCTGAAAGTGTGCGTGGTCTCGCGGAACCGGGTACGTTCTACCTTTTTCTTCTTCTTGGGGGTGGGCGCGGTATAAGCGCTGAAGGTAACGGCGGGGTGCTTCTCAGTAGCGGTTGCCGCGCTGTCTTCGTAGCCGGGCTTGATGTAAATGGCTGACTCGTCCCGCAACTGCGCAAGGTATTCCCGCATGGCCGGACCAGCTTTGGCCTCAAAATAATTCTGCTCGACGTCGTTTTCAACGTCCTTCAATTGCGGGACACCTCCCGGCACATGCTGAACGACCTTGAGAATCACGTAGCCCTGCTTGGTGCGGATCGGTTCAGTTACCTCGCCCGTTTTCAGGCCGAAGGTCTTCTGCTCGAATAGCGGGTCTAGCTGGCCGCGCTTATATTGCCCTAGGTCGCCACCCTCTGCCGCAGTGGTGCCTTCGCTGAAGCTGCGCGCCAACTGACTGAAGTCACCACCCGCATGCAACCGGGCTTCGATATCGTCGGCCTTGGCCTTGGCGTCGGCAAGCTTTTGCGGATCATCGCCTTGCGCACCGGTCGAGATCAGGATTTCACCTAATTTCACGCTCTCCGGTTGCGCGTAGTCCTGCTTGTGCGCTTCAAAATACCGTTGAATCTCGCCCGGGGTCGGCGCAATCTTGCGTCCCACCTGATCGCGCATCACCTGCTGAGTGATGATCTGGTTGCGGATATTGGCCTTGAAGTCTTCAAAGGATATCCCTTGCTCCTTCGCTGCCTTCTCCAGGTCTTCCATCGTCGCAAGGTTGTACTGTTTACGGATCTCGTTGAGTCGATTGACCAATTCCGTTTCGCCCGTCACACCCAGTTCTTTGCCCTTGGCGAGCCAAAGCTGCTGATCAATCAAATTCCGCAGCAAGTCCTTATGGGAATCCGAAATCTCCTGCATGGAAGCACCCTTCTGGCGCATTTCCTTATCCATGTCGGACTGCGTGCGGTCATAGTCAGATTTGGTGATGATCTGGTCATCTACACGCGCAACGATCTCCTCAACTGTCGACCCCCCATAGGGACTCGCAGGGGTAGAGGGTCGAGCTTGCGCTAAAGCCAAGCCAGAAAGAAGGACTGCGGAAAGCAGATACGCCCCGGGGGCACGAAGGATTCTCAAAGTCATAAGTTGGCACGCGACTGGCGGTAAACGGACCCCACCATAGGCATAGACGCCATTGTAAATGCCTGGGCAGCAAAAACGGCGCAGTTGGCCGAGATCCACGGCAATTCAATCTGCGGGGCTACAGCAAAGACCTTCCCATGACTGTCCTGTCTCGCATCCTCTAAAGGTAACGGGCTACCCGAAGAGGGTCGGATATCGTCAAACAAGCCAGTGCTATACTTTAGCCCAGGTTTGGCCTGCGACGTCCGTCTCAGCCGCCTGCGCAGTTGCACTCCGGAGGTTCCTTCCGCATATGACTCCCCCCGCCCGCAGGGCACTCTTTAGTCTCATCGTCTTTTTTGCAGTGTGCGCCGTTGCCGGCACATTTTTGCAGCGCAGGGTGGGAGCCCAGTCGTCGCAGGATGAAAGCCAGATTCGCGACAGTTTGAAGTCGTTTACCGACGTCTACGCGATCGTCGAACAGAATTACGCGGAGCCTATCCAAGGCGACAAGGCTGACGCGGCCATCTATGACGGTGCCATTCCCGGCATGCTGCGCGTCCTCGATCCGCACTCAAATTTCTACGATCCCAAGGCGTACGCCAAGATGCGCGAAGACCAGCGCGGGCATTACTACGGCGTTGGCATGGTGATTCAGCAGCAAAACAACAAGGTCTACGTCATCACACCCTATGAAGGGACACCTTCATTCCGAGCTGGAATTCGTCCCGGCGATATCATTGCGGCGATTGACGGCAAGTCGACCGATGGCATGACGTCGGATGTTGTAGCGAAAAATCTTAAGGGGCCAAAAGGCACCCATGTTCAGGTGTCCGTCCTGCGCGAAGGCCAGAACAAGGCGCTGACATTTGACCTCGTGCGCGATGAGATTCCGCACCCGTCGGTCGATTTGAAATACGAGATTCGTCCAGGCGTCGGCTACATTCACCTCACCCAGTTTCAGGAAACCACCGCCCAGGAAGTGAATGAGGCTATCGACAGCTTCCCCAATCTCAAAGGCCTTGTGTTCGACCTGCGCGGCAATCCCGGTGGTCTGCTCAGCCAGGCCGTGGAGGTTTGCGACCACCTGCTTTCCAAGGGCCAAACCATAGTCTCGCAGCGTGGCCGCGCTTATCCCGACCAGAACTATACGGCGACACACGGCAATGACGGCAAGACCTTCCCTATCGTGGTACTTGTGAATCGCAATACGGCTTCGGCGGCTGAGATTGTTTCCGGCGCTTTGCAGGATCACGACCGCGCTCTTATCGTCGGCGAAACTACCTTCGGCAAAGGCCTTGTGCAGACGGTTTACAACCTCAGCGAGAATACGGGCCTAGCCTTGACGACTTATCACTACTACACGCCGTCAGGCCGCCTGATTCAACGCAACTACTCCGGCGTTTCCCTGTACGACTACTACTACAATCACGCCGGAGCGAGCGCGCCTAACTCGAGCAACCGCGAAGTGAAGATGACCGATTCCGGCCGCACCGTGTACGGCGGTGGCGGCATCACTCCCGACGAGAAAGTCGAAAGCCCAAAGAGTAATAACTTCCAGGACACGCTGCTCTACAAAGCCACTTTCTTCCACTTTGCGGCCCACTACCTCTCGAATCGCACGGTTGATAAGAATTTTCAAGTCGACGACGGCGTTATCAACGAGTTCAAGCAGTACCTCACCGGCCAGGACATCCCGTTCACCGAAAAAGACCTCAACGACAACATGGATTGGTTGAAGACCAGCATCCGGGAGAAAGTTATCACCAGCCAATTCGGACAGCTTCAGGGATTGCGTGTCATGGCCGATTGGGATCCCATGATCCAGAAGGCGCTTACCTTCCTGCCCGAAGCACAGGCCCTGGAAGATACCGCGCACAAGGTGCTCGCTCAGAAGGCCGAAGCTCGCGGCGGCGCTACCGCGCAATAAAAAGCAGATCAACACCAACAGAAAAAGGCCATCCCTTGCGGATGGCCTTCGATTTTCAGACTATAAGTGAGCTATCGCTGGCTGGCCTCGCCGGCGGCAACTTTGCGATTGAACTCTGCCGACCTGTTCCGCGCAACGCTCAGCGTCTGCCAACGCTCGCCCGCATAGTGCTTGGCCAGCAGGACAATTTGCCCTACGTGCATCGGGTAATGCGACAGTTGCCTGTTAATCGCCTGCATCACCGAGTGGGCTTCTCCGCGAATCGTCACCGTGCGAGATAAGTCTGCATCCGTCAGCGGCTCGATTGCGCGAAAGACGCAAGCCCATCCATCTTCCCATTCCCGCATCAATGCTTCACGCGTTGCGGGTGGTTCTACAAATTCCCCATCACGGTTGCGGGTCGGCTTTTCTCCATCCGTGGTCAGAAAGTCCGTCCACCGCGAGCGCATATTGCCCGTGATGTGCTTCACGATGATCGCAATCGAATTCGATTCCTCATCGAGTGATGCGAACAGTTGCTCATCCGAAACCTGGAGCATAGCCCGCTCGCCCAACAGCTTGTACTGGCGAAAAACTGAAAGCGCGTCTTCGATGTAGGATGTTGTGAATTTCAACGCCATGCGAAAAGTGTAGTAGAAATCGACTCAGGCAGGCTAGATCCGAATGAGCAGGCTTATGTCACTTCGGGCGGCTACGACCGCGGTCCTTTCCCACGAAATAGGCGCAGTGCAAGCTGATAGGGCATTCCTCGCATTTCGGCTTGCTCCGTTTGCAAAGCGTCTGCCCGTGCTCCTTCAGCAGCAGGTAGGCGCGCATCCTCGGATGAAACTGTTCAGGAATCGCGGCCTCGATAAGGGCTTGTGCCTCGCGGTAGGTCACCGAGTAACTCTCCCGCTCCAATCCCAGCTGAATGCGGACGAGGACCTGGGGACAGTTTGAAGGCACCGCCGCAACCGGCACAATGTCGCCGAACAGCAAAAGGCGATCTGCACCCGGATCGGCGATACCCGGAAATTTTTTGAGCTTCTTTCGAACGTCTTCGATGCGACCAACGAAGGCGTTGCGCATATCTCCGAGAAATTCATTCTCAATGCGCTCGGCGATCTGCTGCAGCCGCATCGCCCTCAGTTCCGGCACCATGCCACCCGGCTTCAACGCGCTAGCAAGCTTTTCCTGCGTAGCCTTCAGAATCTGACGAGGCTGAATTCCAACTTCCTTGTTGAGTGCGTTCCAGCCGCGCATACAGGTGGCGTCGCTCGCTGGATATCCGCAGTGCCACCAGAGCAGCGCTGCGTAGGGATCAACCGGCCAGCATGGCTCCTGCGGCCCATAAGAACCTTCCAGCTTATCGAGAACAGCAGAAACACTCAGAGGCTTGATTTTCACGCGCGCCTCCCGTGCAATCCAACAATGCCTAGTGAGTCTAACGAACCTGTCTAGGGCTCGTCGCGATATATCCCCATCTGCACTTGGCCGCCTTCCACAAGTCGAGCGCGGAACATACCCGGCGTATTAAAACTCCAAGCCAGCTGTCCATCCGGAGTTATCGCGATCACACCGCCGTCGCCATGCAGCGCTTCCAGTTCTTTGTGGATGACCTCATCAACAGCGTCTTGCAGCTTCATGTGCCGATACTGCACGAGATTGCAGACCTCGCGGGCCACGCCAAGCCGGATGTAATACTCACCGGTGCCCGTACCCGACACCGCGCAGGATTTGTTCGAGGCGTATGTCCCGGCTCCGATGATCGGCGAGTCGCCCACACGCCCCGGCATTTTGCCCTGCATGCCCCCAGTCGAGGTTCCCGCCGCGATGTTGCCTTTCCGGTCGCGCACTACCACACCCGTCGTGCCGTGAACTCCCGAACCCTCCGACTCATCCACCACAGCGACCGGAATTTCTTCGCCTGCCGGCGGAACTCCCGCAGGACGCGGCGGAATGGGCATATTCTGCTTCTTCAGCTGCTTTACCAGTCCCTGCCAGCGGCTCTCGGTGAAGAAGTAGCTTGGCTCTTCCATCTTGAGGCCTACGCTGGCCGCAAAATCATCTGCGCCGTGTCCGGCAATCATCACATGAGGCGATTTCTCCATCACCGCTCGCGCTGCACTAATGGGGCTGTGTACTCGCTGAACTCCCGCCACCGCACCAGCCATCAGAGTTGCCCCGTCCATGATGGACGCGTCCATCTCGTTCTTCCCTTCCCGCGTGAATACTGCCCCCTTGCCCGCGTTGAAGTGCGGATCCTCTTCAAGCACATGCAGCGTAGCTTCAACAGCGTCCAGCGCCGATCCACCTTTGTCGAGAACCGCAGCGCCCGCATGGATCGCTCTGTCGAGGCCCGCGCGATAAGCCTTGTCGCCATCAGGCCCAAGCGCTGACTTCTCAATAACCCCGGCGCCCCCATGCACCACAATCGCCCAATGATGCGCCGGTTGCTCCTGCGCGAATGTTCGCGGAGCGCTCACGGCAACCAATCCCATCAACGCACATATGCTAATCGCGATTCTCATTTGGATGACCCCCTTGGAAATACGGCACCGCGTCCAGAGCCGAACATGTTGAACATGTTATAACCCCGGTCTGCCTTTTCTCTTCACTGTCCTCTGTTCACTGTTCGCTGCATTTTCGTTAACATCGCAAGCAATGATGATCCGCACAAGATGCATCTTTGGCCTTCTGGCCCTTTTCGCGTTTGTCGCCTACGCCAAGCCGCGCCCCATCCCGGTAAAGGTCGTGGTCGTCGCCATGTTTGAGATTGGCCAGGACACCGGCGATCAACCCGGTGAACTCCAGTATTGGGTCGAACGCGATCACCTCGACAAGATTTATCCGCTGCCCGCCGGCTATCATTCGGCACGCATGAACAGTGACGGCGAAATGGCCATCCTTACCGGTCAGGGAACAGCACACGCCGCAGCGACCATCATGGCGCTGGGGCTAGACCCTCGCTTCGACTTCAGCCACGCCTACTGGCTCATCGCAGGCATCGCCGGTGGAAACCCCGACCGCATCTCGCTAGGCTCAGCGGCATGGGCGCGTTGGGTCGTGGACGGCGACCTTGGCTACGAGATTGATTCCCGCGAGATGCCGAAAGATTGGACGACTGGCTATATACCCTTGCGCAAGACGAAGCCGTTTGAATCTCCCGCGACGCCTCTTGATGGCCAGACCTATGAGATGAATGGCGAACTCACACAATGGGCCTGCAACCTGACTCGCAATACCCCGCTCGACGATCCCGACACGCTCAAGGAGATTCGTGCTCATTTTGATGGCACCGCCGCGCAGCGTCCACCCTTCGTCACCATGGGCGACGAACTATCCTCATCGACATATTGGCACGGCAAGCTTTTTGATGCCTGGGCTAACGAGTGGGTCAGCTACTTCACCAGCGGCAAAGGTCAATTCGCGACCACAGCTATGGAAGACACTGGCACCCTGCAATCGCTCAAATACCTCGCGCAAGCCGGCCGTGCAGACTGGCAACGCATTCTCGTTTTGCGCACCGTCAGCAACTTCGATCAGCAACCGCGCGGCATGACTGCCGCCGAAAGCCTCGCTCACCAGCGAATAGGAACCTACAGCGCCTACCTGCCGTCGCTTGAGGCCGCTTACAAAGTGGGCCACACGGTTGTCGATGCGCTCCTCAAAGGCCGGCCCAGTATTCCTGCCGCGAATGCTCCGGGAGGTATCCATTGAAGCTCAATATGATCACCCTCGCGATCATCGCAGTCTTCGCTGTGCTTTTCTTCCATCAAGCGTCGGGAATGCCGTGGACTCCCTCTCATATCGTGGGAGTCGCGATCGCGGCGCCCGCGGTTTTGTTGCTTATTCTTGCGCGACTCCAGTTGGGTAGGGCCTTCAGCGTGCGCGCCAAGGCGTCGACGCTCGTCACCAGTGGTTTGTACTCTCGCATCCGCAACCCAATTTATGTCTTCGGCTCGCTCTTCTTTGTTGGAATCATCATTTGGACCAATCGGCCCTGGCTCTTAGTTGGATTCGTAGTTCTCATCCCCATGCAGGTCTACCGCAGCCGAAAAGAAGCGGAGGTACTCGAAACCAAATTCGGAGACGAGTATCGTGAATACAAGCAAAAAACATGGTTCTGATCTGGTGAGCTAGGGTTGCTCGCTTGCGTCTACATCTGCGAAACTCATTCCGCATTCACAGGAAAGGAAATATGCATTCTCACTGGTTTGGCGAGTTCATCGGCACACTGGTTCTGGTCTTGCTCGGAAACGGTGTCAACGCAGGCGTCACGTTGCGGCGATCCTACGCGGCCGATGCAGGCTGGATGGTCGTCACCACGGGTTGGGCCCTCGCGGTATTGTGCGGAGTGCTGACGGCCCAGGCCTTCGGCAGCCCCGGCGCGAACCTGAACCCCGCCATTACTCTCTCTGCAGCCATCTCCAGCGGAAATTACTCTGAGTTGCTTTCGTTGTGGTCTGCGCAGATGCTCGGAGCGCTCTGCGGCGCTTCCCTCATGGCCCTTCATTATGCGCCGCACTGGTCGCTCACGCCCGATCCGGCGGCAAAGCTCGGCGTTTTCTGTACCAACGGCGCCGTTCATCACCCCGCTGCGAACTTTGTCAGTGAAGTCATTGGCACCATGGTGCTGGTCATCGTTGCCGGGGCCATCTTTTCGCATGGGGTCTCCGACAATGGCCCCGCTCCCGGCCTCGGCCAGTGGCTGGTTGGCAGTCTGGTGTGGGGCATCGGTCTCTCCCTGGGCGGGACAACCGGGTACGCCATTAATCCTGCGCGAGACCTGGGTCCGCGCATCGCACATGCCCTCTTGCCCATTCCCGGCAAGGGAGGTTCCAACTGGAGCTACGCGGCCATTCCGGTGATGGGCCCATTGGTAGGCGGCGGACTGGCAGGCCTGCTGCTGCATTTCGCGAAACTCTGACGCCACCGCGCAACTCGCCATCCCCCCGCCGGCTTAACTCACCTCGATCATGATCTTGGTGAATCGCTCGGGCTCGCGATTCCATTCTGCCAGGATTCTCGGCGTCGCCTCGAACGGTACGACGTGCGTCACCGCTGCATCCACGGGAAAGCGCTTTGCCTCGAGCATGCGTATCACGTCGCGAAAATCCTCGGGCATCGCGTTGCGCGAACCGAGAATATCGAGTTCCTTGTGTACGAAGAGTCGGGTCTCGTATGGAACCTGGTCTTTGGCCCACCCGATATACACCACGCGACCCGCGTACGCTGCCTCATCTACCGCGGCACGATAGGTTGCCGGCGAACCAATCGCCTCGATGACTACATCCGGCCCGCGCCCGCTCGTCAATTCCATCAGCTGCGCGTGGACGTCGCTCGTTTTCGAATTGATGGCCTCGGCAGCGCCTGCTTTTCTCGCCGTCTCCAGCTTTTGATCATCCAGATCGATGCCGATGACTCGCGCGCCACGAAATGCAGCGCCTGCCACCACGCCCAGTCCCACGCCGCCACAACCAAACACGGCGACTGTGTCCTCTGCCGTCACGCGCCCGCGTCCAACAGCGTGGAAGCCCACGGTGAGCGGCTCGACCAGGCACAGTTCCTTCAGCGAGAGGTCTGCCCGAAACAACTTCGCCGCGGGAATTGCAATCAGCTCAGTCAAGGCTCCGTCGCGCTGCACGCCCATCGTCTGATTGTCGCGGCAGGCGTTCGGCCTGCCTCGTTCACATGCCGTGCACTGTCCGCAGGCTTTGTAAGGCGACAATGTAACGTGCGTTCCAGTCACCCATTCTTTGTGAGATCCGGGATCGACAACCGTCGCAGAAATCTCGTGCCCCGGAATTCGCGGGAAGCTTACCAGCGGGTTCTTTCCCCGATACGAATTCAGATCGCTTCCGCAGAGACCCACCATCCGGACTTGCAGAAGAACTTCGTCGCCCCCGGCAGTCGCTTCGTCGATTTCTTTCAAGACCGCGTTACCGGGCTCTTGCAGCACAATCCCTTTCATTCCGCACCCTCGTCCTATCTCCAGCGAAACTCGATGATAGCCGAGAAGCTATCTGAACATCGCGTCGAAAGAGATATCCTTGGCAGAGACCGATCGCTGTACGCGCGCTTCCAAGGAACACACGATGCCTGAAACCGTTCTGCAGATCGACCCTCGCGATAATGTCCTCGTAGCCCTGGTTCCGCTTACCGCGGGAATGACCGTGCAGTACGGGAGCGGTTCATGTCCCGTCGCCGAAAGTATCGCGCCAAAGCATAAGCTCGCACTTGCGGATCTAAATCCCGGCGACCTGGTCATCATGTACGGCATGGTTGTCGGCGAAGCCACGCAACCCATCGTCCGCGGTGGCCTACTGTCCACTCGCAATACCCGTCATCGCGCCGGTGGATATACCGCGCAGCGCCATCCCGTCACCTTCGCGCTTCCCGACGCGTCATCCTGGTCAGGTCGCACCTTCATGGGCTATCACCGCGCCGACGGCCAGGTAGGCACGCGTAACTACTGGATCGTCCTGCCGCTGGTCTTCTGCGAGAACCGCAATGTCGAGCGCATGCGAGAAGCGCTCGAAGAAGAGCTGGGCTACGGTAGCTCTCACAACAGCTATCGTCCTCTCGTCCGGCAATTGGTCTCGAAGCAGGCAGCAAGCGGAAACGGTATCGCGGTGGATTCGCCATCACGTTCGGAGCGCGCCTTCCCCAACATCGATGGCATTCGCTTCCTCACGCATCAGGGAGGCTGCGGCGGCACGCGCCAGGACGCGCAGGCGCTCTGCGGCTTGCTTGCCGGCTATATCCATCACCCCAACGTCGCCGGCGCCACTGTGCTGAGCCTGGGCTGCCAGAACGCAGAATCCAGAATGTTGATGGACGAACTGCGTGCGCGCGATCCAAAGCTCACCAAGCCCGTACTCTTCTTCGATCAGCAGCGTTCGGGCCGCGAGACTGTTCTGATGACCGGCGCACTCGAACAGACATTCGCCGGATTGGTTGAGGCCAATCGCGCCACGCGCACACCCGCGCCGCTTTCCGCTCTGACCATTGGACTGAAGTGCGGCGGCTCTGACGGATTCAGCGGCATCTCCGCCAATCCCACGCTCGGCTATATCTCTGACCTGCTCGGCGAACTCGGCGGCAAATCCATCCTCAGCGAATTTCCTGAACTGCACGGCGTCGAGCAGGAACTCATTAATCGCTGCGTCACCAACGAAGTTGCCCAGCGCTTCTTCGATCTGATGCAGGCCTACTCCGCCCGCGCCAAGGCCGTTCATTCTGGCTTCGAGATGAATCCCTCGCCCGGAAACATCGAAGATGGCCTTATCACCGACGCTATCAAGTCCGCGGGCGCCGCACGCAAAGGCGGAGTGGCTCCCGTCCGCGACGTGATGGATTTCCCGCACTACGCGACCAAGCCAGGCCTCACATTGCTCTGCACGCCCGGGAATGATGTCGAGTGCGTGACCGCTCAAGCGGGAGCCGGCGCAAATCTAGTCCTCTTCACCACAGGCCTCGGCACTCCAACCGGAAACCCCGTCGCGCCGGTTCTCAAGATCTCTACTAATTCGCAACTCGCAAACCGCATGGGCGACATCATCGACTTTGATGCCGGCGGTATCGTCAACGGCGAGTCAACGATCCCCGAATGCGCGGATCAGCTTCTTGATTTGTGCCTTGAGGTGGCTAGCGGAAAACGATTCACCAAAGCCGAGGAATTCGGCCAGAACGACTTCATCCCGTGGAAGCGCGGCGTCTCCCTCTAATCTTTGTCGAGAAACGGTAGTTCAAATCGTCGCCGTCATCCTGAGCTGGGCGCCCCATTCATGACGAAGTCATGGTTGGGAAAACACGAACTCTAGGAGCCGCTCCCTACTCCAGCATCGACGCCACAACCGCCAGCGCAGCAATAGCTGCCGTCTCTGCACGGAGGATGCGCGGCCCAAGCGAGGCGGCTTGCCATCCATTCGCATCGAAGAGCGCTTCTTCTTCTGTCGCCCACCCACCTTCCGGTCCGATTGCAAGTTCCAGTTCCGGCATCTCTGCGCCTGCAGCAGTAATAGCTTCGTGCAAGGCCGCACGCAGCGTCGTCGAACGCTCTTGCTCCGCCAGCACAATGCGCTTTGCTTTGGACGGCGCCTTCGCATAATCGGATAGCTTCACAGGGTCGCGAATCAGCGGGACATCCGATCGCCGCGACTGTTGTGACGCCTCGATCGCGATGCGTCTCCATCGGTCCGCGCGTTTCATCGCAGCCAGCGCGAGATGTCTTTCAGTGCGTCGCGCGATCACTGGCACGACCGAAGTGACTCCCAACTCCGTCGCTTTTTCGATCGCCCACTCCATGTGGTCGAACTTGAAAATCGACATTACCACCGTAACGGGCATCGCGGGCTCAGACTCGACCTCGGCGATGAGATTGAACCTCACCTCCGCCTTGCCGCCAGGCCCTCCGTCGGTGATCAAGGCGACCACAGAGTGGAACACTTTGCCTCCCGCAACCACGTCGGCCTCTTCTCCCAGCTGCGCGCGCAACACGCGAATCATGTGCTCCGCTTGCGCGCCTTCGAGTGTCGCGGTAGCTTCATCCCAATTTTCTGCAATCCATCGACGTCGCGTCATCGCCTGTATTCATGCACCTTTCCGCTTATGCGCACAAACACTTCGGGGGACGCTGTTGCGTCCCCCGAAGTGTTGCCTTTTTGGTTGGATGACCCGTTACTTCTTTTTCGCGGTTTTCTTCGCGGCCTTCTTCGCGGGTGCTTTCTTGGCTGCTTTCTTAGTTGCCATTTGCCTATTCTCCCTTTTCGATGGTTTGCATCGAGTTCTGCAACATTTGTTGCAGTTGAGGAATGTATAGATTCATGCGTCGTAAGTGTCAAGAAAAAAACGACAATGAGGTGGAAAAAGTGGCAACAATTTCTTCAGCTCGAATTGCCGCTTCTCCCTCCTCGATCACAAAATATGGCGCGCATGAAGGAACGCGACAGTCAATCCTGCGAACGCATCGTGCCAGCTGTGAGCAAAAATTCCGGCGCGCAGGTTTCGCCGGAACAACGCAAGCAGACTGAAGAGTGCTCCGAATACGACGAGCAAAAACATTGCTCGCACTCCTTCATACCCATGCGCAGATCCAAACATGATCGCTGAGAACACCACTCCGCCCGCTGCCGCACCACGCGACCACGCCGTGAACTGCTGTTGCAAATACCCGCGAAATACGAGCTCTTCCGCAACTCCCACCAGGATGCACAGCAACAGCCAGCCCGCGATTTCCTTGCCATTGGTCGGCGCCAGTTGTACTACCGCGCGAGCCGCCTTCTCCTGCGATGGATCGGGAGCAATCGATTTTCCGTTGCGTGACGACGTGACCACAATGGGCCGATGGTGGATCAGATTATCGATGCTCAACCAGAAGATGGCGATCGTCCCAAGCATCATCAGCGAGAGCATCCAGAACAAAATCGCGATACCGGCGTCCAATGCAATTGACCGAAAGCTGTTCGATGCCCGTCCCCAAAGTGACCCAAGAGAAATTCCTCTGAGCCTCAAGCCAAAAGCGACCCAGCCTATCAGGACGAATTCAAGAACCGCCGTCACGGCATAAGTGCGAAGGCGGTTCACCGCAGCAGGGTTCTGTCCGGCTGGATGCCGATACACCCCGATGAACGAGATCGCAAAGATGGCGAGAATAAGCACTACCGTGTGCCACACGGGGGCGATGAGTGCTGGCCTGAGCACAGAGGGCTCAGCGATTGGACTTACGAAGCTCTGCTGCTCCGTGCCGGTGTTCAATTCGTTTTGGGGTTCCATTGAGAGGATGTTAGTCGACGCCGGAGCATCTCACAACGAGCAGCGGGCCCAAACTCAGCACTCGATTACATTCAGCGCAAGCCCGGCCAAGCTGGTTTCCTTGTAACGCGATTGCATATCGAGACCCGTCAGATACATTGTGCGGATCACCTGGTCGAGCGAGACCTTATGCTCTTCCAACTCACTTTCTGCGATCCGTGAGGCATGCACGGCCTTCACCGCGCCCATCGCATTGCGCTCGATGCACGGAATCTGCACCAGCCCGCCGATGGGATCGCAGGTCATGCCAAGATTGTGCTCCATCGCGATCTCGGCAGCATGCTCCACCTGTCCATTCGTGCCGCCCATCGCCGCGATCAAGCCGCCCGCCGCCATCGAGCACGCTACGCCTACCTCGCCCTGGCAACCGACCTCCGCCCCGCTGATCGACGCGTTCTCTTTATAGAGGATCCCGATCGCCGCCGAAGTCAGAAAGAAACGAATGATTCCTTCGTGGTTCGCACCAGTCACAAAACGCTCGTAGAAGTGAGCGACTGCGGGCACCACACCCGCAGCCCCGTTCGTCGGAGCCGTTACCACACGTCCGCCTGCTGCGTTCTCCTCGTTCACCGCTATCGCGTAAACGGTCACCCAGTCCAGCGGCGCCAGCGGGTCGCTCTGCTGCCCTGTCGCTTCTTTCTCTTTCAGCCGCTGCGCCAGCCGGTGCGCCCTTCGGCGAACATTCAAACCACCGGGCAGAATTCCCTCAGTCGCAATTCCTCGCTCGACGCAACCCTTCATCGTCTGCCAGATTGCCTCGATACCGGCGCGCACCTTCTCTGCGAGAGATTCATCACTCGCGCCCGGATCATGGACGCGCATGCGCGCGCATTCGTTCGCCATCATTACCTGGTCTATCCGCAGACCATTGACATGCGCGACCTCCAGCAACTCCGCTGCACTATGAAATGGATAGGGAAGCCGGACTTCGTTCTCATCCGCCAAAGTTGCTTCCGCGCCATCTTCAACGATGAATCCGCCCCCGATTGAAAAATAGGTGCGCTCTTCGATCACATTCTCCGCGTCATCGAAAGCGATAAACCGCACTCCATTCGGATGCCGGGTGCGTGAATCGGGTGGAAACATCGTTTCGCGCTCGAACATCAGATCGTGCGGCTCATCAAAGGCGATAGGCTTTATCCCCGCAAGCCGAAGCTTCTTCGTCGCCCGGATCTCCGCCACCGTCGCTTCAATGACGGCAGGGTCAATGGTTGCCGGCTCATTACCGGACAACCCCAGGAGCACGGCACGATCCGTTCCGTGTCCCATTCCTGTCAGGGCAAGCGAACCATACAGCCGCACCTGCACGCGGGCCGCCTTCTCAAGTTTGCCTTTTGACTCGAGATCTTGCACAAAGCTGCAGGCCGCGCGCATGGGACCCATCGTGTGCGAGCTCGATGGTCCAACACCCAGTTTGTAGAGATCGAAGAGGCTCGTCGTCACGCAGAAAATTGTATGCCCTGCGAGGATTGGCTGTCAGATTGCTTGTGGCCGCTCTGCAAATGATGGACTTGCGCAACGAACTTGCTTGGCTCATGCCCGCATCTAACCCGCCTTCGAGAGTCATCTCGATCGGAGGAATTGATGTATCACCACATAAAGAAACTCATGTATACGGTCAACGTTGGAACGCCGGACGTGGCCTTCGGCAATATGCTGCTTGAACAATTTGGCGGCGCAAATGGCGAACTGGCCGCCGCCATGCAATACACCATTCAAGGTTGGAACTGCGTTGATGATCTGGCACGCCGCGACCTTTTGCTTGATATCGGCACCGAAGAACTCAGCCATCTTGAAATCGTGGGCGCACTCATTCGCATGCACTTGAAGCCAATGAAAGAAAAACGCGAAGCCGCGGAAGCTGATCCGCTGGTGTGTATCGCCGGAGGAGGCGGCCTCGCTCTCATCAATTCCATGGGCAATGCCTGGACTGGTGACTATCTCAAGATCACGGGCGAACTGGACGTCGACCTGCGCAGCAACATCGCCGCAGAGGCCCGCGCCAAGATCGTCTACGAACGACTAATCAACCACACCGACGATCCCGGCACTGTCGACGCACTCCAATTCCTCATGACCCGCGAGATCACGCATATGAAAGCATTTTCTGCAGCGCTCGAGTCTCTTGAGAAGCCCCCATTCTCTATCGGACGGCTCGCCGTAACGCCCGTCCTCGTCGATGAGTATTTCAATGCCTCCACCGGAGACGGGGATGAAGGCGAATCGGATATGCGCGGCCCTTGGCATACCTCGTTCGGCTTACATCCCGTCGAATCACAGATGAACGGGGGAGATGGTCTCTCAATTGGCTCGGTGGACGGAGTGGCAGGATTCGAGGCGCGCGGCAAGCAAGACTCCGGACAGAAAGCTACGACTGCAACCAAGGTCAAAACCGTCGACAGCAAATCCGTACCCGACAGCAAAGACGTTGCACAGACCGGACGTCAGGCGACCATGGCCAACGAGCCAGTTTCATCGCGATGAACTTATCGACCGTTGAAGCATCACAATGTTCGCCTATTGAAGTTTGAACACATAACGTGGGCTGTCCAACTGCTGTGATGGGCAGCCCATTCCCTTTTGCATGGCGTCTGCTACACTCCAGCCAAAATTACCGCCATGCTATTTAAAGCCCTTAGTGCAGCTGTATATGGAATAGACGCTAACTTAATCGACGTAGAAGTTGATTACAGCGGCGTAGTCGCAGAGAAAGATGTCTTTCATACCGTTGGTCTACCCGACGCAGCGGTTCGTGAGAGTCGCGACCGCGTGCGCGCTGCCATTAAGAATTCGGGCTACACCATTCCTCCAACGTTCATCACCATCAACCTCGCTCCCGCCGATCTTAAGAAGGAAGGCTCCGGCTTTGACCTTCCTATCGCCATCGGAATTCTTGGGGCCTACGGTGCTTTACGCGTTGATAACGTTGAGCGCTTTCTCCTGGTTGGCGAGTTAGGACTAGATGGCAGCGTGCGTGCGGTCCCAGGTATGCTGCCGGTGGCCATCCTCGCGCGAGAGAAAAACATCCCCAACTTGATTCTTCCGGCAGCCAACGCAGCCGAAGCTGCAGTTGTTGAGGGCGTCAACGTATACCCCGTCGCCTCACTTCTTGACGTTATCGATCTGCTCAACTCCACAGTCGTTGGCCAGGTGCAGCGCGAGCCATTCCGAGTAAAGACCGAAGAGTTGCTCGGCGAGCTACAGCATTTCGCTCTCGATTTTAAAGATGTTCGTGGCCAACAGACCGCCAAGCGCGCTCTTGAAATCTCCGCCGCCGGAAGCCATAACATTCTCATGATCGGCCCTCCAGGGTCCGGCAAGACGATGCTCGCTAAACGTTTGCCTTCGATCCTCGCTCCTCTCACTTTTGAAGAAGCATTGGAGACCACCAAGATTCATTCCGTTGCCGGTGTTCTCGACGCCTCTGCTGGACTTGTAACGCAACGGCCTTTCCGGTCGCCGCACCACACCATCTCCGATGCCGGATTGATCGGTGGCGGTATTGTTCCGCGTCCCGGTGAAGTCTCTCTTGCTCACAATGGCCTCCTCTTCCTCGATGAACTGCCGGAATTCCCGCGTAATGTCCTCGAGGTGATGCGCCAGCCGCTTGAAGACCATAGCGTCACGATTGCCCGCGCCTCCATGTCTCTCAGTTTTCCTGCGCGGTTCATGCTGGCGGCCGCTATGAACCCCTGTCCCTGCGGATACTTCAATGACAAATCGCGCGAATGCATGTGCACGCCCCCCATGATTCAGCGTTATGTCGCAAAGATCTCCGGCCCCCTGCTCGATCGCATCGATATCCATATAGAGGTTCCAGCAGTTCAATATAAGGAGCTGCGTGGCGGAGCGGCTGCCGAAGGTTCTGCCGAAATCCGGTCTCGGGTCATGGCAGCACGTGAAAGGCAAAGAGCCCGCTTCAGGAAGTCCGGGGACAAAATCTTCTCCAATGCCCAGATGTCAACGCGACAGGTTCGTTCCCACTGCGAACTTGGGCCCGATGCCGAACGGCTCCTTGAGCGTGCTATGCAACAGCAGGGCCTGACCGCCCGCGCGCATGACCGCATCCTGAAAGTTGCGCGCACCGTCGCAGATCTCGAAGGGGCTGAGAATCTCGCTGTATCCCATCTCGCCGAGGCCATTCAGTATCGAACGCTGGACCGCAGCTATTGGGCCTGATATCCCACAGATTAAGACGAGTGACTCAGATCACGTACTGACGGTAACCCTAATGGTTCGTTCATTTGACAGATTGGCCATCGGAGGCGCAACAGGATGTTCTGAGTGTCAATTATTTTCGGCAACATTCGCAATATGAATAACTTAAGCCACCGTTCCAGATGGAGAAGACAATCAGATTCGAAGCAGCGAGCTCGTAAAAAATATGTTGACCCTAAAACGACCCCGTTATACATTCATGAGTGCCATCCGTAGGAGCCGTTGCTCAGCGCTATTTGTGCGCTTTTCTGCAAACTCCGCCTCAATTCCGGGACCCAGTTTTATGCAGCAGGTGGCAGGGTGTGTTTGTGCTCCCGATGAGGTGGAATCTGCAAGGCGTTACGTCTGCATGAGCAACCACTTCTATCTGTTACAGGCCAGGCTGCCTGTTCCCGCTTAGCGATGTTTTGCGGCAAAAGTTTTTTGAACTCGATGCCCAATTCGTGCGTCTAAAGGGGAGAACCGGCTGTTTGGGGCAGCAACCTGACTTTATATAAGCCACTTTCTGTACCGGTGGTACCAAAGTAGTGCCACTTGGACAGGTCTGGAAGGAGATTTACTTTATGCGTTCTGATTTGGTTTTTGGGGCACTTTCTCACGTGTCCAATCGCTACCAGCTCTGCCAACTGGCGAGCAAAGCTACCCGGAAGCTGCATAAGCCGACTACTCGGTTGCAGGACACCACGAATGAGGTCCTCGTCCGCTTCCATTACACTAACCCCGGAACATTGTCGCAGGTCAGCGCACCGGCGGCAGCCCGGCCAATAGAGACGCGGCGCGCGGCTTAATCGCGTCTCCTGTATGATTGTTTGAGTTAAGCCAACATCTTGGAGCGGCCTTTTCGCATTGTGTGAGTGGCCGCTTCCCACCCGTGTTAAAGTCCCTCAATCAGGATCAGCTTTAGCGCATTTCCGCATTTTGACCGCAACTCTTACACCCCGCCTATCGCTCCAGGAGCACTTCCCCCTCTCGGGTCCCCCATTTACCCCTTCCGCCGCAGGTGAACATGACGATCGCCGAACTCAAAGAAAAAAACATCACTGAACTGAGCCGTATTGCGCGCACCCTGGAAATCCCGGGCGCCAGCGGCCTCCGCAAGCAGGACCTGATTTTCAAGATTCTTCAGGCCCAGAGCGAAAAAGAAGGCCACATCTTTGCTGAAGGTGTGCTCGAGATTCTGCCCGATGGCTACGGATTTCTTCGCTCGCCCGACTACAACTATCTGCCCGGTCCCGACGACATTTATGTCTCGCCTTCGCAGATTCGCAAATTCGACCTGAAAACCGGCGACTCCATCAGCGGCAATGTACGGCCGCCCCACGAGGGTGAGAAATATTTCGCCCTGGTCAAGATCGAAGCCATCAACTTCGAGTCACCTGAAGAGACGCGCAACAAGATTCTCTTCGATAACCTGACTCCCCTCTATCCGCAGGAACGCATCAAGCTTGAGACCGTTCGCGAAGCCGTCAGCGGCCGCGTTATGGACTTGCTCACTCCCGTAGGAAAAGGACAGCGTGGTCTCATCGTCGCTCCGCCGCGTACCGGCAAGACGATGCTGCTGCAGTCGCTCGCCAACTCCATCACCGCCAATCAGCCGGAAGTAGTCCTCATCGTCCTGCTCATCGACGAGCGCCCCGAAGAAGTCACCGACATGCAGCGGTCCGTAAAGGGCGAAGTCATCAGCTCCACCTTCGACGAGCCGGCAGCCCGCCACGTACAGGTCGCCGAAATGGTCATCGAGAAGGCCAAGCGCCTTGTCGAGCACAAGCGTGACGTCGTCATCCTTCTTGACTCGATTACGCGTCTCGCTCGCGCTTACAACACCATCGTTCCTCCGTCGGGCAAGGTACTCTCCGGCGGCGTCGATTCCAATGCCCTGCAGCGTCCGAAACGCTTCTTTGGTGCCGCGCGCAACATTGAAGAAGGCGGGTCTTTGACGATTATTGCCACCGCCCTCGTTGATACCGGGTCGCGCATGGACGAAGTCATCTTCGAAGAGTTCAAGGGCACCGGCAACATGGAAATCATCCTTGACCGCAAGCTCGTCGACAAGCGCGTCTTCCCGGCGATCGATATCCAACGTTCCGGAACGCGTAAAGAAGAGTTGCTCATTCCCAAGGAAGATCTACAACGTATCTGGATCCTGCGCAAGGTGCTCAACCCGTTGTCGCCCGTCGAAGCGATGGAATTGCTCATCAGCCGCCTCGAAAAGGTCCGAAACAATGCCGAGTTCCTCGCCAACATGAACCAGTTGTAGACGAATCAGCTGTTAAACAACATTCCAGCTCTGGGGTCTAGGTGGTACTGGTTTCCAGCAGCTGGCAAGAGGCCGGGGCATCGTCCCCGGCCTTTGTGTTTTGCAAGCTGATCCCCGGCTTTTCTGGTATGCAGAGCAAGTGCCTACGCCTTCGGTTTGGGGAACTCTTCAATATGCTGTTCGCCCTTCCGGCCAAAATAGATCACCTTCCTGCCGGTCAGGAACGCCCAGTATCCGATTACACCCGCCGCCGTCGACCGCTTCACAAAGTCGGGGTAGCGCACCGTGTCGGACTGCGCCCCGCGAATCGCCGCCACTAGCGCGCCGTCGTCAAACTCTGGTGCAATCGACCCCGGCTCCAGGATCATCGGCACCGTCACCGTCGTTCCGTCTGCGAGGTAGTGTGTCTTTTGCGCTGCCGCGAAATCCACCAGATACGACTCCACACCTGCCTCCAGCAACGCCTGTACGACCTGGGGAAAGGTCATCTTTCCCTGCTGTGTTGCGATCGCTGTTTCATGAATCGCCAGCTTGCTCATCTCTTCTCCTCTATTCCGTTGGTACTGTCTGCAGACCATGCGCCTGTACCAGCTTTTTCATCGTGGCTACCAGGACTGCGCGCTCCTTCGCGGTGAGCGGATGAAAGAACTCCTCATCGTTTTGGTCTGCCAGGGCAGCGAGTTGCGGAAGCAGACGCCGTCCCGCGGCCGTAAGAGCGATCGACTGGAACCGCCGGTCATCAGCGCGCTCCCGCCGCATCACCAGTTCCTTGCTCACCAGCCGGTCCACCAGCTTCGATACTCCCCCGCGTGTAATCCCGATCCGATCGGCAAGAATGCCAGGCGAAGTCTCCTCATCGTCAAACATCTCCCGCATTACCACCCACTCCGCCACGGTGACCCTGCTGAGCAGCAGCTTGCGAGCAAATGCATGTGAAACGTGATTCGAGACAAAACGCAGCCAGAATCCAACGTGCGTTCTCAGATCACTTACCGCCCCGGCATACTCTCTTGTCTTGCTCATAAAAGTAAAATATGACTCAACTGTTTCCCAGTCAACTAATATTTGATATTCTCCGTATCCACAAAACGCTTTGGCCTGAGCGATCCAAATTCGTTCCAAACGGTAAAGGCGTGGATAGCCGACTTTCACGATCGCGCACTCGCTGGTAGACTAAATAAGTCGTGGGGCTGTAGCTCAGCTGGGAGAGCGCCTCGTTCGCAACGAGGAGGCCAGCGGTTCGATCCCGCTCAGCTCCACCAATCTCCCCTTCAGCTTGTTTCGGGACTTTCAGAGGCTTCGGCCCTAATGTACCGCTATGGACCTGAACTCTACGGCTGGACCCAGTCCAGCGCGTAAACGTCTTGCGTACCCCGGTCGCGCAGCAGTAGCGGCGAACCATCAGGGGCCACCGAAACCGCCCCCCCGCCAAGCCCCGTCAGCACAAAATCCTTCAGGTCTACTAGCTGCTCCACTTTTCCGTCGGGTACTCTAATCCGCTCCACCGAGCCTTTGCCGGACAGATCTTTCACGAAGATGTACTGTCCGTCGCGCGACCAGTTTAGCCAGCTAAGCGTCCCGCTTCCGATTTGTTTCCAGCTCTGTGTCTGAAAATCAAAAAGCATCAGTTTGCGTGAATCACTGCTCATGGCTGCGATGTAGCGGCCATCCGGAGACCAACGCGGCGAAAACATCCCTTGCGACCCAGAGAGTGGCGAGACTTTCCCGGTCTCCACGTTCAGAATTTTGATCGCGGGACCATTGCTTTGCACGAGCGCGTCATTGGCGTCGCCAGCGAACGCTATCTGCTTGCCATCCGCCGACCAAGTCGGGTCCTGCTCATTCTGCATATCGTCCGGAATCAGTTGGCGCGGACTGCCTCCCGAAGCAGGAATTTCGTATATCTTTCCAGGCTTGCTGGGTCCATCGGGAAATTCGAAGAAGAGAATCGTCTGGCCATCCGGCGACCACCGCGGCAAAACCGGCTTTACGGGACTGAAGCTCAATTGCACCCGTCCGCTTCCGTCCGCATTGCACCTCCAGAGGTCGCCTTGCGGATAAGACACATACACAACCTGCTTGCCGTCTCGGGACGCGTCAATCCAATCCGCCGATATTCCACCAAGGTAGAGCGAAGGCTTCCCCGTTTTCACATCCACCGATGTTAGTTCGCCTCGGAAGGTCATTCCCACAACGAACAGTTTCTTCCCGTCCTTACTTGGAAGTGGCGACTGCAGTTGCATCGGACTGAAGGTCAACTGGACTGGCTTCGCTCTTCGTTGCAGAAAGCGCCCTTCTCCTGCGAGAGCCCAGATCTGCCCACCAGACTGGAAGACGAAAAAGTTTCCGTCTGCTGTCCATCGTCCACAGCACTCGTCGTTGGAGTTCTGCCAATTCGGAATCAAGGGACGCGGACTCGAACCACTCGCAGAAACCTCCCAGATAGATCGCTCGCCCACCACTACGCTGGTACCACTTTGAGAAATCTCTTGCGTCTCAACCTGAACCCGGGATCCGTCCTTCGAAATTGAGATCCCGGACACCAGATTTTTCATTGTGGTCAACTTGCGTATGTTTGTGCCGTCTCCGTTCGCCAGGTAGACTTCCTGTCCTTTCCCAAACACGAGCTGATTCCCGTCCGCGGACCATTCACCGACGTGACCCGCAGCCTCTCCCAATCTCCGCGGGGAGTCGCCCAAAATCGGAAGGCTCCAGAAGGGCCCCGTCGCCGGATATCCCGTGCCGTTCACGACAAGGAAGGATGCACCGTCTGGCGAGAGATCCACGGGGGACATATTAGGCGAGGGTAAAGTGATCCGCGTCGGTTCGCCGCCAGCAATCGGTATCGTCGCCGTATCCTCAGCACCGGAAGTAAGAACGCTCAGGAAGATTCTCGAGCCGTCCGTCCCGATCAGCGACTTCTGCGATCCATCGTGGGTTAACTGTACGTAGTTCGCGACCTGTGGCTCAGGCACGGGCCGCATCCACAGATATCCGATGATGCCGAGAATCACCAATGCTCCGGCAGCCAGCAGGAGAACGCGAGTTCGCGAGCGGGCCGCACGCTTCGGCTCCAATCTGTAGCTGGAAGTGTACATCGACTGCGCCGGATCCACTGCCGCCTCAAGCGCAAAGCCCAGGTCCGATGCCGACTGGAATCGCTGCTCAGGATTCTTCTCCAGGCCACGCTGAACCACCCTCTCAATTGCAGGCGGAATATTGGGCACCACCTGCGACAACGGAGTCGGCTCTTCATTCAAAATCGCGGTCATTGCATCGATGGAGGTCGCCTTCTGAAATGCCCGCTTGCCGGTCAGCATCTCGTAGAGAACAGCGCAGAATGTAAAGATGTCGGACCTCTGGTCTGCCACCTTTCCGCGAACCTGTTCGGGAGACATGTATCCCATGGAACCCATGAGCATGCCTGCCACCGTTTGCACTTCATGCGCCGATTGCACTAGCTCCGACTCACGCGGCTGGGTCAATCGCGCAAGGCCGAAATCCAAAATCTTCGCTTGTCCATCCTTGGTAAGGAATAGGTTTTCCGGTTTCAGGTCGCGATGAATGATGCCCTTCTCGTGTGCTGCTGCGAGCCCCTTTGCAATCTGGACCCCGTAATCGACGACCTTTCGAACGGGCAATGCGCCACGCTTTAGCCTGTCGCGCAAGGTCTCGCCTTCCAGCAATTCTGAAACCAGGTAGGGCGCCCCCTGATGCATTCCCATCTGGTAAACCGCGAGAATGTTCGGGTGATTTAGCGCGGCCGCCGCGCGGGCCTCCTGTTCAAATCGGTGCAGTCGCTCTGGCTCTGCGGTCGACAGACCCGGCAAAACTTTGATCGCAACATCGCGATTCAACCGTGTATCTCGCGCCCGGTACACCTCTCCCATGCCGCCCGAGCCAATCAGCGCAACGATTTCGTAGTGATCAATGACTTGGCGTGGGTTGAGCGGCATCTGGGCGATTATATCGCCCCACGCCATGAAGCAGTGCCCGTAACGAATTGACAGGACAGGCATAAGAACTTGTATAGCGTCTATCTTTTATTCTTACCTTGCAGTAATCGTTGCTGAGGCCGCTTCTCGCCGATTTTTCCGCGTTGCCGCGGCTGTATACTTGAGCCGTTCTCAAAGACCTTAGATTGTAGTTTTGCGCCGTCTTAAATGGCAAAACGATACACATGCCCGCGATTGCCTGGTTCTCATCGGCTCTTTCAATACGAGGTTAGATTTGTCCCAAGTCGTAGCGCAGTCCGAATCGAAGGTTAAAGAATTCAAGCCTCTTTGCGTCGATCTGGACGGAACGCTGGTCAAGTCAGATACCCTGATTGACTCTCTGCTGGTTCTTGCACGCACTCATCCTCTGCTCCTGTTGCGCTTACCCGGACAAGTACTTCGCGGCAAGGCACAATTCAAATCCTTTGTGACCGAAAACGTCGTCCTCGATGTCGTCCATCTTCCCTACAACCGCACGCTGCTGCGGTTCCTGCAACAGGAGCACGCACGCGGCCGGCAAATCTATCTTGCAACCGGCGCGGATATCCGACTAGCAGAGCGCGTTGCCGATCATCTTGGAGTCTTCGATGGTGTTCTAGGAAGCGATGGCGTTCGCAATCTCACGGGAAACAGAAAACTAGAAAGCCTCAGAAATCGCCTTGGCGGAAGCAACTTTGTATACGTAGGCAACGACACACCTGATTTGCCGCTTATGGCTGGAGCTGCCGAGTCCATGGTGGCCAATCCGAGCCGGAGATTGAACTCGAAGCTGCGTGCTCGCGGAATTGTTCCTTCCCGAGCCTTCGAAGAACGAAGCACGCTGTGGCGGTCGCTCGTAAAGGCCCTTCGACCGCATCAGTGGGCTAAGAACCTTCTCATTTTCCTTCCTCCACTTCTTTCTCACAGTCATTCAATCCAATTGCTGACCGCTTCGTTTCTTGCTTTCGTTTGCTTCTGCTCAACCGCGTCCGGCACCTACCTGGTCAACGACCTTCTCGATATTGAGGCCGACCGGCGCAACGCAAAAAAGCGACTACGCCCATTTGCATCCGGCGATCTTGCGCCTTCCAGTGGCCTTATCGTGGCCGCTCTGCTTCTGGGGTTAGGCTTTGCCGTCGCACAACTGCTTCCTCCAACGTTCAGTTACTGGCTTCTTCTTTACCTCGGCTCCACACTTGCTTACTCGCTCTATCTCAAGCGCATTGCGCTTGTGGATGTTCTAGCCCTTTCTGGCTTGTACACTCTGCGATTGCTGGCAGGCGGCGCCGCGACCCAAGTCCGGATTTCGCATTGGCTGGCAGGCTTTGCCATCTTCCTTTTCCTGTCCCTCGCGATCGTGAAACGCTTCGCGGAACTGGAAAATTTGCGGCTCACGGGTTCTCAGATCAAAAATGGCCGCGGCTATCTGATGAGCGATATTGAGCAGATTCGGACTTTCGGGACGGCGAGTGCCTTCGCCGCGGTAGTTGTTTTTGCAAACTACATCAGCAGTCAAGACGTAACGGTCCTCTATCACTACCCGCAGCGATTGTGGCTCATCGTGCCCTGCATGATCCTTTGGCTCTGTCGAGTTTGGCTGCTCGCCTCGCGCGGAGAACTTGACGAAGATCCGGTAGCTTTTGCTCTCACGGATGCAGCCAGCCTTGTCATGGGTGCGGTTGTTGCCGTGGTAGTACTGCTGGCCATGTAGCCTGCGCACACGATGAGGCTCACGTTCGGATTTCCTGGCGTCTGTCAGTTTCATCATCCGCAGCGTTTCCAGAGTTTCTCTTCAACAGACTCAGCCCCTGGCGATCGTTTCTGGTGTCAGACCTTTCACCCGTCCGCGCACTGTGCGAACGATTCCCAGCATCAAGCCGATGTAGCTCACCGCCAGCAGAGACTGCATCGCCATCATGATCCATGCGTTTCGATTGCCGGCCACCCAGAGTGTGTGAAGTTGGCTGGCAGACTCCCGGTTTAACGGCCAATACCAGAAACTGGCAATCGGTAAAGCGAGTAAGGAAAGCAGTGCATATAAGCCGGCCATTGCGCGTCTGCCGCGGTCCGCATCGAAAGCCGCGAATGCACACAGCAGAAAAAAGCACATGCCCAGATACGAGGTATCCGATTTCTTGTTCATCAGCATCACTGCAAGCAGGATAAGTTCAACGCTCAGCGCCATGATCCATAGTCTCGCTGGATCATCCTTAGTACGCAGTTGAATCCTGATCGTGATTATCAGCGCGAAGGCCACAACGATAATTGCTAGTAGACTCAACAAACCTTCGGGCAGGTTATATCCGGTAACGGCTCCGAAGAGATACGGAAGATTCTGCGGGGTCGCAAGACTGCCCTCCTTCCGCACTGCCCAGGTCACATCCGCTCTGACAGCGATAAAAGCGCCGTAAACCAAGACAGAAGGAATAGCGACGCTCAGCAACCATATTGTCCGCTTCCGCGCTCCCATAAAAAGCGTTGGCACGAATATCACTGGGAGTATCTTTACTAGAATCCATGTCAGGCTCAAGGAAATTCCGGAGACAATTTCCTTTCTCGCAATCGCGCAAAAACTAATGGCGAGCAAGAGCGAAATGAATCCCTGGTTTTTACCGTCCAGACAGATTTCCCAAATCACCAGCGGCTGCACAAGATACAGCAGCGCAGCCTTCCGAACCGTGGCTTCATTCAAGCAGCGGCGAAAAAACCTGATCCAGAAAGGGACAGAGACAACATCGCATGCGATCTGAAAAATCAGGATCGAAAGTGGCGAATCGTGCAACCGGAGCAATAGCGCGTCAAGGTATGGATTGAGTGGGGCATAGCTTGTCGAAAAATCTCTATACGGAACCAAACCCTGCATAGCGGAATGCGCCTGCGGAACATAAAACGACACGAGATCAGCCCACGGCTTTTGATGAAAAACGAAGAACGCCGCAATGAAAATCAGAAAGCGGCTGCACGCATATAGCGCCACTAGACTGCGATCGAACTGCCTTTCATCCCAACCCGACAGCTTTTCGGGGAGTTTTGATCGCGCGATCAGAAAACTCAAAGCCGCCATCAGTCCGCCAAGTGCGAAGCGGAGAATCAGATTGCGGAGTGCCATGTTCTCCCATCCTGACGACGGTTGGAATTATTGTCTGACCGGATTCACGTCAGGCGCATTCTGACATTACGCGGAAAGAGAACCGATGCATCGATACCTGAATAAATCAAAATGATCTAGCTGAAGAGGTCTTTCATCTTATCCAGCAACCCAGGAGATGTCGGCTTATTCTCCACCGACATCGAATTACTAAGTTCGGTAATTAATTCGCGTTGCGCGCGGGTCAGCTTCTTCGGAATCTGTACAACTACCCTGACGATCAGGTCGCCGCGACCCTTCTCGTTCAGATACGGCACGCCTTTCCCGCGGAGCCGCAATTCCTTTCCGCTTTGTGTGCCTTCGGGAATCTTCAACATCACTGGACCGTCGACTCCGGCAATCTCGATATCCGCTCCAAGCGCGGCCTGGGGAAAGCTGATCGGAATCACGCAGTGCAGATTCTGTCCTTCACGTTCGAAGAAGTCATGCTTGCGAATCGCAAGCACCACATAGAGATCGCCGCTCTGTGCGCCTCCCCGGCCCACGTCGCCTTCGCCTGTATAACGAATGCGCGTTCCCTCTTCGACACCTGGCGGTACCTTGACGGTGAGTTTAATCTCCTTCGTCAAGCGCGTCTCGCCACGACACGTCTGGCATGGATCGCTGATGATCGATCCGCGACCCGAACAGGTGCTGCACGTCCGAGCCACCGAGAAGAATCCTTGCTGGTAGCGAATCTGTCCGCGCCCGTGACACTGCGGGCACACCGAAGGACCACGTCCCGAAGCGCTGCCACTTCCCTTGCATGTCTCGCAGGCTTCGAGCCGGCGAATCTTGATCTCTTTTTCTGTGCCGAAGATTGCTTCTTCGAAATCGATCGCGAGATCAAAGCGCAGGTCGTCGCCGCGATGTTGGCGCGCACTCCGCTGCTGCCCGCCGCCCACGTTGAACATCTCGCCGAACAGGTCGCCGAAGATGTCGCCCAGGTCAACAGCGCCGGAGAACCCGCCAAATCCGCCCGGCCCGCCACCGCTGATGCCGGCGTGACCGTAGCGATCGTAGGCCGCCCGCTTGTCGGCATCGCTCAACACCTGGTAAGCCTCGCTGGCTTCCTTGAATTTCTCTTCAGCAGCGTGATCTCCCGGATTGCGATCGGGATGATGCTGGAGCGCCAGTTTGCGATACGCGCTCTTCAATTCCTGGTCGCTGGCGTCGCGCGATACACCCAGCACTTCGTAGTAATCTGCTTTACTCACTCTTGTGTTCAAACCCTTGGGACCTTCCGTCGATGGGGGCGCGGAGCCCGTTCAATGCACGCTGGCTGTCTTGTCTTGCAGAATCACGTATAGCCAAAATCGATGTGCCAGTCAGTTTCACTCGTTTGTCTGTTTTGGGTTGGATACAACCCGCACCAGCGCCGGGCGCAACAACTTCTCTCGCAGCCGGTACCCGCGGCGAACCTCCTCGGCCACATGTTGATCGGGCAAGTCGTCGCGTTCCACCGAGCCCATGGCTTCGTGATGGCGGGGATCGAATTCTTCACCGACAGTCGCCACAGGCTGCACCTGCAGACCGCGCAAAATCTCCTCCATCTGCTTCACGATCAACCCCACGCCTGCGCGCAGTTGTTCCGGTGAACCTGTCGACTTCAACGCCAGTTCAAAATTGTCCAGCACCGGCAGGAATTGCTCCACAACCGATCCCAGCGCAAAGTCCTTGAAATCGGCTTTCTCTTTCTCCGACCGTTTGCGTGCGTTTTCAAACTCTGCCTGCAACCGTGCCAGACGATCAATCAGGGCGTCGCGTTCCTTCTTCAGTTGGTCATATTCGGCTTGTAGCTGATCGAACTCAGCCCGGCCTACCGGTGGCTCCTCGGCGCGAGGCTCCATTTCGGCCGATTGCCCTGCCTCGCCCGTTGCATCTTCCGCGTTCTCTACCGCCGTCAACTCTGCTTCCTTCTCTGGCATATTTCTTCGCATTCCCCATATGTTTCTAGTCTTAGTCAATGATAAATTCCTCAGCAACGCTGCCATCTCAACAGCAGGCATCTAGCGCAAAATTCTCTTGCTTGCGGACTTTCATCCGCGCACTCATCCTTGTCCGCTCCCGCTCTTACTGACTTGGAATCTCCAGTATGCGCTCTGAAAGCCTCGCCACATAGCGCACTGCCTGGATCATCTCCTGATATTGGATGCGCGTGGGCGCAATCACTGCCACTGTCCCCAGGCTGGTACCGCCCAATCGCGTGGATGACCCGATCAGCACCAAATCCTGCATTGCCGGGGACGCCTCATCGAGGCCTACAACCACGCGCACTTCCTGCTGACTGCCGTTGACATATGCCGTTAAAAGATCAACCAGACGCTGCTTGGCTTCCAAAGCCAGCAGCATTTGCTTCAACCGGTCGCGATCCACTTCCACCGCAATCAGGTTCGACATCCCTTCCACATAAAGCACCGAGTTGTCGCCACTCGTCGTCAGCGCGCCTTTGCGGCAGAGTTCTTCGACCGACGCCAGCAACTGGTTGTAAGCGGCTTGCTCCTCCTCGATCCGCCGTGCGATCTCGGTACGAATCCGATCGATCGGCCACGCATGAAACGTCTCGTTCAGGTAGCGCGCTGCCGTCTCCAGTTCAAGATGCGTGAACTCGCGGTCAAGAACCAAAACCCTGTCCAGCACTGCCCCAGCCCGAGTCACCACCACCGCAAGCACGCGTCCGGCCGAAAGCCTTGAAAAATGAATATGTTCCAGTACCTGCTCGGCTGTTCCGCTCGCCAGCGCCACTCCCAATCCGCTGGAAACCAGCGCCAGTACGTGCGAAGTCCGTTCCAGATACTCGTTTGAGCTCGTCACACCTGCAAAGCTCTCTTCGATCTGCCCCCGTCGTTCCTCACTCAGCGGGATGCCATTTTGCGGAAGCGTCGCAAAAGCAGCCCCTCCCAGTCCAATCCGCCCCATCGGGGCTTCGGGACGGGTAATCTGCTCTACGTAAAATCGGAACGCCGCTGCCGTAGGCACTCGGCCGGCAGAAGTATGCGCCTGTTCCAGCAACCCAGCATCTCCCAGAGACGCCATCACATTGCGGATCGTTGCTGAGCTAAGTCCCTCTTTATGTGCAAACTGGTCGGCTACTGCCTGGGATGCGACCGGCTCTCCCGTAGCAATATAGAGCTCGATAATCGCCGTAAGGACCAGTCGCTCCCGCGGACTCACGCGCGTCTCAGCCATTTGACAGCTACCTCATTGATCGGGCACGCCGCTTACAACGCTCGATTGCTAACCCCGTCCTATTCGGATAATCCTCCCCAAATCAGATGCTTAGCGCAGAAAACAGGTAGGAATCTCCTTTCTAATTTTAGAAATCGCACAGCAGCACTGTCAAGTTCCGGGAAAGGTTCGGAACTCATATCAGGCGCTCCCGGCGCTTAGGGCAACCGAATCAACCCCGTAGCTCTCTCAGCTTGAAGATGACAATTCGATTAAAGAGAGAGGAGTAATCAGTAATGGCAAAGAAAGCTGCGAGCAGTATGGCAAACCCCGTACTCCTCAAACCCGTAGACAAGCGTGACGGCATCATTCAGGTGATCATCGAGACCCCGAAAGGCAGTCGCAACAAATTCGCCTTCGATGCGAAGCAAAACATCTTCACGGTCAAGGCGGTTCTTCCCGCCGGCATGAGCTTCCCCTACGATTTCGGTTTCCTGCCCAGGACCATCGCTCCCGACGGCGATCCTATCGACGTTCTTCTGCTCATGGACGAGCCGGCATTTCCCGGCATCGCCGTCCGTGCCCGCCTGATCGGCATCATTGAGGGTGAGCAAACCGACGGAAAAAAGAAGCTTCGTAACGATCGCCTCATCGCCGTGGCAGAGATGAACCACGAGTACGCCTATCTCAAAAAGCTCGACGACCTGCCAAAGAAATTCCTCCGCGAACTTGAAGAGTTTTTCGTCAATTACCACCAGCTTCAAGGCAAAAAATACAAGCTCCTCGGCTGTAAAAAGGTCGACGCGGCCATGAGCATGATCAAGAAAGCACAGCGAGCCTCATGAGAGCTCGCTTGGACGCATACTCCAATGAGTGAACTTCTCGCACGGTTTCTGATTGGCGGCTTCATCGTCAGCTTTTTTTCTGTCCTCGGTGAAGTGTTCCGCCCGAAGAGCTTTGCGGGACTCTTCGGGGCAGCCCCCTCCATCGCGTTGGCCACCATTGGCATCACCATTGCCAGTCGCGGCAAAGCCTATGCCGCCGTAGAGGCGCGTTCCATGATCTTCGGCGCGATTGCTTTTCTGCTGTATGGCGCATCCGTGAGCTGGATGCTGATCCACTACAAACGTCGCGCACTTACGGCAACTGTCGTTCTAATGCCCGTGTGGTTTGCCGCTTCCTTCGCATTCTGGCTCGCGATCAGGCAGTTGCCATGATCATTCATGCCAGGCTCGCCGCGATCAAAGGCATCAAGCCCCATGAGTGGATCATCCGCTTCGTATTTGGCGGCGCTGTTTGCGTCGTTGCCGGCTTGATCGCACAGAAATTTGGCCCGGTGATCGGCGGTTTCTTCTTGGCCTTTCCAGCGATCTTCACTGCCAGCGCAAGTCTGGTAGAAGCTCACGAGAAACAGCATAAGGCTCGCGCCGGCTTTGATGGCAGCAATCGCGGCCGTATCGTAGCAGCCATCGACGCGCGTGGCGCGGCCATGGGCTGCATCGGCCTCGCCGGTTTTGCTTTCATCTTCTGGATCTGGATGCCCCGCACCGGCATGATCCAGACCTTCGTCCTCGCCACGCTTGTCTGGCTCACGCTCGCTGTCGGGGTTTGGCTTGTTTACAGGCGCCGGCTCTTTCGCCGCCTACAAGGCCGCAACTCCGCCACTCACACTCGCTAGTTGGCACCCAGCTCGTTGTAGTAACCGGTCACCGTGCGCACCTTGAGCCCCGGCTTGTTCACCACCACCGCGAGGTCGTGATACTCATCCGCTTTTGCGGCCGGCGGAGGCATGAAAGCGAGCGTGTAGTACTCGCCGATGTCGGCCACGCAGGCGTCAATCTGCCCTTTCACATCGTTGCTGGGGTCTAGCACGCGTCCACCCGTATGCAGTGCAAGCACCTGCAACGCCATGTCCCCAATCTCCATCTTGCGTACTTCTCGCACCGGTTTCAGGTAGCCCTGGTACAACGTGTTCGTCAATCCGGCTGTGGCAAACAGGCTGTACAGCGTGATGCGCGCGTCGCGAAGTTTATTCTGCAGCGCCGCAATCTGGCGAAAATAGGTTCCGCGCGAAACGTCGGTCTGGATGAAAAAGCGCTCGTTAAGAAGTGGCCAGCCCGACCCCGTCCAAATGACGACCTTCCGCCCCGGCTTGTGCGAAAGATTCTCGGCCATCCCGCTGATGGTCTGATAGGAAGTCTTGAATTGCTCATCCAGCGAATAGATTCCACCGGCCGCATCTCGCGCCCGCACTGTCCCGGTCGACTGATCCAGCATCGCCGCCAGCGCGTTCCCATCCCGCGATGGAGCAGGCTGCACGCGCAATCCCTCGCTGGTGAACATATAGATTGAGACCGGCTGCGCCAGGTGTCCATCGTTTTCGCGCAGGAATTTTTCCATCTCGAGCCGGAATCTCGTCGCCACCTGGTAGGGCATATTGACGGCATCGAGCACCAGAATGACCTCTACCGGGGGATCGAGTTTTGATCCCGCCGCGCCGTCCGTACGACGAAATCCGATGACCTTGCGCGGTTGATTCTCATCCAGAACCGAAAAATCGAATGGTTCTAGATCTGAGACCGGTTTCCCGGAACTGTCCGTCACCAGGACATCCAGAAAGATCGGCCGTTGTTTGGCAACCGTCGTTGAAGAAACATCCGAATGGCTGTCTGATTGCGCAAGGACGCAAGGCACAACAAACAGAAACAAGAAAAGTAAAACACCCCGCTTACGCATGGCCCGGTTCACCTTCATCGCAGATTGACGCTTTGCCAACCACTGTACCTCAATGCTCGGCTGGCTGGTTGTAATATCCGCTGCTTGTCCGCACCATGGTTTCGGGCTTATCCACCGTCACTCTCAGATCGTGATACTCATCCGCGTGAACAGCTGCCGGAGGATCAAATGAAATCCGGTAAAACGCATTCGCGTCCTCGATGCAGCGACTGATCTGTCCTGCTAAGTCGTTGTCTGGCCCGAGAATCTTGCCTCCCGTTTGAGTCACCAGGACCTTGAGCGCCATGTTTCCGAAATCCGCATCCCTGTAGGTCTTCACTGGGTTCAGGAAGCTCTTATAAAGAAGCGTGTTGGGGGTTGCTGCTGAGCTCGGCGCCACGCTGTAGGCCGTAATGCGCGCTTGTCGCAGAGCCGTAGAGAGCTCGACGATGTTGTCAAAATTCCGCCTCTGCTCTCTATCGGAATATCCGTCCGAAGGCCGATTCAATATCGGCCAGCCCGGCCCCACCCATATCAGAAGCTTCCTACCCGGCTTCCTGGCTTCATTCTGGGCAATATTGTCCATTGCTTTCGCGGACCGCTGGAAGCGCTCCACATAGCCATCTCCCCCCATCGCGGAATTGATCACGCTCACACTGCCTTTAATGCCGTCCACCACACTCGCAATCGCATTCCCGTCCGTTGATGGACGGGGTTGGAACCGGATGCCGGCATCCGTCAGCAAGACCAGCGTCAGCGGTTGTTTCAGCTTTCCCCCGTTCTGGCGAAGAAACTGGTCTACTTCTCCGCGTACAAACGCGACCTGCTGGAAAGGCAGATTCAACGTATCCATCACAAGAATCACTTCAACCGGAGGATCCGGCATCACGGTTACGCCATCGTATGCACGAAATGACAGCACCTTGCGCACCCGGTTGTTGTCGAAAACCTTGAAATCCCACGGCTGCAGTTCCAGCACTGGCTTTCCCGCTCCGTCATCGACCACAACGTCCAGCTTGATCTTTCCTTCCGCAATAATCGAGCTCGTCGCCTTCGGGGAAAGCCTATGCGTAAGTGCAGGATCATCGGTGTCTCGATGCTGAGGAGTGGCGGGGTTGCCCTGCGCTACCATTGCAACGCTGCATCCCGTTAGCAGCACAATCAGGCCGATCACAAGTCTTGCTATCGATGCCTGAACAACGACTGCCACATTATCTAAGCCCAAGGGTCTTCTCCCGACGACAAGCTGTTCAACAGCTTCGTTCCAAGTCTAAGACGGAAGGGCCGGGATGAAAGGCTGCACGCATTCTCGTCGGCGCCCGGAATACAACAGTTTCCCAGCATCGGAGGTAGATTCGTTCGAAAAATGATCGTTTGTCTTTAAGTCGCAACAGCGTCATCACGCTCCTCTTTGACCCGCAGTAATAGAATCTCCATTGACTGAAGGAGTCACTGCTGATGGTCACCCTCGAGCTCACTAAGCAGCAACGCACCGACGCCATTTCTTCCATGCAGCGCTACTTCGAAGAGAACCTCGAGCCCATTGGCGATATGCCCGCAGGCCTGCTGCTCAACTTCTTGATGGAAGAGGTGGGGCCGGCGATCTACAACCAGGCCATCGCCGATGCCCAAACCCGGATGACACAGCGCGTGGCCGATCTTAGTGGCGAACTCTTCGCAGACGAGTTCCAATACTGGCCGCGAGCCGACGCCAAGCGCAAATCCCGCCGCTAGCTACCAATGTCCGCACACTGAATCGGCCGGTCGATGCTGGTAATCTTGAATCAAAGATCATTCAGATGAATCCTGCCTGCGTCCCCGACGGCAGCAATCCAGCATCCTTAAAAGAGCCCATGAATCAAGGCATTGAAGACGTTCGCATCCAATGGACCAAGGTTGTCCTTCCGCCGGTCTTCCTCGAAGAGGAGCGCCCCACAAGCGAAGAGGCAATCGCCACCATCTTCAATGCTCGCCTCGCCGTCTCACGCATCCTCGCGCATCGCGATCCACGCCTGCTGGTTCTCGTTGGTCCTTGCTCCATTCACGACACCAAGGCTGCGCGTGAATATGCCACGCTCCTCAAGGCCGCCATAGCCGAATTCTCCTCCGACCTCGAAATCGTGATGCGCGTTTACTTTGAGAAGCCTCGCACCACCGTTGGCTGGAAGGGCCTGATCAACGATCCGCATCTCGACGGCTCCTACAAAATCAACGACGGCCTTCGATTAGCGCGTCACCTTCTGCTCGACCTCGCGGAAATGGGCGTGCCAGCGGGAACCGAATTCCTCGACATGATTTCGCCGCAGTACATCGCCGGT
Source organism: Telmatobacter sp. DSM 110680 (assembly GCF_039994875.1). GTDB lineage: Bacteria > Acidobacteriota > Terriglobia > Terriglobales > Acidobacteriaceae > Telmatobacter. The sequence continues at coordinate 1,892,101 of NZ_CP121196.1, read as the reverse complement.
CTTGTTAGCTGGGGAGCCATCGGAGCGCGAACTACCGAGAGCCAGGTCCACCGTCAGTTAGTCTCCGGTGTCTCCTGCCCGGTGGGATTCAAAAACGCGACTTCCGGCGATATCCAAGTTGCAATCGACGCACTTCTCTCCGCGGCCAACTCGCACACTTTCCTCGGCCACACCAAATACGGGCAGTCGGCAATTTTCGTAACCACCGGCAATCGCGAAACCCACATCATCCTGCGCGGTGGTCGCAAGCTGGTGAACTACAACGCAGAGTCCGTTGCGCAGACCGCAGTTGCAATGCAGAATGCAGGCCTTCAGCCCCGCATCATGATCGACTGCAGCCACGCCAACAGCCACAAGGACCACGCCCGTCAGCCACTCGTCTGTCACGACGTTGCTGCGCAGGTCGCCGCCGGCAATTCCAACATCATCGGTGTCATGCTTGAAAGCAATCTGGTTGCAGGCGCTCAAAAGCTGGTGACCGGTCAGCCGCTGGTTTACGGCCAGAGCATCACCGACGGCTGCATAGACTGGGACCAGACATACCCGCTCCTGAAAGTCTTAGCCACAGCCTCCCAAACTCGCCGGTCCAAGCTTTAGCTAGGTCACTGATCTCCGCTACCCCAAACTATTTTTCGGCGAACCACCCTTTTCTAAACGACCGCATCGTACGTCTCATACCGGACATAGCGGGTTCAACGTTTCGACTGTTCGAAGCCGCCATGCCGAAGTTTAGAAACTGGCCCGAGGAGGATCTTCTCTCCACGTAAGCGATGCTCATCGATGGCATCCTCCCCAGTGTTCGACCAAAGGGGGGATTTATGGACCGGCCAGCCGACGACCGCAATCTCGAGCAAGAGATTCAGGATATTGTCCGCCAAAACCAGGAACTAGTCGTTGCTGGACAATTTGCAGCCACAGTCATGCACGAGATCAACGGCCCGCTCGAAGCCGTAACCAATCTCAACTATCTCATTCAACAGGAAGCAGATAACCCGTCCCAGGTTCGCCTCTACTGCGGCATGCTCGAGGAGCAGTTGCTTACCCTGACCAAGCTCTCGCGGCAGACCCTCAGTTTCTATCGATCCCCTGACACTCGCGAATCGGTCGTCCTTGCAACCCTGGCCGAGGCCGCTCTGCGCGTTCACCAGAAGAAAATATCGTCCAAGCGAATCGAGCTACGTAAACGGCTTAAGAATG